>JAPPNM010000025.1 GCA_028873825.1 Gemmatimonadota bacterium | reverse complement strand
CGGCGCCTCGCCGCTCTCGGTGCTCGGGCGGCTTTATCCACGGACTGCTAGCCCGCGCGTTCGCCGCCGCCGTCCTCCTCAACCTCGCGGCCACCGCCCCCGCCCGCCCCCAGTCGCGATTCGAGCCCATGGACGTCTTCCAGCTCGAGTACGCGGCCGACCCGCAGATCTCGCCCGACGGCACCCAGGTCGTCTACGTCCGCACGTCGATGGACATCATGAAGGACCGCAAGCGCTCCGAGCTGTGGATCGTGGGTTCGGACGGCTCCGGTCACCGCCGCCTCGCGGCCGGCGGCTCGCCCCGCTGGTCCCCCGACGGCACACGGCTGGCCTACACCGCCGGAGGACAGATCCACCTGCGCTGGATGGACACGGGCGAGACTGCGGCGCTGACGCAGCTGACCGAGTCCCCCGGCGGGCTGCGCTGGTCCCCCGACGGCACGCGCATAGCCTTCAACATGCTCGTGCCGCGCCCGCCGCCCTCCCTGGCCGCACCGCCGAAACCGCCCCCCGGCGCCGAATGGGCGCCGCCGCCGATCATGGAGAACCGCTTCAGGAGCAGGCGGGACGGCGTCGGGTACCTCGACTTCGGGTACAGCCACATCTTCACCGTTCCGGTCGAAGGGGGCACCCCGCGCCAGGTCACGTCGGGCGACTTCCAGCACTCCAGCCCGGCCGCGTGGACCCCCGACGGCACCCACCTCGTCTTCTCGTCGAACCGCAACCCGGACTGGGAGCGCGACCACCGGAACTCGGAGCTGTACATCGCGTCGGTCCTGACCGGCGAGATCCGCGCGCTGACCGGCCGGCGCGGACCGGATCACAGCCCGGCGGTCTCCCCGGACGGACGGCAGGTCGCCTTCGTCGGCTACGAGGACCGCACCCGCACCTACCAGGTCGGTCGTCTTCAACTCATCGACCTGGACGGAACCGGCCACCGCGTCGTCACCGGCGACCTCGACCGCAGCGTCGCCGCCCCCGTCTGGGCGGCCGACGGCAGCGGCATCTACTTCCGCTACGACGACGAAGGCAACTCGAAGGTCGCCTTCGCCACCCCGGACGGCGACATCGAGGTGCTGGCGAACGACCTGGGCGGCACCTCGTACGGGCGCCCCTACGGAGGCGGGTCGTTCTCGGTGGCGGGCGACGGCACCTTCGCCCTCAACCGGACCCGTCCCCACATGCCGGGCGAGGTCGCGGTGGGCGGGCGGGACGGACGGGGCGCGCGCGCGGTCACCGCCCTCAACGAGGACCTTCTCGCCGGCAAGACGCTGGGCGAGGTCGAGGAGATCCGGTGGGAATCGTCCTTCGACGGCCGCTCCGTCCACGGCTGGATCGTCAAGCCGCCGGACTTCGACCCGGGCCGCCGCTACCCCTTCATCCTGGAAATCCACGGCGGGCCGATCTCCAACTACGGCGACCGCTTCTCGGCCGAGATCCAGCTGATGGCGGCGGCCGGGTACGTCGTGCTCTATGCCAACCCGCGGGGCAGCACGAGCTACGGCGAGGAGTTCGGCGACCTGCTCTACCGCAACTACCCGGGCGAGGACTACGACGACCTCATGTCGGGGGTCGACGCGGTGATCGAGCGCGGCTACGTCGACGAGAACAACCTCTTCGTAACCGGGGGAAGCGCGGGCGGGATCATGACCGCGTGGATCGTGGGCAAGACGGACCGCTTCCGGGCCGCGGCGGCGCAGAAGCCCGTCGTCAACTGGATCAGCAAGACGCTGACGGCCGACAACTGGTACGGCTACTACCACAGCCGCTACGAGGGTCTGCCGTGGGAGAACCCGGAGCCGTACTGGAAGTTCTCGCCCATCTCGCTGGCCGGGAAGGTGACCACGCCCACCCTGTTCATCACCGGCGAGGAGGATCTGCGGACGCCGCTGTCGGAGTCGTACCAGATGTATCACGCGCTCAAGATGCGCGGGATCGACACGGCGGTGATCCGGCTGCCGGGCGCGTGGCACGACATGAGCCGCAGGCCGAGCCAGCTGGTGGCGAAGGTGGCGAACGTGCTGGCGTGGTTCGAGAGATACCGGGTGAAGCCGGCGGCAAGCTGATTCCCGGTGCGGAAGCCGAAGCTCCTCTCGGGCGGGAATCCGCAGATTCCGAAGGGCGACGGGGATGCGCCGGTCCAGGCGTATGTCGCGGCCATGCCGGGGTGGAAGCGCGAGGCGGGCCGCTCGCTCGACGCGCTCGTCGAGCGCAGGGTGCCCGATGTCCGCAAGGCGGTCAGGTGGAACTCGCCCTTCTACGGGATCGAGGGGCGGGGCTGGTTCCTGTCGTTCCACTGCTTCGCGAAATACGTCAAGGTGACCTTTCTGAACGGCGCGTCGTTGCGTCCGGTTCCGCCGGTGGCGTCGAAGCACGAGGCGGTGCGGTATTTCCACATTCACGAGGGGGACGAGCTCGACGAGGAGCTCTGGGCGACCTGGCTCGAACAGGCGTCGGGGTTGCCGGGGGAGGGGCTGTTCTGACGGCCTCGCCGGTTATCTCCCCTTTATATTCAACAGGGTCATCGGCAATTCGTCTCCTTCCATGCTATGGAGCGTTCCGATGATTGTCTCCCCGTCGTCTTCGACCGTGGCCCTGTAGGTAACTGTGGTCCTGTCCCCGGAATAGAATCGTAACACGACCGACTGTCCATCCACGGTTCCGACCATTGGGTACGCCACATCGTCGCCCCAGTACGCGGACAACGAGTCCGTGGACAGGTCATGATACATGGTCACCGTGTCTTCCACACGGTGCGCGTCAACCCACAGGCCAGCGAGGTCAAAGCGGGGTTCGGGGTCTGTGCACCCGATGAACATCGGGAGAGCCAAGGCGACGTAAAGAGCGCGAGCGGTCATTGTGGGTGTCGCCTTCTGGCGAGAGTCATGGGGCGTCTTCGTTCAAGACGTACCCCTCTTCATAGCGGGGTTCCAAGTCCCCGACAAGGTCCTATGGTCGCCGGAGTAGATTTCGGAGTGCGTTGCCGACACACCCACCGTATGGACTCCTTACGGATTCCGCAAGGAACCGTACCCGTTTGGTGTCCCGTAGCTCACCAGTCACCCTAACACCTCACCCGCGCCCCCCCGCCACCGCCACCGCGATCCGCTCCCCGTGCTCGCGCCCGTTCTCGATGAAGATCCTGTTCGCGTTGAACCCCGCCGCGATCACCCCCGCGATGTACACGCCCGGCACGTTCGTCTCCATCGTCGCGGGGTCGTGGCCGGGGACTCCCGTGCGGGGGTCGGTGCGCACGCCGAGACCGTGGAGGAGGGCGTGGTCGGGACGCCACCCGGTCATGGCCAGCACCCAGTCGTTCGCGACCTCGGCGGCCGCACCGGTGTCGGCACGCACGATAGTGGCCGTGCGGGGTCCCAGCACCGCGATCCGCGACTTCCAGTGCATGACGATCTCGCCGTGCCCGATGCGGTTGTCGATGTCGGGGCGAACCCATGGCTTGACGCCCCGGTCGAAAACGCCGGCGAAGTGCACCATGCGCACGCGAACGCCGGACCGGTGGAGCTCCAGCGCCGCCTCGACGGCGGAGTTGCCGCCGCCCACGACGAGCACGTCCTGGTCGAAGAACCGGAAGGGCTCCTCGTAGTAGTGGACGACCCGGCCTTCGGGCTCGCCGGCGGGGAGGTCCAGCCGGTTGGGCTCGCCGAAGCCCCCGGTGGCGATGACGGCCGCGCGGGCGTGCAGCCGGTGTTCGCTGCCGTCGCGGGTGCGCGTGTGCAACAGAAAACCGGCTCGATCCGCGACGATTCCGGCCTCCGTCCCGGCGCGGTCCGCGCCCCCTTCCCCCTCCGTCCCCGGATTCTCCGCCGTTTCGGCCCCCCCGCGGCGCACCACCCCCGTCACCTCCTCGTATTGGCGCACCGCCAGCCCGTGGTGCGCCACCACGTGCCGGTAGTACGCGAGCGCCTGCCGGCGCGACGGCTTGGGCTCCGGGATCGTGAACGGCACGCCGCCAATCTCGATCCGCTCGGCCGTCGAGAAGAAGGTCGTGTAGCGAGGGTAGCGGATGAGCGACTCGGTGATGGCGCCGCGGTCCAGGATGGCGAAGCGGAGGCCGCGCTCCTTGGCCGCCACGGCGACGGCGAGGCCGCAGGGGCCGGCGCCGACGATGGCGAGGTCCAGCAGCCCGTGGACGGAATCCCCCCGTCGGGGGTGGCGCGTCACCCGGCGTCCCTGTCGGCCCGGCGGCGGATCGGGAACACCTCAGCCCGCCGGCCGCCCCGCCCGCACCACCACCCGGCCCGGCAGCTTGTCGGTGAACTCGCCGCCGTCCACCGTGAACACCCCGTTCACCATCACGTAGTCGACCCCCTCGCTGAACAGGTCCGGCTCCAGAACCGTCGCACGGTCCCGCAGCCGCTCGAGGTCGAAGATAACCAGGTCGGCCTTGTACCCCTCTCGCAGCAGCCCCCGGTCCTCCAGGCCTATGATGCGGGCCGGCAGCCACGTCATGGAGCGCACGGCGAAGGGCAGGGAGATCGCCTTCAGGTCCTTCGCGTAGCGCGCTATCTTGCGGGTGAAGGCGCCGAAGTGGCGCGGATGCGCGCCCGCCGCCGACGCGAACGGCGTGCCCGCCACCCCGCTCACCCCCGCGTCCGACGCCGTGGCCGTGTACTCCTGCACGCTGTAGTTGACGACATCGGCTTCGTGAATGCCGTACCCCCGCGTCCGCGCGCCGCCGATCACGTCCGGATAGCCGTTCAGCGCCATGTGCACGACCACGTCCTGGAAGGTGGCGTCCATCCGCGCCGCGAGTTCCGCCAGCGTCCTGCCGACGAACGACTCGTCGGGGTAGCGCAGCACGACCACCCGGTCCGCGCCCCCGTTGTGGTCGACGATCCACGCGATGTCGCGCTCGATGCGCCTGCGGGTTGCGGGGTCGTTCCAGCGCCGCTCCAGATGCGCGCGCGCGCTGTCGTAGATGCCGGGCCGGCCGTAGACGGGGCTGTCCCGTCCGCCGCCCGTGTCGACGGTGTCGTGAACGAGGCTCCACTTCGGGATCATCGGGCGGGCGCCGCCGCCGAAGGTCTCGTAGGGGTACACGTCCAGGTAGACCTCGAGCCCCTCGGCGCGCGCCGCGTTGACCACCACCGTGTCGTGCCCGGAGCGGCCGAAGCTGGAGCGTCCCCGGGCCTTGTGGTGGCTGGCGACCACGCGAATCCCCGCCTCGCGCGCTATCTCGATCGTCTCCTCCAGCGCCTGCAGGCCGTCGACCGGCCAGTCGTCCACTCCGCTCGGCAGCTGCCACATCGGCATGGACGCCTCGCTCCGCTGGTGGGCGATGTAGAAGCCGTCGTAAGGCGCCACCTCCGACGCCAGCGCCACGATCTCGCCTGTCGCGGCGAAGCGCCCGGGCCGGTACTCCAAGCCGGCGCCGAGCCCCCACGCCCCGGCCTCCATCCCCTCGCGCACGAGCTCCCGCATGCGTGCGACCTCGGCCGGGGTGGCGGCGCGCTCGTAGTCGTTCCCCATCACCCGGGCGCGCACGGTGCCGTGACCCACCATGGGTACGAAGTTCAAGGCGTGGCCCCGGTCCCGGAGGGCCGAAATCTCCGCCGCGACCGGCCAGGCCGCGTTGCGGCCGTCCGGGGCGCCGACGACCGTCGTGAGGCCCTGGCTGTTCAGGCATTTGGCCCGCCGGGCCTCCGGGTGCTCCGACATCATCGCCCGGTCGGCGTGCGAGTGCAGGTCGATGAAGCCCGGGGCGACGTACAGGCCGGCGGCGTCTATGCTGCGCCGCGCCGCCGCGCCGGGAAGCCGCCCGATGCGCTCGATGCGGTCGCCGGCGATCGCGATATCCGCCCGGAACCAGGCGTTGCCGGTACCGTCGAGGACGCGCGCGTTGCGGATGAGGACATCGTAGACCTGGGCGGTCGCGCGGCGGGCGGGGACCGAGAGGACCAGCGACGCCAGGAGGATGCGGAGAAGGGGGAACCGAAAGAAAATGTATACTATAAGTGACATAATGTAATCTCTTCTTTACGTTCCGAACGATTGGAGCGGAGCGGACCGGCGCGCCCGTCGCCGCTCGGATGCCGCGAGACTCTCTCCCGACAGCCAACTTGCCGAACGGCTCCGGCCGTCCCTATTATTGATGGTTACGGGCTTGCCGTCTCGCGATAATCGTAACTTGAGGGAGGATGACGATGCCACGATTCATTACAGCAACGCGCTCGATCGCAGTCGCCTGCGCCGCCGCCTGGACGGCGGGATGCGGCGAACCGCCAGTCGTTACGGAGGAAGTTCCGGACATGACGGTCTTCATCGGAGACACCGCCACCGTGGACCTGTCCGGCCACTTCTCCGACCCGGACGGGGATGCGCTCACCTACGAGGTCTCGTCCACCAACCCGGCGGTGGTGACCGCGAGCGCGACGGGCTCCACGCTCCTGATCGTGCCGCAGGCGAAGGGGGCGGCGAGCGTCGGGGTCACGGCCACGGACGGCGGGGGCGAGGCGCGGATCGACATATCGGTCACCGTGGGGAACCGGGCGCCGGAAGTCGCCGTCCCGTTCACCGGAATCGAGCCGTACCCCACCCAGGTCGTCCGTATCCCGGTTTCCGAGCACATCGTCGACCCGGACGGCGACCCGGTGAGCTACGAGGCCTCGTCCCTGGACTCGGCGCTCATCCTTTTCAGCCTGTCCGGCGACACCCTGCGGCTGGAGGGAGTGAGCAGGGGCCAAGCCATCGTCACGGTCGCCGCGACCGACGACGAAGGACTCTCCGCGAGTATCCAGATTACGGTAACGGTCGTCCCGATGCCGCAGAGAATTGTGCTGGAGCGCTTCTACGACGCCGCGGGCGGCGCCGGATGGGGCACGAGCAGCAACTGGGGGACCGACGCGGACCTGGCCACGTGGTACGGCGTCGAGCTCAACGAGCACGGACAGATCCGGTCCCTGTCCCTCGGCGGCAACAACCTCAAGGGCACCATCACTCCGTATCTGGCGGAGCTCGACAGCCTCCAGTACCTCAACCTGGAGTCCAACGGGCTCGAGGGAACTGTCCCGGAGCTGCTCGCCTGGCTGCCGCTGTCGGAGCTGCGTCTCTCGGACAACCCGGGGCTGGGGGGCGAGCTGGAGGAGATGTTCATGTGGTCGCTTATCGACCTGAAGGTGTTTCTCGCGGGCGGGACGAACATCTGCGCCCCCAACAACCAGGACTTTCGGAGCTGGCTCAGAGGCATCGCCGAACGACGGGTGAAGATGTGCGGCGTGCAGGCGTCTCCAGCGGCCTACCTGACCCAGGCGACGCAGGCGCTGAAGGCGGAGGACAGGGTGCCCCTGGTCGGCGGCAAGAAGGCGCTGCTCCGGGTATTCGCCACTTCCGCGTACTCGACCCACGAGGGAATCCCGCCGGTCAAGGCCACCTTCTACGAGGACGGGTCGGAGTTCAGGACCCTGACCTTGCCGGGCAGGTCCCAAGCCATTCCGACCGGCGTCGCCGAACATGCGCTGGACCAGTCCTCGAATGTCGAGATCCCGCCCGACATCATACGGCCGGGCCTCGAAGTGGTGATCGAGATCGATCCGGAGGGAACTCTGGACGACGAGCTGGGCGTGGCGGCCAGGATCCCCGCCGATGGAGTCCACGAGTACGAGGTGCACTACATGCCCACCTTCGATCTGACCGTGATTCCGTTCCTGTGGGAGGAAGATCCCGACTCCGCGATCATCGGCTACGCCGAGAGCATGGAGGAGGAAAAGGAGGCGTACGGCCGGCTCCACTCGACCTACGACCTCCTTCCGATCAAAGACTTCGAAGTGACCGCGTACAAGGCGGTGGAAAACGCATCCAACAGCGCCTTCACCCTTCTCAGGGCGACCGACGCGATCCGGCAGACGGAAGGGAGCGGCGGGTACTTCCAGGGACAGATGAGCGGTAGCGTCACCGGCGCGGCCGGGGTAGCGTGGCTCAACCACAAGAGCAGCTTCTCCATTCCCTCGAACTTGGTCATCTCCCATGAGCTGGGTCACAACCTGAACCTTCGGCATGCTCCGTGCGGCGGGGCCGCGGGAGCGGACCCCAGCTACCCGCACGACAACGCCAAAACCGGAACCTGGGGATATGACATCCGCAACCATGCGATGCGGGATCCCGACAGGCATCGCGACCTGATGAGCTACTGCCAGCCTCAGTGGATCAGCGACTTCTACTTCGACAAGGCGCTTCAATACCGGCGGAACCGCGGATACCCGGAACGGCGGGCCCCCGCCGAGGCGACGCAGACCATCCTTCTTTGGGGAGGGCTCGACGAGGACGGCGAACCCTTCCTCGATCCGGCGTTCGTCATGGAGGCTTTCCCGGGACTGCCGGCGTCGCCCGGCGCCTATGAGCTGACCGGGAGGGACCGCGGCGGAACTGCGCTCTTCTCGCTCAGCTTCGACATGCCCGAGGTCGGGGACGCGCCCGGCAAGTCGTCCTACTTCGTCTTCACTCTTCCGGTTCGGGAGGGGTGGGGCTCCCTGGCCAGCATCACGCTTTCCGGGCCGGGCGGGTCCGTCGTCCTGGACGGGGATACGGACAACCCGATGACGATCGCGCGCGAGGGGAAGAGCGGTCCGATACGGGCGTTCTGGGACGGATGGCGCTCTTCCGCCAACCACCCGGGACGGGTGCTGCTCCGAAGCCGCGGCATCCCCGGCCCGGAGGAGTGGGAGCGGTAGCGGCCCGCGGGCGGACCCGCGCAGGCACCGAGAGAGGCGGCGGGGCGGGGAGCGAACTCCCCGCCCCGCTCGCCTTTTTCAGCCGCCGCTCCCCCTGCCCAACAGCGCCCGTCCCGGCGTGGCTCCGGGGACGTTTTCCCCGTCCCGCACCACGAACGCGCCGCCCACCAGGACGTGGGCCACGCCCACCGAATGCGATAGGTCGTCCTCGAAGGTGGCGGTGTCGATGATGCCGTCCGGGTCGAATACGGTGATGTCGGCGTCCATGCCGGGACGTAGCCGCCCCTTGCGCCCGGCCTGGCCGGTCATCCGCTCCAGGCGCCGCGCGGGCATGATCGTGATGCGGGCCAGGCCCTCCATGAGCGGCATGAGCCCCTCGTCGCGCACGTAGCGGCCCAGGAAGCGCGAGAAGGTGCCGGCGCTGCGGGGATGCGCCCCCGGGGCGTAGGGCATCCCGTCCGAGGCGACCATGACGAAGTCGCGCGACAGCGCCTCGCGGATCCACTCGTCCTTCATCATGTGGATGATGACCGTGCCGCCTTCGGCCCGGTATCTCCGGAAGGTCTCGGCCGTGAGCCGCTCGCCGGTGTCCTGCCACTGGAGGTCGCCGTAGCCGATCCGGAGGCTTTCCTTCCAGCCGGGATCGAAGAGGGCGGACTGGAGTCCGGTCGAGGCGGCCGTGTAGGGATAGGCCTCGGTCGTGACGTCGAAGCCGCGGCTCCGCACGCCGCCGATCAGGTCCAGAATCGGGCCGATGCGCCACAGGCTCGAGCTGTTCACGTGGACGATGTGGAGCGGCGCGCCGGTCGCCACGGCGTTGGCGATGACCTCCTGCATGGCGTCGATCCCCATGTTGCGCACGTGGGTGTGGATGGTGGCGCCCTCGTCGGCCGCGAAACGGAACACCTCGAGGATCTCTTCGTGGTTGGCGCCCGGGTAGTACTGGTGCGCCATCCCGATCCCGAGGGCGCCGGCGGCGAGACCCTCGGCCAAGGCGGCGCGGAGCGCGGGGTAGTCTTCGGGCAGTACCGGGTCGTACTTGGCCGCCGAACCCGCGGACTCCAGTTCGCGCAGCGCGCGTTCCGGGTCGTCGCCGGCGAATGCGAGGGCCTGCCGGACGGCGCCGGCCCGCGCGGGCATCGCCTTCGGACGGACGGACATGTGCGATACGGTGGCGCCGTAGTTCAGGATGGCACCCCGGCCCCGCCGGGCCAGGTAGACCGCCGGAAGCGCCACTCCGCTCTCCAGCTCCAGCGCGGTGGTGACTCCGTCGCGGGCCTGGAACTCGTTGGCGCGGTTGGTCTGGCCGTGCGCGTGCAGGTCGATGAAGCCCGGGGCGACCACGAGGCCGGAGACGTCGAGCACTACGGTCCCGGAGAGGGGGCCTTCGGATATCGCGGCGATCTCCCCGGCGCGCACGGCGACGTCGCGCACGGCGTCGAGGCCAGTTTCGGGGTCCATGACGCGCCCGCCCGCGAGCACGATGTCGTAGCCGTCCTGGGCGAGGAGGGGGGCGGGGGCGGCCACCGCGAGAAGGAGGGTCGCGAGGGGGGCGAACGATCGCGCGCGCACAAGGCGCGGATTCGTCACACGGGCCGCCGAAGCGGAGAGGGCGGATAAGAAGAACGAGGGGTCCAAGTCGGTACGCTCCGCGCCGAGGTTTCGGGGGGCCCCCGAAGGGGCCGAGACGCCGCATTCGCCAGCCGGCTGGAAGGTCGGCTGGACGCTCTGCCGCGGCTGTACCGCGACCGTGATACCTGTTCGCGGCTCCGATTCGGGTTGCTTCTCGGACGAACAGCGCCGCCGTTCGCCCTTCGGAGCGCCTTGTCGGCCCGGCGCCTCGCCGGTCTCTATAGCTCACGAACTTCTCGGACACGAGGATAGCGGGTTGGATGCCCGGCTTCAACAGGTCGCCCGGAATGGAGTTGCGTCGCAAGCTGGTTGCGGGGACGGGCGTCCTTCCCCTTTCGGCCAACGGCCGGTCCGGCCCTGGTCCCCCGGGGCCGGCGGACCGCACTGCGGGCGGAGCTGCGCGCCTCGGAGCTTCGGGGGCCGGCGACTCGCAGCGCGTGGGAGCCGTTCGTCCCGTTCCGCCGTTGCAACGCCCGGAACCCGGGGCCATCCTTCATGACATGAAGACCCCGGAGGCAGAGACCCGCAGGGCGCTGGCCAGACTCCGCCGGGCGGTCGAGAAGGCGCGGCGCGAGATCCGCGGGCTCCGCGAAGCGCTCGACCGCTCCGAGGCGGACGGTTTCCCCGGCGACGAATACGCCGAGATGGACGAGCACCTGGCCGCGGCCGGCGAACTCGTGAAACGCGAGCAGGCGCGCCAGCAGGCCAAGATCCTGCGCGCCGGAGGGATCGCGCCGGGCCGCTTGCGGCGCTCCGGGAAGTCCCTGTTGCGGGGAGGGGGGGACGGGGGGGAAGGGCCGCGACCTTGAAGCGGCGCGATTTCGTAGCCGGAGGGACGAAGTGCGCGCTCGCCGGGCTGGCGGGGCTCACGGGCCTCGGGGCGAGGCCCGTGGCGCCCTCGGTCGCGGGAACCGGCCCGCGCACCGACCTCGTCATCCGCGGCGGCACCCTCGTCGACGGCACGGGGACCTCCCCGCGCGCCGGCGACGTGGCCGTCGTCGGCGACCGCATCGCCGCCGTCGGCCGGGTCTCCGTCGCGGGCGCGACGGAAATCGACGCCCGGGACATGGCCGTCGCGCCCGGCTTCGTCGACATACACTCCCACGCCGACCTGTCGCTCCTAGTCAACCCCCGCGCCGAGAGCTGCGTGCGGCAGGGCGTCACCCTGGCGGTGGTCGGGCAGGACGGCAGCTCGATCGGTCCCTGGGGCGACGGCGCCTTCGAGTCCGCGCGCGACCGCTACCGCCGGAGCTACGGCGTCGAGATCGACTTCCGCGACATCGGCGGCTTCCTCGACCGCATCGACCGCGTGCACCCCGCGGTGTCGGTGGCCTCGATGGTCGGCCACGGGACCGTACGCAACTACGTGATCGGCGGCGCGGACCGCCCGGCCACCGAGACCGAGCTGGAACGGATGCGCGCCCTGGTGCGCGACGGCCTCGCCGCCGGCGCGGTGGGCCTCTCGACCGGGCTCGAGTACACTCCCGGGAGCTTCGCCACGCGCGACGAGCTGGTGGCGCTGGCCGCGGAGCTGCGCGGGACGCCCTACCCCTACGCGACGCACATGCGCAACGAGGACGACCGCCTCCTCGCCGCCCTCGAAGAGGCTCTGCACGTGGGACGCGCGGCCGGGGTGGCCGTGCAGGTCTCGCACCTCAAGGCGCAGGGAGAGCGCAATCACTGGAAGGCCGTGGCCGCGCTCGCCGCGATCGAGGCGGCGCGCGCCCACGGCGTGGACGCACACTTCGACCGCTACCCCTACGCGGCCTACGCGACCGGTCTCTCGAACCTCTTTCCCGCCTCGGCGCGGGCCGGCGGCGCGGAGCGGTTCCTCGCCCGGCTCGCCGATCCGGAAGCGGGCCCGGCGCTGGAGCGGGCGTGCCGGGACAAGATCGCGCTGCTGGGTTCCTGGGACGTGGTGCGGATCACCCGGATCGGCGGCCCGAACGCCTGGGCGCGGGGACGCCGGCTCGGCGAGCTGGCCGCCGAACGCGGCGAGGACCCCTACGCGCTGACCGTGCGCCTCCTGCGCGAGGCCGGCGGCAGCGTGGGCATGATCGGCTTCGGCATGTCCGAAGAGAACACCGAGCGCGTCCTTGCCCACCCGCTCGGCATGGTGTGTTCGGACGGGGGCGCCTACGCCCCGTACGGCCCGCTTTCGGACTCGTCCCCTCATCCCCGCGGGTACGGGACCTTCCCGCGCCTTCTGGGCCGCTATGTCCGCGAGCGGAAGGCGATGTCGCTGGAGGCCGCGGTACACAAGGTCTCGGGGCTGCCGGCGCGAAAGCTCGGTCTGGCGGACCGGGGCGTGCTCAGGGCGGGGGCCGTCGCCGACGTGGTGGTGTTCGATCCCGGCGGCGTGGCCGACCGGGCCACCTTCGAGGACCCGCACCGGTACCCGGCGGGGATTCCGCACGTGGTGGTGCGCGGGGTACTCACCATTCGCGACGGGGAGCGGACGGGGCGGACGGGAGGAAGGGCGGTGCGCGGGGGCGGTGTGGGGCGGCAGGCGTAGTGAAGAACCGGGAGAGCGGCGCGCGCGTCCCGAAGGGCGGCTCCCGGTCTTCCGGCGTCGCCGGCCGTCCCGGCGAGGTCGCGGCGGAGGTGGGGGCGGTTCTGGAAGAGCTGACGGCGATCTTCGGAGCGTGGCGTCCGCGCGGTTCGGACGGCGCCGGGGCCGGGTGCGAGGCCGACGGCGGGCGTGCGCCGGAAGGGGCGCGCGGAGGCGATTCGGGACCCGGGGCGCGCGGAGGGACCGGCGAAACCGCGCCGTGCGAGGCCGAGGCGCTGGCCGGCGACGGGGCCTTCAACGACCTGGCCATGAGAATCCACGAAGTCCAGCGCGCGACCAATCCGGTGCTGCGAGGCTTCTGGGACGCGTCGCCGGGCGGGGAGCCCGCGTCGTGGCGCGAAATCCCGCCGGTTCCGGCGGCCGCCTTCAGGGACGTGGCGATCGTGTCGGGCACCCCCGAGCGCGTCTTTCGCACCAGCGGAACTACGGGCGGAGCCGGGCGCCGGGGGGAGCACCACGTGCCGAGCCTCGGTCTCTACCGGGCCGCCGCGCGCGCCAACTACCGCCGCCACCTGATGCGCGGAGCGGAATCGTTGCGCGTTCTCTCGCTGATTCCCGGCCCGCGGGAGAGCCCGGACTCGTCGCTCTCCGCGATGGCCGGCTTCATCGCCGACGAGCCCGAAGTGTCGGGCGTCCGGTGGGGCTTCCACCCGCGGGACGGAGTGAACGTCTCCGCCGTGCGGAAGGCGGCCTCCGCCGCCGGTCCGGTCCTCGTTCTCACCACCGCCTTTGCGCTGGTCCGCCTCCTGGACGCGCTGGAAGGCGAGCCCGTCCCTCTGCCCGGCGGGTCGCGGGTGATGGAGACGGGCGGCTTCAAGGGCCGCGCGGCGGAGGTGGACCGGGCCACGCTCTACGGCCGCGCGGAACGCGCGCTGGACACCCCGCGCTCCCGCATCGTGAACGAATACGGTATGACCGAGCTCCTCTCGCAGGCGTACGACGGCGTCGCCGGCGCGGCGGCGGCCGTGCCCGACCGCCTTCACCGGTTCCCTCCCTGGGTGCGCACCCGCGCGCTGGACCCCGCCACCCTCGCCCCGCTCCCCCCCGGCAGGCCCGGCCTCCTCGCCCACTTCGACCTCGCCAACGCGGGCTCGGTCTGCCACATCCTCACCGAGGACTTCGGTCACACCACGGCGGACGGGGGATTGCGCCTCCTGGGCCGGGTTCCGGGGTCCCCGGCCAGGGGCTGCTCGCTGGCGGCCGAGTCGTTCCTCCGCACGATCCGAATCGCACCGTGACGGCGTCCCGGCCCCGCGGGTTCGACGCTTGGCTCTTCCCTCCGGCGCTGCCCCCGCCCTCCACCGCGGAGGAGATCGCCGCGGGTGGCGTTGTCATACGTTATCCCAAGTCGGACCATCAGTTAGGGCACATGCTGATTTCGGCGCTGCGCGCCTCCCGGCCCGCCCTGACGGCCATCCGCACCGACGACCTGATTGCGCTGCTCGGCTCGGTCGGCGACCGCTTCGCCCGCAACGCCCTCGACGAGCGGGCCCTCGCCCGGGTCGCGGCGAACGCCGGCCTGTCCCGCCCCATGACGCGAGAAGTCCTGAACGGCGTGGCCGCGTCCTGGACGACCGACGCGCTCGGCCGTCTCGTCCGGGCGGAATTCGCGAACCCGCGCGCGCTGGACGGATTCGTGGGCGAAGACGGACGGGAAGTCCGCGCCGCGGCCCCCGGGGTCACCCTCCACTTGGGCGCCGGGTCCGTGCCGGGCGTCACGGTTACCTCCATGCTCCGGGCGCTGCTCGTGAAGTCGCCCGTGCTGGTCAAGCCCGGCGCCGGGGACGCCGTCCTGACCACCCTCTTCGCGCGGGAGCTCCACCGCGCCGACTCCCGCCTCGCGGCCGCTTCGGCCGTGTGCTACTGGACGGGCGGCGCACCGGCGCGCGGCGCCTGGGAGCGGGAACTGCTCGCCCTGGCCGACCAAGCGGTCGTGTACGGCGGCGACGACACCATCGAGGCCGTCCGGTCTCGAGCCCCCGCCTCGACCCGGCTGGTCGAACACTCCCACCGCCTCGGCGTCGCGATCGTGGATCCGCGCGGAGCTCCCGGCGCGGCGGCCGACGCGGCCCGAGCCGCGGCCGTCTTCGACCAGCGGGGCTGCGTGAGCACGCGTCTCGTCCTGCTCCTGGGGGACCTCGCGGCGGCCCGGGACTGGTGCGGCGACCTGGCCGCGCACCTCGCGAAGATCGGCGCGGCGCTCCCCGCCGCCACCCCGACCCCCGCCGAGCTGTCCGCGCACCACCAGCTTGCGGGCCGGCTGGCGCTGCAGGGTCGCTCCACCGGCGAGGCGGGGTCTTGGTTCTCCGCGGAGACGGGCTGGTCCGTGGCGCTCGCGCCCGGCCGGGCCTTCGAGCCGGCGGGCGGCCGCACGGCCTGGGTCGTCCCCGTTGCGGACGCGGCCGCGTGCCGCGACGTGCTGGCTCCCCTGTCACCGGCCTTGCAGACGGTTGGGCTGGCCGGGATCGGTCCGGGTCGCGGGCGCCTTGCGGAAATGCTGTCAGCCCTCGGCGCGACCCGCATCGTCCCGCTGGACCGGGTGCCCTTTCCGGAGCCGGACTGGCTCCACGACGGGAGCCGCCCGCTGGGGGAGCTCGTTTGCTGGAGCGAACTTCGCTGATTCGGCGCCGACAATGCCGGCCCGCTGTTATTCCCCCGCTGCGCCGACAGCCCGCGGAGAAGACCCTCCCGGCATTCGGCCGGCGACGTGCGTCCGGACGACGCGCGGCGCGGCCGCCGACCGCCCGATCTTCGGATTTCCCGCGCGAAAGATCCCGTCCGGCGCCTCGGCGGTCGCGCGGTTGCCGTCCGCGGACTTCTAGTCGTCCGGATCCGGATTGGCCCGCCACATCACCAGTTGGCGCGCCCCTCCGGGGTTTTCCTCCACCCGAACCGTCAAGGTGTCCCCCTCGCGGATGCCGCAGCTCTCGCGCATCGTAAGCGGGATCGTCAGCCGCCCGCCGGTCCCGACCGTCACGTCGCTGTAGAACAGCGTTCTGTAGATTGCCATGTAGTTCCCCGATGTGCTTTGGGCCCCTCCCGGCGGATCCCGGACGCCGACGCCGGTCCGCGGCTCCGGTCCGTCCCGACTCATTCGGCATCGTCCGACCGGGGGCCGTCGCATGTCGCCAACGAGAAATATAGGCGAAACCACCCTTCGAGGTTTCGGGCCAACCGTCGTTCGGCGCGGCGGGCCGGAATGGGATCCCGCCGGCGGTGAACGTTCCGCCCGCGCTTGACGTAGATTACCGCTGCGGCGGGAAGGCGGCGTTCCGCGCGCCGGGCGAGTCGCGCCCTCGTCGTCGCCGGCCCCGGCGTCCGAAGGGGCCGGCGGCACCGCCCGGCCCACCAGGCACTCAACCAGGACCCAACCATGACGGAAGCGGCGGTACGGCTGTCGGGAGTGACCAAGAGCTTCGGCGACCACACGGCGGTCTCCGGCTTGGACCTCGAGATCCCGCGCGCCACGATCCTCGGCCTGCTGGGGCCGAACGGCTCCGGCAAGACCACCACGATCAGGATGATGATGGCCATCCTGCTCCCGGACCGGGGGACCGTCGAGCTGCTGGGCGGCTTTCCCGACTTCGAGCGCAGGAGCCGGGTGGGATACCTGCCGGAGGAACGGGGCGTCTACGAGAAGATGAAGGTGCTCGAGCAGCTCGTCTTCCTCGGGGAGATCAGGGGGATGGAGCGAAGCGTCGTGCGAGTCCGGGCGATGGAGTGGCTGGAACGGCTCGGCCTCGGGGAATGGGCCGGCAAGAAGGTGCAGACCCTGTCGAAGGGGATGCAGCAGAAGGTGCAGTTCATCGGCACCGTGCTCCACAACCCGGATCTGCTCATCCTCGACGAGCCGTTCAGCGGGCTGGACCCCATCAACCAGGAGGTGCTCGAGTCGATCGTGCTGGAACAGCGCGAGCGCGGCGCCACGATCCTCTTCTCGACCCACCTCATGGAGCAGGCGGAGCGGATCTGCGAGCGGGTGTGCCTCATCTCGAAGTCCCGGAAAGTCCTCGACGGCGACCTCAAGGAGATCAAGCGGCGCGAACGGTCGGGCGTGGTGGCTGTGGAGTTCGAGGGCGACGACGCCTGGCTGTCCCGGCTGGGCGTGGCGCAGGTCGAGAGGGTCGGCGACGCGCATCACCTCACCCTGGGTCCCCGGATCGACGGCGGCGGGATCCTTGCCGCCGCGGTGGCCGGGGGCGTGGGCCTCAGACGCTTCGAGCTCCTGGAACCGAGCCTGCGCGAAATCTTCGTTAGGCACGCGGGGGATCCGACCGAGGAACCCGCGCTTCGGGCCGCGGGAGGTGCGCGATGAGACAGGTATGGGCGGTTCTGCGCCGCGAGTACGTCGAGCGGGTCAAGACGAAGGGATTCATCTTCTCCACCGTCGCGATCCCCGTGCTGATGCTCGGGTTCACCGGCTTTACCGCCTTCATGGCGGTGCGGGCCGGGCAGTCCGAGCGGCAGATGGCGCTGGTCGACTTCACGGGCCGACTCGGCGAAGAGGTCGCCGGCAGGATGGACGCGGCCGGATACGGCGTCGAGCTGGTCGAACCGGAAGTCGGGCTCGAGGAGCTGGACCGGCGCGTGCTGGAGGACGAGATCGACGGGTACGTCGTCCTCGACGAACTGACGATGCGGGAGGGCGCGTTCGCCTATCGCAGCAAGGACTCGCCCTCGAGGGTCCGGCGGGCGCTCCTGGAGGGCAACGTCGTGGAGGCGGTGCTGGAGATCCGTCTTTCCCTGACCGAGAGCGCCGCCGGCGTGCGCGAGCTGCTGGGCGGCAACCGCCTGAGCTTCGAGCGTCTCGGCGACGAGGTGTCCGAAGCGGAGGAGATATCCGGGATCGCAACGGGGTTCGCCGGGGTCGTCGTCCTGTACATGGCGATGCTGCTCTACGGGGCGTTCGTGCTCCGCTCCGTGCTCGACGAGAAGCGCAACCGGGTGGTGGAGGTGGTGATATCGGCGGTGACGCCGGGGCGCCTCATGCTCGGGAAGATCCTGGGCGTCGGCTCGATGGGCATGACCCAGCTCGGGATCTGGGCGGCGTGCGCGGCGCTGATCGGCCTTCTGGGAGTTCCGCTGCTCGCCGCGAACCTGCCCCAGGCGGACCTGACTCGGATCGTCGATGTGCTTCCCGGCCCGGGGGTGCTGGCGCTGTTCCTCGTCTACTTCCTCCTGGGGTTCTTCCTCTACGCGTCGCTCTTCGCGGCCGTGGGGGCGATGTGCGGCACGGAGGAGGAGGCTGGGCAGGCGCAGTTCCCGCTGATGATGCTCCTTATCATCCCGTTCATGCTGCAGATGTTCTCGCTCGAGGGGGACGCCTTCGCGTGGATCGACTGGGCCGCGCTCTTCCCCTTCTTCTCGCCGATCCTGATGTTCCCGCGCGCGGTCTCGGGGTCGGTCGAATGGTGGATGGTGGCGCTGTCGCTGGTCCTGATGGTGCTGGCGGTGGGCGCGACGGCGTGGGTGGCGGGCCGCATCTACCGCGTGGGCATCCTCATGCAGGGGAAGCGGCCGACGCTGCGCGAGCTGGTGCGCTGGGTCAGGGAGGCGTAGCGGCCGGAGGATCCCCTCCGCGCGCCGTCGGGGTCGGCGGCCCGTGGACAAATCCCCCCGGCGTTCGAGCGGCCGCTCTCGGCGCTCGGGCCGCCTGGTCCAAGGACCGTCAGCCCTCGACGAAGCGGTCCGCGAACCTCCGGACCAGGGTGTTCGCCTCGGGCGTATCCTCGATGCGGGCCGCTATCTCCTCGTAGGTCGTGCCGGCCACCTCCGCCAGATACCTGGGGTAGGCGGAGAGACGGGCGAGGATCCCCGCGGCGTCGAGTTCGGGGTGGAACTGCGTGCAGTAGACGGGCGCGTCCTCGAAGCGGTAGGCCTGGTTGGCAACGAGGGCCGACGAGGCGAGCAGGGTGCTGCGCGGCGGCAGCGTCGTCACCGCGTCCTCGTGGCCCATCTGCGCCTTGAAGGATCCGCCCAGGCCGCCGAAGACCGGGTCGGCGCGCCCGGCGGCGGTGAGGACCAGGTCGCGGGTTCCCACCTCCGCGCGGCCGGGGTCGTTGACGACCTCCCCGCCCATGGCCGCGGCCATCGCCTGAAAGCCCCAGCACGACGCGAAGGCGGGGACGCCGGAGGCGTGCACGGCGCGAAGCGACTCGAGCGCGGTGGCGAGCCAGGGCCCTCCCGTTGCGGCCGAGTAGGCGCCGCTGCCCCCGAGAAGGACCAGGTCGACGCCGCCGAGGTCCCGGGGACGAAGCGGTCCGCCGAGCAGGTCGAAGACCCCGATGCGCGCCGGCCGCGGGGAGAGGGACCGCTCGAAGGAGGCGATCTCGTGCCCTCGCATGGGGTCGCCCGGGTCCCGGACCTGGAGGAGCAGGCAGCGGAGCGGCTCGGGATCGTGGGTCATTTCTGCTTGCGGAGCGTTCCCGAGGGACGACGGGGGATGCGGACGGGGGCGGCCGTCAGGTCACCGAGCGCAGCATGGCCGCCAGGTGATAGCGGTCGAAGTCCCTGGCCGTCCGCACAGCCTCTTCGCGGGTCGGTTCGATGATGATCACGGCGGTCCTTCCGGGCTCTTCGTTCCCGGCCCGGTCGGTCGGCGCGAAACAGAGGCGCGCCCGGCACGCGGCCGGGTCGCCGGCGCCCTCGACGAATTCGAGGTGGACGTCCCAGAACCGGCCTTCGTGGGCCAGCGTGGCGATGTGAAGGTCCATGGGCGGTTCGGCCCCGTCGTCCGCGGAAGGGTCCAAGGCTTCGCTCCGCGCCGCTCTTCGGGCCGGCGGAGCTGCCGCCGCCCCTTCGAAGCGCCTTGCCGGGCCGGCGCCTAGCCGCTCCCCGTGCTCGCGCGGGTTCAGCCGGAGACTAGTGTAGCGAACCCGGCGAGACCGCGCATCCGGGAGTCCCGGGCACTGTCGTCCGGCGGACGGCCAGTTTCGTTGACATCCCCAAACCCGGTTCCTACCTTCCTTCGGTTTGCCAAGCGTCCGGTTTGCCAAGCGTCCGTCGAACTCCCTTCAACCCCCAGCCCGGCCCGCTACGGGTCCGCGATGCCTACCGCTCGAACGAAAAGAATGTGGCTGGCGACCGCGGCGGGAGCTTCCCCGCTGCTCGTAGCCGCCGTCTTCATCGGCTTCCGGCAAGCCCCCGCAGGGATTTCGTCTCCCGAAGCGGGCGAGGCGTATTCGCAGACCCAGCCGATCCTGTTTCCGCACGACACGCACGCCGGCCAGTTCACGATCGACTGCCAGTATTGCCACTTCTCGGCCGAACGGTCGGTGGACGCCGGGATCCCGCCGGTGGCGCTCTGCATGGGTTGTCACCTCGTGGGTGTCGTGGGCGGACGGACCGAGCGGGCCCAGGCGGAGATCGCGAAGGTTCGCGAGTACTACGACTCCGGAACGCCGATTCCGTGGAAGCGGATCTACAAGGTCAGCGACCACGTGAAGTTCCCCCACATGCGTCACGTCGCGGCCGGGGTGACCTGCCAGACCTGCCACGGGCAGGTGCAGGAGATGGCCGTGCTGGAGGAGGTGGCCCCGGAGGCGGCGGACCTGAGGATGGGCTGGTGCGTGTCCTGCCACCTGGAGCGCGGGGCCTCCCGCGACTGCACCGTATGTCACTACTGAGCCCGGGCGCGCGAGGCCGCCGTCGCGGCGGCACGGGGGCCGCGCGGCCGGAGGTGCGCGCATGAGCGACGGACTGGGGCGGCGGGACTTCCTCAAGATCGTCGGCGTGGGCGGGGCCGGGGCCGCCGTCGCCGGGTGTTCGACCGACAAGGTGGAGCGTCTGATCCCGTATGTGGTGCCGCCGGAGGAGGTCACGCCCGGGGTGGCCACCTGGTACAGCTCCACGTGCGGCGAGTGCGCGAGCGGCTGCGGGATCCGGGTGCGAACCCGCGAGGGGCGGGCGGTGATGATCGAGGGCAACCCCGGACATCCGGCTTCGCGGGGAGGCCTCTGTTCGCGGGGCGTCTCGGCGCTGCAGGGGCTCTACGACCCGGACCGCGTGGCCGCGCCGCTGCGCGCGGGGGCGGGGGGCTTCGAGGCGATCGCCTGGGACGAGGCGCTGGCGCTGCTGGCGGAGAAGCTCGGCACCGGCGGGCGCTCGCTCTTCGTCACCGGGCGGAAGGGTCCGGCGGAGGGCCGCCTCTTGGACCGCTTCGTGGACGGCGTGGACGGCGACCGGGTCATCCACGATCCCCTCGACGATTCGGCGCTGCGCGCGGCCGTCGACATCGCCTTCGGCGTCAGGGCCCTGCCCCGCTACGACATCGCGGCGGCGGACCTCCTGGTCTCGTTCGGGGCCGACTTCCTGGAGACCTGGATCTCGCCCGTGAGTTTCGCGGCCGACTTCGCCGCGATGCATGCGGCGGATCACGGCGAGAAGGGGAGGTTCGTGTTCGTCGGACCGCGCCTGTCGCTGACGGGCCAGAACGCCGACGAGTGGATCCCCGCCCGGGCCGGTTCGGAGGCGCTCGTCGCGCTTGCGCTCGCCGGGGAGCTGGTGCGCCGCGGCGCGGACGCGGGACCGTACAGCGAGATGGTCTCGCGCTACGCCCTCGAGGACGCGGCCGACGCGGCCGGCGTGGAGCCCGAAGCGCTGGGCGAGCTGGCCGGCCGCTTCGCCGCGGGCGGCGCCCTGGCGCTCGGCCCCGGGCTGGCGGGACACCACCAGGGGGCAACGGCCGCCAACCTCGCGGTTCTGATTCTGAACGTGGCGGCGGGGAGCCTGGGGCGGACGCTCCACATCCGCGCGGCGCCCGAGACGGAGGCATCGTCGTACGCCGCGATCGACGGCGCCATCGCCGCCATGCGTTCCGGCACCTACGGGGTGGCGGTCGTCTCCGGCACGAATCCGGCGTATTCGCTGCCCCGGGGGTCCGGTTTCGCCGAGGCCTTCGCGGCGGTGCCCTTCAAGGTGGCCTTCGCGACCGCGCTGGACGAAACGTCGGCGCTGGCGGATCTGGTGCTGCCCGACGCCCACCCCCTGGAGTCCTGGGGGGACGGCCTCTCCCACGGCGCGCGCGAAGGGGCGGATCGGCGGGTCGCCACCTACGCGGTGCGGCAGCCGGTCATGCGGCCCGTCCCGGTGTACGACTCCCGCCCCATGAGCGACGTGCTCCTGGAAACGGGGCGGCGGCTGGGCCACGACTACGGCGCTGCCACCTTCCAGGAGTACCTGCGCGCCGCGCACGACGCCCGGCTGGCCGAAGCCGGATTCGCCGGCGACCCGGATGCGAGCTGGCGCGAGCTTCTGCGCGCCGGCTCGGCCGACTATCCGGATCCTTCCCCGGCGGTCGGCGCCCTGCAGGCTCCCGCCGTCGCCGTGGACTTCCGCGTGCCCTTCCTTCGGGGCGACGGCGACCTGACGCTGCTCGTGCATCCCTCGCCCCGCTTCGGAGACGGCACGCACTCCAACCGGCCCTGGCTGCAGGAGCTGCCGGATCCGGTGTCGAAGGTGATGTGGCAGTCCTGGGTCGAAATGAATCCGGCCACCGCTGCGGGACTGGGCCTCCGCTCGGGCGACATGGTTCGCGTGGCCACGGAGCACGGCGAGGCGGAACTGCGGGTGTGGGCGTACCCCGGAATCCGCGAGGACGCGGTGGCGATAGCGATGGGAGGCGGCCACACCGCCTACGGCCGCTTCGCGAACGGCAACGGGGTCAACCCCATGACGCTGCTGCCCGTGGCGGTCGACGGGGCTTCGGGCACGCTGGCCCTGGTCTCCACCCGCGCGAGGGTGGACGCGACGGGCGCCTGGCGGCGCCTGGCCTCGACCGAGGGCTCGAGCGACCAGGACGACCGCAACGTGGCCCCGGCGGTGGCGCTGTCGGCTCTCGGCCACGCCGCGGCCGAAGCGGAGAGCGACCATCACGGCAAGGTCCGGGAGCTGCAGGAGGCGGGGGGGTTCAGGAGGGTCGAAACCGAAGGCCGGGCGGAGGACTACCCGCTCCCGGGCTCCGATTTCGGCGAGTACGCGGAAGACCATCCCCGCTGGGCGATGGCCATCGACCTGGACAGGTGTACGGGCTGCGGAGCGTGCGTGACCGCGTGCCAGGCCGAGAACAACATTCCGTGGGTGGGCGAGAACCAGGCCCTGATGGGCCGGGAGATGCACTGGCTGCGACTGGAGCGGTACTACGAGACGGTGGACGCGTCGCACTCCGGGCCGCTGGACATCCGCTTCCTGCCGATGCTCTGCCAGCACTGCAACAACGCGCCCTGCGAGCCGGTCTGCCCCGTCTTCGCGGCATACCACACGCCCGACGGGTTGAACGCGCAGGCCTACAACCGCTGCGTTGGAACGCGGTACTGCGCCAACAACTGCCCCTACAAGGTCCGGGTCTTCAACTGGTACCGCTACACGTCGGAGAACATCCCCGAGCCGATGAACTGGCAGTTCAACCCCGACGTCACCGTTCGCGACAACGGCGTCATGGAGAAGTGCACCTTCTGCGTGCAGCGGATCCGCGAGGCCGGGAACCGCGCGGCGCTGGAGGGACGCGAAGTGCGCGACGGCGAGGTCCGGCCCGCCTGCCAGACCGTGTGCCCGGCCGAGGTCATCGCCTTCGGGAACGTCAAGGACCCCGATTCGCGCGTGGCGGCGCTGGCCCGCGACGAGCGGAGCTACAGGGTGCTGGACGCCTTCATCAACACGCAGCCCGCCGTCCACTACCTCAAGAAGGTCACCCATCACGACGTGGACGAAGGCGGCCACTGAACCGATGGCGACGGCCGACCTGACCCGGAGGGGGGCGCTCCCCAACCCGGACGTGAGGAAGTACGAGGACGTGAACAAGGCCGTCCTCAAGGTCCTGTCCAGGCCGGGCAAGGGGTGGTGGACCCTGTTCTCGATCGCGGTCGCGGGGGTGGGGGTGTTCCTCGTCTCGTGGTTCTACCAGATCTACAAGGGAATCGGCGTCTCGGGGCTGAACGCGCCGGTGGGGTGGGGCGTCTACATCACCACCTTCGTCTTCTGGGTGGGTATCGCGCACTCGGGCACGCTGATCTCGGCGATCCTCTTCCTCTTCCGCGCGCCGTGGCGCCAGGCGATCTACCGGGCCTCGGAGGCGATGACGGTCTTCGCGGTCATGACGGCCGGTCTCTTCCCGCTCATCCACGTGGGCCGGGTCTGGCACGCCTACTGGCTGGTCCCGTATCCGAACTCGCGCTTCCTGTGGCCGAACTTCCGGTCGCCGCTGGTGTGGGACGTCTTCGCGATCACCACCTACTTCACGGTGTCCGCCGTCTTCTTCTACCTGGGGACGATCCCCGACCTGGCGGCGGCGCGGGACCACGCGCGGGGCCTCCGCCAGAAGTTCTACCGGGTCATCTCGCTGGGCTGGCGCGGCACGGACCGCGAGTGGCACCACTTCTCGAAGGCGTACATCTACCTGGCCGCGCTGGCGACGCCGCTCGTGCTCTCGGTCCACTCGGTGGTGTCGTGGGACTTCGCCATGGCAATCGTGCCCGGGTGGCACACCACGATCTTCGCTCCCTACTTCGTGGCCGGCGCGATCTTCTCGGGCGTCGCCCTGGTGATCACGCTGGCCGTGCCCATGCGGAAGTTCTTCGGGCTCGAGGACTACCTCACGGTCAAGCACTTCGAGGCGATGGCCAAGCTGTGCATGC
>JAPPNM010000104.1 GCA_028873825.1 Gemmatimonadota bacterium | reverse complement strand
CAGCAATCGCGGATAGTCGATGCGTGCGTCCCCGGGATCCACGATGCGCGACTCCTGGCCGGTGGCCGGGTCCAGGGTCCAGACCCCGTGACTATCGGACCAGCGGTCGACGTACACGACGCGCGAACCGTCGGGCGACCAGGTCACCCGCGACCGTCCCGCCGGGGTGCTCGTCATCGCGAGGACTGCCCGGGTCGCTACGTCGTAGACCGTCAGCGATCTGCCGTCCGCAGCATAGTCGGCGAACACGACCCGGTCGCCGGCAGGCGACGGGATGCCCGGGTAGGCGTCGTAGAGGTCGGTGTGGACGTGTCGCGCGAGCACGACATCGGAGACCTCTTCGACGTTGCCGCCGCACGCCGACGCCGTGAGGAGCGGTGCCGCAGCAAGGCCGCGCAACAGCCGCCCGCCGAGGGTGAAGTTCATCCGATTCTCCGTCCGGTCATGCGATGGCGGTGCGGCGGTCCGCTCCCGCCCCCGGCCATCCGCTCCCGGATTCCAGGAATCAACTGGCTCAATCGTGCGCGGTCAAGTCGCGTTTGGCCCAGCGGCTCGCGCCGGCTTATCGTGGAGAGATGACCTCACCCTCCGGCGGCGGCCGCATCATCCTGTCCGACAACCTCCCGGCGCTTCGGGCGATGAGCGCCGGGAGCGTGCATCTGATCTACGTCGATCCCCCGTTCAACACCGGCAAGGTCCAGAGTCGCACCCGGATCCGGGTCGAGCGCGACGTCGGCGGCGACCGAACGGGATTCCAGGGGAAGCGCTACCGAACCGAAGTCGTCGGCCGGAGCGGCTACGACGACCGTCACGACGACTACATCGGCTTCCTCGAGCCCCGCATCCGCGAGGCCCGCCGGATTCTGGAGCCGACCGGTTCGTTCTTTCTGCACATCGACTACCGCGAGGCCCACTACTGCAAGATCCTGCTCGACGACATCTTCGGCCGCGCCTCGTTCATGAACGAGATCGTCTGGGCCTACGACTACGGCGCCCGCTCGAAGCGAAAGTGGCCGGCCAAGCACGACACGATCTTCTGGTACGCGAGGGACCCCAAGGCGTACACCTTCAACTTCGGCGAGATGGACCGGATTCCGTACATGGCTCCGGGTCTGGTCGGCAGGGAGAAAGCCGCCCGCGGCAAGACGCCGACCGACGTGTGGTGGCACACCATCGTGAGCCCGACCGGACGGGAGAAGACGGGCTACCCCACCCAGAAGCCGCTCGGGGTGCTGGAGCGCATCGTCAAGGTGCATTCCAGGCCCGGCGACACCGTGCTGGACTTCTTCGCCGGAAGCGGAACGACCGGCGAGGCGGCGGCGCGCCACGGCAGGAACTACATCCTGGTCGACTCGAATCCCGAGGCGGCTCGGGTCATGGCCGAACGCCTGGCCGACTACGGCGTGGAGACCGTCGGGTTCGACTGGGAACGTCCCGAAGCTGCTCAGGGCAGTCTGTTTGGGTCGCCCGCCGTGACCACAAGGGAGTCCACGTGACGATCGCGGATCCCGAGGTCCAGTTGCTGGCTGCCTTGGCAGACGGCTTGAAGGGCGAGTACCAAACCGAGGAGGACCTGAGTTGGTCGCTGAGTCCGTTCGGGTGGATCAGGGGGCAGCCTTCGCGGCGCAAGGGAGCGGTCGGCGAGAAGCTGGTCGCCGGCTGGTGCGCGGCTCGGGATATCAACGTCCTGCGGTCTCCCGACGCCGAGGCTGACCGGATTTTCGAGGGGTTCCGCACTGAGATCAAGTTCTCCACCCTCTGGGCAAACCGGTCCTACAAGTTCCAGCAGATCCGAAATCAGGACTATCAGCTCCTGGTTTGCCTGGGCGTCTCTCCATTTGCCGCGCACGCCTGGGTCTTCGAGAAGGAGTTCCTCCTATCCGGTACCGGCGCACTCGCGGGATTGTCCCATCAGCACGGCGGCGCGGAGGGCCGCGACACCGCGTGGCTCACCGTGTCGCCGGCCGAAGTGCATCCCTGGATGGACGACTTCGGCGGCAACCTCGGAACTGCGATGCGTCGGCTGCGGACCCTGGTGGGCTTGCGGTAGGGGTCCATGTGACGACGGGTGAGCCTCGGGCCGCCGATTCGCAGCGACCCAGTGGCTCGGTCCATCCACCTGCATGGCCCCCGTAGGGGCGAAAGGCCTGCATCGTGCGACGCATCCTCATCGCCGTCGGCGCGGCCGTCATCGGCGCCGCAATCGCCACGGCACCACGGGTGCTGGAGGGCACCATCGTGGGCAGGTGGCTCGGGATCACCGAGCCAGAGGCCTCCCCGGGGAACGCCGACCCTCCAGCGAGCGGGAGCCTCAAGCGCGCCGGGAACCGCACAGCGAACCTCTACGTGATTCTACTTCGCGACGAGGTTCGGCGCAGCCGGAAGTTCAGGAAGCGGAACCCGCACTATCGACCCAGCCGAATCCGCTTTCTGAGGAAGCCGTGCGTGTACGTCGGCCAGACTGCGCGCGATCCCGAGGAGCGCTTCGAGCAACACAAGAATGGCATCAAGGCCTCGCGGATCGCCCGAAAGTACGGAGTCTGTCTCCTACCGCGCCTCTACGAACATCTCAACCCGGTTCCGGCGGCGGACCGGGAGGAGCAAGAGAGGCGCCTTGCGCTCCATCTGCAAAAGAGGGGCTACGGGGTATGGTGGAATTGACTGCTTCGGTTCCGTAGGGGGGCACAGGCCGATGCCGGTCGCAATCCCGGCGTCCCGTTCCGGGTGGACGTGGCGCCGCCGCGGCCACCGTCGCCCGGCGACCGCCGCGTTCCCCGAGTCCGGATGCACGGCATCCCGCAGGCGCAACGGCATGACGATCCCGATTCCGCGACAGCAGCCATCGTCCTCGTGGCCCCCGCCGCCCTCCCCCCCACCCCACCCTACCACCGCACGGGAACACCACGGCCCGTAGGACGACCCCGCCGTGCCACACAGCCCCGCACCCCGCACCCCGCCCCGCTCCCGCCCCCGCTGGCGAACCGCCCGACACCGGCCCACCTTTGCGACAGCACCGACTCCGCCCCTCCCTCCGCTCCCACCCTCCCCGATGCCCCACCCCAACCCATACTGGGCCCGCAACCTCCGCTACCTCGCGATCCTGCTCTCGATCTGGTTCCTCGTCTCCTTCGGGTGCGGCATCCTCTTCGCCGACGCGCTCAACGCGATCCGCATCCCCGGCACCGGCTTCAAGCTCGGCTTCTGGTTCGCGCAGCAGGGGTCGATCTACGTCTTCGTTGTGCTGATCTTCGTCTACGCCCGGCTGATGAACAGGCTGGACCGGGAGTACGGGGTGGCGGAGGAACGAGGGGGCGGGCGCCGACCCCGCGTCCGGTGATCGAAGTCCCGCGACCGGCCCCGGCGCACCCACACAGCCAACAGTCGGCGGGCGGAGTCCCACCGGCCCTCTCCCCACGCCGCTGACCCATGGACGTCCGCCTCTGGACCTTCGTCCTGGTCGGCCTCTCCTTCGCCCTCTACATCGGGATCGCCGTCCGGTCGCGGGCGGGCTCCACGAAGGACTTCTACGTGGCCGGCACGGGCGTGTCCCCCCTCGCGAACGGGATGGCCACCGCGGCGGACTGGATGTCGGCGGCGTCGTTCATCTCGATGGCGGGGCTGATCTCGTTCATGGGGTACGACGGGTCCGTCTACCTGATGGGGTGGACGGGCGGATACGTGCTGCTGGCCATGCTGCTGGCGCCCTACCTGCGCAAGTTCGGCGCGTACACCGTGCCGGAGTTCGTGGGACAGCGGTACTATTCGCAGATGGCGCGGGTGGTCGCCGTGGCGTGCGCCGTCTTCGTGTCGTTCACCTACGTGAGCGGGCAGATGCGGGGCGTGGGCATCGTCTTCAGCCGCTTCCTGGAGGTGGACGTCACGGTCGGCGTCGTCATCGGGATGGGGATCGTCTTCTTCTACGCCGTGCTGGGCGGGATGAAGGGGATCACCTACACCCAGGTCGCGCAGTACTGCGTGCTGATCTTCGCCTACATGGTGCCGGCGATCTTCCTCGCCGTGATGCTCTCGGGCACCGCCGTTCCGCAGCTCGGCTTCGGAGGGGCCGACCCGGAGAGCGGCGTCTTCCTCCTCGACAAGCTCGACGGACTGCACCGCGAGCTCGGCTTCGCCGCCTACACCGGCGGCACCAAGTCGACGATCGACGTGTTCTTCATCACGGCGGCGCTGATGGCGGGCACGGCGGGGCTGCCGCACGTCATCATCCGCTTCTACACGGTGCCGAGGGTGCGGGACGCTCGCGTCTCGGTGGGGTGGGCGCTTCTGTTCATCGCGATCCTCTACACGACGGCGCCAGCGGTGGCCGTCTTCGCCCGCACCAACCTGCTCGACACGGTGGCCGGACAGCCGTACGACGCAATGCCCGAGTGGTTCGGCAAGTGGGAGGACACGGGGCTCATCACCTTCGAGGACAGGGACGGGGACGGGAAGATCCGGTACTCGGGCGACGCGTCGGCGAACGAGCTCGCCATCGACCGCGACATCATGGTGCTCGCCAACCCCGAGATCTCGCGGCTCCCGAACTGGGTCGCGGGGCTGGTGGCGGCGGGCGGGCTCGCGGCCGCGCTGTCGACGGCGGCCGGGCTCTTGCTGGTGATTTCGTCGGCGATCAGCCACGACCTGCTGAAGCGGGCGGTCAGGCCGAATATTTCGGAGAAGGGGGAGCTGCTGGCGGCGCGAATCAGCGCGGCCTTCGCGGTGGCCGTGGCCGGGCTGCTGGGCATCAATCCGCCGGGGTTCGTGGCCCAGGTCGTGGCCTTCGCCTTCGGCCTGGCGGCCTCGTCCTTCTTCCCCGCGATCATCCTGGGGACATTCACGCGCACAGTGAACCGCGAAGGGGCGATCGCCGGGATGCTGTCCGGGATCACCTTCACGGCCGCCTACATCATCCACTTCCGCTTCGTCAATCCGGCTGCGGACTCGCCCGAAAACTGGTGGTTCGGGATATCGCCCGAGGGCATCGGGACGGTCGGGATGGCGCTCAACTTCGCGGTGGCGCTCGTCGTATCGAAGTTCACCCCGGCGCCGCCGGCGGGAGTCAGCGAACTCGTCGACCGCATACGCACGCCCGGAGGCGCCGCATAGCTCGAGACCCTTCAGGGAGGATTCCGATGAGATCAGCAGCAGCCGTGTCGCGCCGCGCGGGCGCGGCGTGGGTGGCGGGGGGCGGCGTAGCCGCGGTCCTGGCGTTGGGACCGGCTCCGGCGCGGGCCCAGACCGAGGTCCACTTCCAGTACGGCAAACACGCCGACCCGTTCGTCGAGAACAGGAAGCCGAGCGGCACGGTCATCCTCACCGTGCAGCATGCGTCCCGGTGGAAGCTCGGAGACAACTTCTTCTTCGTGGACTTCATCGACGACGGCGGCGACGACGGCTTCAACGAGATGGACGCCTACGGCGAGTGGTACTCGAATCTCAGCCTTGGGAAGACCACCGGCAGGGAGCTCGGCTTCGGACCGGTCGCCGACTTCGGGCTCCTGGCCGGGGTGGCGCTGGGCGCCGACGCCAACTTCCGCCAATGGCTGCCCGGCGTCCGCATCTCGTGGAGCCCGCCGGGGTTCGTCTTCCTCAACACCGACCTGATGCTCGGAATCGACGCCGGCCGGGGCCGGGACGGCGGGAGCCCCCCCGAGCTTGCCAACCGTTTCGTCTTCGACGTGAACGGGCTGCTCCCCTTCAGCCTCGCCGGCCAGTCGTTCGCGGTCGCCGGCCACGCGGAGTACGCCGCCGCCACCACCGACGAGTTCGGCGACGACAAGCCCGGCTCGATCCTGGCTCAGCCGCAGCTGCGATGGGACGTCGGGCGGGCGGCGGGCGGTTCCGCGAACGGGCTGCACGTGGGCGTCGAATACCAGTACTGGAGCAACAAGCTGGGCACGGACTTCGACGAGAGCGTGGTTCAGCTGCTCGTGGTGTGGGGGCTTTAGGACCGGCGCGCGGCGCGTTCTCCGAGCGCCGGATCGACGGTGGAACCGGCGACGCGCTCAGGTGTATCAACTGTATCCGCTCAGGTGCATCAACGGGAGATGCGGGATACTCGGAGAATCGCCGGCGCGCGGCTGTTCGCGGCCGCTGCGACCGGGGACGACTTCAAGGGAGAGGGAGACGGAGATGAAGCGAGCGGCGCTTGCCGGGCTGGCGGCTCTGACGGCGTGCGGGGAGGCGCAACCGCCCTTGGCTTGCGCCGCCGTTGCGGACCAGGAGACGTTCGTCGGGGAAAACGTGACGGTTCTCGTGTGCTTCAAGGATCCGGAAGGAGGTGCGCTGACCCTCGCCGCGGTGTCGTCGCAGGAGACCGTCGCGAGCACGGCCGTGAGGGACACGGCCGTGACGGTGAGCGGCGTTTCCCCGGGGGAGGCGGTGGTGACGGTCACGGCGACCGACGAGGACGGCATGACGGGCGAACTGGACTTCCAGGTCACCGTCCCGAACCGCCCTCCCGCGGTGCTGGACGCGATCCCGGACGCCGTGCTCGTTCCGGGCCGGGCAAGGACGTGGGACCTGACGCCGTACTTCGAGGAGCCGGACGGCCAGGAACTGGAGTACTCGGCGGCGTCGTCGGACTCGGGCGTCGTGGCGGTGAACGTCACGGGATCCATGCTGGAGGCGGCAGGCGTGACCGAGGGGACCGCTACGGTGACGGTGACGGCGACCGACGCGATGGGACTCTCGACGACGCTGGAGTTCGGGGTCGAGGTGATGACGCTGATCTTCGCCGGTACCTGGGAGGGCCCGGCGATGCAAGACGGCGAGCCGTTCATGTACTTCACGTTCACGCTTACCGAGGTTGACGGAAGGATCTCGGGAACCGTGGAGGCCCGGCACGTGGAATACGGGTCTGGCTCCGGCACGGTCATGGGAAGACTGAACGACACGGATGTCGTCCTCGATTTTCGCTTGATCGGCGAGAATGGAATGGACAGCGAGTTCTACTACACGGGCGAATGGGACGAAGCGAACCATATCGAAGGATCGCTGCGGAAGGCGGGTTTCAACATAGACTGGCCCCACAACCTCGAACGGGAATAACAAAGCCGTCCGGGCGGCGAACCCGGCCGTTCGCGGCCCGGCCGCGAAGTGACGTGTCCGGCGGTTCAGGCCGCTCTCTCCGGAAAACCGTAACCGACAAGGGGGGATGTTCCATGCGACCAAGCGGACGATCCGCGTGTGCCGCGCTGGCGGCCCTGGCGCTCGGCGGCGGGTGCGGCGGCGACCCGGCGGAGCCGGAGCCCGTGGCCACTGCGATCGCTATCACACCTGCGACCGCAACCTTGGAGGATGCCGGAGAGACGGTCCAGTTGACCGCCAAGGTCACGGACCAGAAGGGGCAGACCATGACCGATGTCGAGGTCGCCTGGTCGACCGACGACAGTCTCGTCGCGGAGGTCTCGGCAAGCGGACTGGTCGAGGGGGGAGAGAGCGGGAAAACGACCGTGCGGGCCTCGCTGCCCGCCTTGGCGGCAACCGCGACCGTCACGGTCGAGCCCGGCCCGCGCGCCGTGTTGCACGCGGTCCACCGAAAGATGAACGGGGACGACTGGATCTTCGACTTGAACTGGAAGACCGACGCACCTCTCGACACCTGGCACGGCGTATTCACGGATACGGCGGGGAACGTCACCACTCTGGCATTGCAGAACAACGGCGTGGCCGCCCGGATCGCTCCCGAGATAGGAATGCTGCGGACCCTGGTGGTGCTGAGTATCTACGACAACGAGCTGACGGGTCCGATCCCGCCCGAAATCGGCGGTCTGGAGAACCTGGAGGTGCTCACTCTCTTCCAGAACGGACTGACGGGCCGGATCCCGCCCGAACTCGGCAACCTCCGGAACCTGAGATACCTGAACCTGTCTCGCAACGAACTCACCGGCGCGATCCCGCCCGAAATCGGGAGCCTCGACGGCCTGGATACACTGAACCTGTCTCGCAACGAACTCACCGGCCCGGTCCCGCCCGAAATCGGGAACCTGCGGAATCTCCTGCAGCTGAAGCTGGACCAGAACACCTTGTTGAGCGGCCGGCTTCCGCGGGAGCTGATCGGTATCCCCCTCGTCTGGTTCACCTGGTACGAAACCGACCTCTGTTATCCCGCCGACCAGGAGTTCCAGCGATGGCTGTGGGGAATTAGAACCCACTCCGGGAACAGGATGTGTTCGTCATGAGAAGACGAAAGACGCCGGCGCTCGCAGTCGCGGCCCTGGCCGGCGCGTGCGGAACCGAGCCGCCGGTCCCGGCGAGCATCGAGATCTCTCCGCTCGCGACGACGCTCCTGTGGTTCGACGAAACCGTCGAGCTGACCGCCAGCGTGCGGGATCAGCACGGCCGGACCATGCCGGGCGTCGCGGTTACCTGGACGTCGGGGGACGAATCGGTGGTCACCGTGGACGCCGCCGGGCTGGTGACGGTCGTGGGGGAAGGCGTGGCGCCCGTGCGGGCCGCAGTGGAAGGGTTGGAGGCATCGTCCACCGTCGGGGTCGACCTGCAGCGTGGTGCGCTGGTCAGGATCTACGAAGCGTTGGGTGGGCCCGGATGGCTCCGCATCCGGAACTGGGGGACGGACGAACCGCTCGATCAGTGGTGGGGCGTGAGGACGGACACCTCCGGGAACGTTGTGGGACTGGACCTGTCTTCCAACGACCTCGCCGGCGCGATCCCGCCCGAAATCGGGAACCTCGAGAACCTGAGAACCGTGCATCTGTCTTCCAACGACCTCACCGGCCCGGTCCCGCCCGAAATCGGGAATCTGCGGAGTCTCCAGAGGCTGGACCTGTCTTCCAACGACCTCGCCGGCGCGATCCCGCCCGAACTCGGGAGCCTAGACGGCCTGGATACTCTGGATTTGTCCTCCAACGAACTCATCGCGGTCCCGCCCGAACTCGGGAATCTGCAGCGTCTCCGGAGGCTGGACCTGTCCTCCAACGAACTCACCGGCCCGGTCCTGCCCGAACTCGGCGCCCTTACGCGGCTGGCGTACCTCGCAATCGACAACAATCCGTTGAGTGGCCGGCTTCCGCGGGAGTTGATCGGCATCCCCCTCCGCAGGTTCGACTGGTACGAAACGGATCTCTGTTCCCCGCCCGACGCAGAGTTCCAGGAATGGCTGGTGTCGATTCAAAATCGCGGAAACGGGCCGTGTGACTCCTGAAGCCGGCGGCCCGGTCGTCCCGCGTCGCAGCCTCGGCCGTCATGTCCGTTTCACTTCCGCCGAAACGCCCGGCCCCGCTCGGAATCGTCTTCGGCCGCGGCCGGCTCCACGACGACACGCACCCTTCAACGCATCATGGCCACCAACGAGACCGTCACCCCGCACCGCGACCGGCGCACCGACCTCCTCGATCCCGCGACGCTCGCGGAGCTGGGAGGGATCGACATCGTCGCGCGCCAAGTGGTCCGCGGCTTTCTCCTGGGGCTGCACCGGTCGCCGAACCGGGGCTTTTCGGCCGAGTTCGCGGAAAACCGGGCCTACCGGCCGGGCGACGACCTCCGCAACCTCGACTGGCGCCTCTTCGCCCGTTCGGACCGCTTCTACGTGAAGCAGTACGAGGAAGAGACGAATCTGCGGGCGTACATGCTGGTCGACGTCAGCGGGTCGATGGACTGGACGTCCCGTCCGCGGCTGCCCACCAAGCTCTGGTACGCCAAGCACCTGGCCGCCGCCGTGTCGCTGATCCTCGTCCGGCAGGGCGACATCGTGGGACTCATGGCCTTCCACGAGAGGATCGTGCGGCAGACCCGCGCCCGGGGCGGGAAGGCGCATTGGCGCGTGCTTCTGCAGCACCTGGCCGCGCTCGAGGGGGGCGGCCGCACGGACTCCGCGGCCGCGATCAGGGACGTGGCCGCGCGGCTGAAGCGCAAGGGGCTCGTGATTCTGATCTCGGATCTTCTCGTCGCCCCGGCGGCGACCGCCAAGGCGCTGGTCCACCTGCAACACACGGGGCACGAGGTGCTGGTCTTCCACCTGATCGACCCCGGCGAACGCGACCTGCCGACGACCGGCGAGACGCGCTTCGTCGACCCCGAGACGGGGGACTCGCTGCGGGTCTCGGCAGCCGACGCGCGGCGCCGGTACCGGGACGCCGTGGCGACCGCCGTGGCCGAATGGACGGCGGCGCTGGCGAGCCGCGGTATCGCCTACTCGACGATCGGCACCGACGAGCCCCTGTCGCGGGCGCTCCGCCTCTGTCTCCGGAAGCGCCAGCGGCTGCCCTGATTCGCTGATCGACCGTCGACATGGGCTTCCTCAACCCCCTGTTCCTCCTCGCCGGCGCGGCGGTGCTGGTGCCGGTAGTCCTCCACCTCCTCCATCGCCGGGAGAGCGGGACCTTCACCTTCCCGGCGATCCGCTACCTGCTCCGGACCGAACGCGACCACGCGCGCCGGATTCGGACCCGGCGGCTCCCGCTTCTCCTCCTGCGCGCGGCGATCGTGATCGTGCTGGTCCTGCTCGGGGCGCGGGTCCACCTTCCCGGGACGGGAGGCGGCCACGATCCGACGGCGCTGGCTCTGGTCATCGACAACTCCCTGAGCACCACGATCGTCGAGGACGGGAGGAGGCGTCTCGACGCCCTCAAGGCCGTGGCCCGGCTGAGCGCAGCGGGCGCGAACCGCGACGACGCGATCTGGGTGGTGCGGGCCGGCACGCCGTGGGAGCCGGCCGTCCCCGGGGGTCCGGCCGAGGCGCTGGCGGCCATCGACGCCACCGAACCGGGGCACGCCCGCGGCGACCTGGTCCGGTCCGTTGAGCGCGCTCTCGCCCTGGTGGGGCAGAGCGCGCTGCCGGAGCGCGAGGTGCACGTCTTCACGGACCTGCAGGCCAGCGCCTTCTCCGAACTCTCCGCGGGTCCGGACGACATTCCCGTCGTCGTCTTCGGAGCTCCGGCGGCCGAGCGCGCGAACCGCGGAATCGCGGCGGTGTCCTTCGGCGGCGGGCTCGCCCCGCTGGCCGGGCGCCGCACCGAGGCGGCGGTGTCCGTCGCGGGGGGCGAGCCGGGCGACACGGTAGGCGTGCGGCTGCACATCGGAGGACGGGTGAGGGCGGCGGCCACGGCGCCGGCGGGCGCCACCGTCCGCCTTCCCGCCGGCCCCTTCCCCCCCGGACCCGTGGAGGGGTACGCGGAAATCGACCCCGATCCCCTCGCGGCGGACGACCGGCGCTACTTCTCGTTCACGGCCCGCGACCCGACCCCCGTCGCACTCCTCGGCCCCGCCCCGTTCTTCCTCGCCGAGGCGCTGGCCGTGCTGGAGGAGAGCGGCCGGATCGCCCTGGGGGACGCCGCGCGGGCGGCCACCCTTGTCAGCGTGGGAGGCGAGGGTCTCGACCGGCGCGGCCTCGCGCAGAGCGCCTTCGTGATCCCGCTCGCCGACCCGGCCCGGCTCCCCGCGCTGAACCGCCGGCTGGCCGGGGCCGGGATCCCCCACCGCTACGAGCCCGGAACCGGCGAAGGGGCGCGCGTTTCGTCCAGCGGCCTGGCGTTCGATCTGGGCGGCCTCGCCGTCCGGCGCCACTTCCCCATCGTCGCGACCGGAGCGCCCGGAGCGGATGTCGGGACCGCCCTCGCGACCCTCTCCGGCGGCGACCCCTGGATCGTCGCCGCCACCGCCGCGACCGGGCCGTACGTGCTCCTGGCGTCGCCCCTGGACCGAGAGTCCACCGCCCTCCCGGTCTCGGCGGCGATGATCCCGCTCCTGGAGTGGGCGATCGAACGCGGTTCCGGAGCCGGAACCGGCCGGAGGTCCGCCACCGCCGGGCAGATCCTCCGGCTCCCGCCGGCCGCCACGGCGGTCCGTACCCCCGACGGCACCCGGCACCCCGTCGACGGCGACCGGCCCTTTCCGGCCACCGCCGTCGCCGGACTCTACCGGATCCTCGCGGGAGACAGCCTGCTCCGGACGATCCCCGTCAACCCCCCCGCCTCCGAAAGCGACCTCGAACCCGCGGGCCTGCCCGAGGTCCGGCGCGCCATCTCCGGCACGGTCGCGATCGTCGACGACGCCTCGTCCTGGTCCCGCCACATCTTCCGGGCCGGGCGGGGTCCCGAACCGTGGCGTCCGCTCGCCGTCCTTCTCCTCGCGCTGCTGACGGTCGAGACGGCGGTCGCGGCCTCGCGCGCGCTCAGATCCGGCCCCGCGGCCGATGGCTAGCCCCAGCTCCGCCCCCCACCGCGCCGCCGCCGCCGTCGCGTCCACCCCCGCCTTCCGCGCGCTTCTTCGCGGCCTGCCCGGGCCCGGCGAGTCCGTAGAGGCCGGGGGCGCGGCCGGCTCCCTGCCCCTCGCGGCGCTGGCCGCGCTCGCCGGCCACCTCCCGACGCGCATCTGGGTCCTGGCCGCCTCCTCCCCCACCGAAGCGGGGCGGCACCTCTGCGACCTCGAAACGCTGCTCGGACCCGGGCTCGCCGCGAGCTTCCCCCAGCGGGAGGCCGCCGCCCCCGGCGAGGAGATTTCCGGCAGCGCGGACGCCGAGGGCGAGCGCGTGGAGGCGGTGGAAGCGCTGCTGTCCGGGCGCGCGCGGGTCATGGTGGCCACCCGGCGCGCGCTCCAGGAGGTGGCCCCCATCCCGAACGAGCTCGCCGACCTCCGCCTTGCCGTCGCGACGGGACGGGAGCTCCGCCGCGACGACCTCATCGCCGCCCTGGAGGCGCGCGGCTTCGAGCGCGCCCCCATGGTGGAGGAGGCCGGGCGCTACGCGGTCCGCGGCGGGCTCATCGACCTCTTCTCCTTCGGCGCCGCAGGACCCGCGCGCGTCGAGTTCCGGGGCGACGAAGTCGAGTCCATCCGTCTCTTCGACATTCTGGACCAGCGTTCGACCGAGCCGGTGGAGCGCATCGACATCCTGCCCGTGCGCTTCGGCGGCAGGACCGGCGGCGACCGGCGCACCCGCTGCTCGATCCTCGACCGGCTGCCCCGGGACACCGTCCTGGTCCGCACCGGCGCCGGCCGTTGGGACGAAGGCGCGCACACGGCCTGGCGGCGCGCGGAGACCCGCCACCGCGAGGCGCTCCGCGACGACAACCCGGCCGCCGACCCCGCCACCCTCCTCCTCCCCCCCGAGACCTTCGCTGCGCGCATCGCCCGGCATCCCCGGATCGGCTTCGCGGAGGAACACGCCGGCGAGCCGGTCTTCCAGGCGCGGCGGCCGCCCCCGTTCGAACGCAGGATCGGGCGGCTGAGAACCTTCCTGGCCGACGCGGCCGCGAGCGACGCCGAGACCTGGATCCTCTGCGACAACGACGGCCAGGCCCGGCGGCTCGAGGACCTCCTGGCCGACCGTCGCGGCACGCCGCCGCCCGGCTGCCACCTGGCGGTCGGCTCGCTGGAGAGCGGGTTTTGCGTCGCCGATTCCGACCCCGTCTTCAACATCCTCACCGACCACGAGATCTTCCGGCGCGGACGCAGGCTGAGACGGGGACGGCGGTTCCGCGGGGCGGCCGCGCTGGAGAGCCTCGCCCAGCTCTCCCCCGGCGACCACGTCGTACACATGGAGCACGGGATCGGGCGCTTCCGGGGGCTGGAGCGGGTGGCGGTCGGCGGCGAATCGATCGAGGCGCTGGCGGTCGAGTACGACGGCGGCGAGGTGCTGCGCGTCCCCGTATACGGCCTGGACCGGGTGGAGCGCTGGGTCGGCACCCACCCCGGCGACCGGCCGGAGCGGCTGCACCGCATCGGGGGCAGGCGCTGGAAGACACTTCGCCGCAAGACCCAGGCCGCCATCAACCGGATGACCGCCGAGCTGCTCGACCTCTACGCCGCCCGCCGCTCTCGCCCCGGGCACGCCTTCTCCCCCGACACCCGCTGGCAGCGCGAGATGGAGTCGGCCTTCCTCTACGAGGACACCCCGGACCAGCGCACCGCCGTCGAGGACGTCAAGCGGGACATGGAGTCGCCCCGCATCATGGACCGGCTGGTCTGCGGGGACGCCGGCTACGGAAAGACCGAGGTGGCGATCCGCGCCGCCTTCAAGGCCGTCCAGGACGGGAAGCAGGTCGCGGTGCTCGCCCCCACCACCGTGCTCGTGGCGCAGCACGCCAAGACCTTCGGCGACCGGCTCGCCGACTACCCCGTGATCGTGGCTTCGCTCTCCCGCTTCGACCCGCCGGCGGCCCAGCGCGAGGTGCTGGCCGGGCTGCGGCGGGGCGGGATCGACATCGTCGTCGGCACGCACCGGCTTCTGTCCGGCGACGTGGCCTTCGACGATCTGGGGCTCGTGGTCGTCGACGAGGAGCAGCGCCTGGGGGTGCGCCAGAAGGAGCGGCTGAAGCGCCTGCGCACGACGGTCGACGTGCTCACGCTGACCGCCACGCCGATTCCGCGCACGCTGTACCTGTCTCTGGCCGGAATCCGGGACCTGTCGCTCATCCGCACGCCGCCCCGCGACCGAATGGCGGTCATGACGCACGTCATCGCGTGGAGCGACCACCTGATCGCCGAGGCCTGTCGGCGCGAACTCGACCGGGGCGGGCAGGTCTTCTTCCTGCACAACCGGGTCCGGACGATCGACTCGGCGGCCGCCCACGTGCGGCGGCTCCTGCCCGGCGCGGCGATCGACGTGGCCCACGGCCAGATGGGCGCCGCGCCCCTAGAGCGGGCCATGACCGGCTTCGCGGAGGGCCGCACCGACGTGCTGGTCTGCTCCTCGATCATCGAGAACGGACTGGACGTGGCGAACGCGAACACCCTGGTCGTGACCGGGGCCGACCGCTTCGGGCTCTCGCAGCTGTACCAGATCCGGGGCCGGGTAGGACGGTGGGACCGGCGCGCCTACTGCTACCTAGTCGTGCCGGAGGCGATCACCCCGGAGGCCGAGAAGCGGCTCAAGGTGCTGGAGCACTACACCGAGCTGGGCAGCGGCTACCGCATCGCTCTGCGCGACCTGGAGGTGAGGGGCGCGGGCAACCTCCTGGGCGAGGACCAGTCGGGATTCGCCCACGCGGTGGGGATGGACACCTACATGCGCATGATGGAGGAGGCGGTGAAGCGCATGCGCGACGGGACCGGCGGGGAGGAGTTCCCGCCCCCCGAGGTCGTTATGGAGGCGGGCGCCTGGCTGCCGGACGAGTTCGTGGCCGATCCGCACCAGAAGCTGCACCTGTACCGGCGCCTCTCACGGGCGAAGAGCCGGGGGGACGTGGAAGAGCTGGCCGCCGAGATCGCCGACCGCTTCGGGAGGCTCCCCGCCGAGGCGCGCCGCCTGCTGGACAAGGCGCTGCTGGGGATCGCGGGCCGGGCGGCCGGCGCGGAGCGCATCCTGGTGCGCGGAGGCCGGGTCCGGGTCGGCTTCCGGCCCGGCGTTGTGCCGCGCATGTCGGCGCTGGAAGAGGCGCTCGGCGGCGAGGAAGTGGCGATCGAAGTGCGCCGCGTCGCGCCGCTGTCGCTGGTCCTGGAGTGCCCGAACGAAGACCGCCGGGCCGATGTCGCGGCGGGGGTGCTGGAGGCGCTGGCGGCCCGCGAGTGAGTCGCCCGCTTGGGCCACTTGGTCACTGACCATGTAAGGGGTTGGTCGCTGACCATGCCGCTGACCAAGTTCCCCAAGCCGCAACCTCGCCGCGCCGGGCCGGCCGCGGCGCCGAGTTCATTCGCGGGTCACTCGTACCGATAGTCGAAGACGAACGACGACCCCAGCATCTCGCGGAACCGGAGCGTGGCCCTCGCGCCGAGGGAGTCGGTGAGACGGACGGGCTTGTTCAGGGCGAAGTACACGGGCTGCTGGCGCCCGTCGTCGATCGCCACGTTGTCGGCGTAGAGATAGCTCCGGTCGAGGTCGTCCAGGATGGGATTGAGCCGCCCCTTTACACCCGGCAGGCGGCCGGTCCGGTGGGCTATGATCATTGACCCCCCGTTGTCGGCGGCGCGCATCTCGACCTCGAGCCCGTCGCCGCCGCGGTGACCGCGCTCGACGTGGGCGCGCAGGCCGGGGGCGGCGCACAGTATCGTCAGGGGCAGCGCGGAATAGAGCTCGAAGTCCGCATGCCCGAACGCGTCCGTGCGCGTTTCCAGATAGGTCTTGTTCGGGTGGAGCACGACGACATGCACGTCGCGCAACGGCTGGCCGGTGTCGGCTTGCCGCACCGCGACCCGCGTCGCGAGTCCGTCGGGCAGAGGCGGACTGGCCGCCGGCAGGGTGACCTTGAACTCGCGTTCCCCGACGGGTTCGAAGACCGGTTTGCTCCCGGCGAGCGCAACCGTCTCATCCTCGATGACCCCTATGCCCTCGCCGCGGCGTTCGATGAAGTGCCGCCTGCCCCCGGAACCGGGCACATCGCCCACAGGACACTGGCCGAGGCGAGATGCCAGAAGATCGTTCCGCGTGAACTGGCTCGTCCGCAGGTCCTCGACCGTCAACGAGTTGCCGAGAGTGCCGGGCGAGATCAGCTCCAGCCGGTCATCGAACATGAACAGGCGTATCCGCGAACCGGCGACGCCGTAGTCCCGGTGCACCACGGCGTTCACGACCGCCTCGAACACCGCGCGCTCGCTGTACTGCGGGATGTCCGTGCGGGCGGGATCCTTGCGGGCGGCGACCCGCCGGTTTCGAACGACGAAACGCATGGCGCCGCGAATCTGCTCGTCCAGGGGTCCGCCGATGTCCTGGGCGTCGAGCTGGCGGTTGCCGTCCCTGGTTCCTCCGCTGTAGCAGACGGCTTGAACGTATGCGTTCGGAAGCCACTCTCGCGGGTCGTTCGATGCCAGCAGTATGCCCCCGACGGTCGCACGGGGAGTGCCGAGCTCGTCGTCCCTGAGAAACTTGAGCTTCGCGAGCATGACCTCGGGACTGTCGCTCGAGCGCGAACTTGCGTATTGGCGCCAATGCTCCGGCGCCAGAGATTCCACGCCCGTGGCGGCGACCGGCTGCATGTCCGCGCCGGTCTCGTCCGACCGGGCCCGCGCCTGAAGCAGCCGCCGCAGTTCGGCCGTCTCGACTAGCCGCTTCCCGGCACCGCGCCGGCGAAAGTACCCGCCGGGCGAACGGTGGACCTCCGCGCCCCGCGGGATGTCAACGAGCAGGACGCCTCCGTCCGCCGACCCTGGCGCAGGCGTTCGGTGGAGACTGAAGTCGAGCGGAGGCCGGATGTCGTCCGAACAGATCTCCGTGACCATCTGTGCCACGGAATCGAGCTGGCCGGGCGTCAAAGCCTGGCGGGTGCGGTCGTCACGGACCCCGAGCACGAACCACCCGCCGCCCGAGTTGGCGAAAGCGGCGAATCCGTCGGCGAGGTCGCTGCGCTTCGGGGCCGCCACCTTCCGTCCGCGCAGGCGCACCTCCTTCAGCTCGACGCCGGTGTCCTCGCCGAGACGGACTCGCTTCCAGAACGCGGTGGGGTCGATGGGCATGGGCGGCTTCGGGTGGAACTGGAGCGTTCAAGATAGCTGGCGGCCAGACGAGCGTCACCCGATGTGTGGTGAGGCGGACGGCGGGCTGCTACCGACGCTAGTCCGAAGAGCGCCGGGCAACCAGGACGGGGACGCCGGCGCGCCGAACCAGCTTGTCGGCGACGCTGCCCAGCAGGAACCGGGAAGCGCCACCCCTCCCGTGGGTCGAGAGCGCGATCACGTCGACTTCGGCGTCTTCGCAGTAGCGCAACAGGCCGTGCGCCGCGCTATCCGCCGTGAGCACGCGCGTTTCCGGGACGCCAACGCCTTCGCGCTCCACTCGACGCGAGGCGGCAGCCAGGTAGGCCGCCGCTCTCTTCCTGCGCTCTTCACGGACCGACTCCTCGGATATCGCGTGCGGCAGATAGGCCGTGGGGAAGGGAAACCCCTCTTCGACGACGTTCACGAGTGCGAGCCGGGCTCCTCCCGATGCCGGAACCACCAGGGGCAACACGTCCAGAGCGGCTTCGGCCGCTTCCGAACCGTCCAGGCGAACCAACACGTGACCGACCTCGTCCTCCGCGAGCGGATTCGCGCCCGTCGGTGTCGGCGGAAGGAGAAGAAGGGGGCGCCCCGGGCTGCGCAAGAGCTGGTCCGCCGTACTTCCGAGCCAGGCCCGCCGGATCACTCCGCGGCCATGGGTCGTCAGAATGACCAAACCCACATCGAGCTCTTCCGCGACCTTCCCGATAGTCTCGGCCGCCTTGCCCACGCTCACGCGGGTCTCGACGCGGAGCCCTGCGGAGCGGGCAGAGACGCCGGCGGTCGTCCGCTCCAGGTATTCCCGCCTGCGAGCCACTCTCTCATCGACCCAGCCCCTCAGCAGCACTTCGTCAGCGAAGGAAAACGGAATGGGAGGCTCGGCGGAGACGACTGAAAGGAGGTGGATCTCCGCCCCCAATCGGACCGCGAGCGCAACGGCCGGGCTCAACGCCTGCTCCGCGAAGTCGGACCCGTCCAGTGGAACGAGAATTCTCTTCATCTACGTCTCTCCCTGTTCGGCGGCGCTTGCCTGGGACCGCTCTTTCCATCGGGCGGGAACGCGGACAACCGCCATTCAGCGGCGCTTTCGGCTGACCTCGATCTTCCGGCTGACCTCGATCTTCCGGCTCACGGCCTCGTCGACCTTGGGAAGCCGGACGCTGAGCAGACCGTTGTCGAACTCGGCCGCGATGCCCTCGGCCCGCACCGTGCGCGGCAGCGTGAAGGACCGGCGGAACGATCCGAAGCCGCGCTCGACGAGGTGGAACTTGCCACGCGCCTCGCCCTCCTCGCGGGACTCGCGCTTCTCGCCCGAAATGGTGAGGACGTTGTTCTCCAGGCTGATCTCCACCTGGTCCTCGGTCATGCCGGGAAGCTCGGTCAGGAGAATGTCGTCGTTTCGCTCTTCCACGCTCTCAGGAGGAGCCCAGTCGGAGGCGTCGGCCAGGTTCCCGAAGTCCAGGTCGCCGAAGAGGCGGCTCATGCGGTTGCCGACGGCATGCGGGTTGTGCCAGGGGAGCGGAGAGGTGGTGTGCTTGACGAGAGACATGGACGAAGTCCTTTCTTCGACGAGGGTGAATGTCGCGTTCGGCCATGCGCGGCCGCGATTCCGCGAAGCGGAGCGAGCTGCGTGCCGGCCGGGAAACCCCGCGGCGCGCCTCGCACCGCTCGCCTTGAAGATGCGAAAGCCCGACGAACACCGATAAGAGGGAAAACCCTGCACTTCCTAGGGGAACTGTCCGCTTTTCGTGACGGGAAATCCCCGTCACGTTCGACGGGCGAGTGGTCCAACACGGCTCGGTGCGGGTGAAGGTACGATGAAGGGCGGCGATGGCCGTGACGGTCGCCCCTTACAACCCGATGCCTATGACGAGCTTCAGAACCTGTCAGGCGAGCCGCTGCCGTCGCCTCGGTCCGTCTTCGGGGAGGGCTCTCGCTGGAACGGAGACACTTCCGGCGCGGACGTGATCCTCGAGAAGTGCTACCGGAACTCCCGCCCCCTCCTAGCCACCGCCCACGCGCTGGGATTCGGCATATATCGGGGGCCCGACCCGGGAGGAGGCGGCGGCGTGCTGCAAATGTTCGACGATCCCAGGCTGTGGGAGGATGTCGGCTACCGCACCGGGGGCGGGCAGCTGCCTGCCGGGGCGCAGGCGACTCTCCGCAGGACACGCGAGACCAGCCCGGAATTCCTCGAGACACACTCGCCGGTCGACGATCTGATCCGCTTCCAGCGCTTCGACGATGCGCGGCAGCAGGGCGAGCGGGTGGCTCGCGAGATCGCCCGGAACCTCGATAGCGACCAGCTTCAGCACGATGACATCGTGGTGATCAATCCGGACCCCAGGACTGCCCGCGAGAACCTCGGCCCGATTCGCGCCCAGCTCCTGGATCTGGGAATCAGGAGCCACATGGCGGGTGTGGATTCCAGCCGCGACACGTTCTTCCGGTCCGGCTCGGTTGTGTTTTCGGGAATCCACCGCGCGAAGGGCAACGAGGCCGCAATGGTCTACATCGTGAACGCGCAGGACTGCTGGTACTCGCCATTCAACCTCGCGAGCATTCGCAACAGGCTGTTCTCCGCGATTACGAGAAGCAAGGCCTGGGTTCGGGTCTGCGGCACGGGAGACCGGATGGCCCGGCTCGTCGAGGAGTACGAAACCCTGAAGGGGAACGATTTCGAGCTGCGGTTCCGCTACCCCACCGAAGACGAGTTGGCCAGAATGAGGATCGTGCACAGGGACATGACCGCCGAGGAAGGCGAGCTCGTCGGCGGTCATCAGTCCAACCTCTCCAAGCTGATCGACGACCTGGAGGCCGGGCGCGTTTACGCCGAGGATCTTGAGGGTGTCACGGAAAGGCTGAGGACGCTGCTGGCCGTGAGGGAAGGCCCCAGCCGAAAGTGACGAGAAACGCCAGCGCCGGCGATGTGGCGGGCAGCATCAACCGGGCGGTGCGGCATGCGAGCGATGAGCGCCACCGGGTCCTCGAACATCCCAAGTGCCACCATACGCTGGGCGATTGGCCCGAATGCAGGATTCCGGTCTCGGCACCCGTGCCGCCTGCCATATTCGTTGATTTCCTCCTGCGCAGCTTCTATGACACGCGGTCAACGCGGTGGTCGGAGCGCCTTCCTCGGGAGGGTATGCGGTTCGAGCCGTCGATTCACGACAGGGAGCGCGGGGTGCTTCACGTTGTGGTGCCGTCGTAGTAGGCGCTCGGCCCCACCGATGGCTGCGGCGTTCCTAACCGGGCGGCGGGGAGTCATTGGCGTGTATCCGCTGGCTCGTGGACGCCAGGCGCGCGCAGGTGGTCTCGCCCCCTGTCGGTTAGGAAGAAGCGCTGATTGACGCTGCTAGGCTTGTCAGGGATGGTCCGGGCCACCCAACCTCGCTCGAGGCACGGCCTGAGGTAGGCCCGCTGCACGTGCGATTTGCTGAGCCCCAGAGACTCGGCGATCTCGTCCCGGCTCATCTCACCCTTCAATGCGATCAGCAGGCGATCTGTGGGAGTGGCGACCGATTCTCGCGCTGCCGCCACGTGCCCCGAGGCACCGCGACCGGGAAACAGGTTGCCCTGTGAATCGGTGGCCGGTTCGGCTGCGGGACGTCGACCGCCTGACCGTTGGCGATGATCGTGCGGGTGGCCCGCCATGACACGACGCAGTTCATCCGGCGTTCGGGGGTCCGGCCAAGGCTTCGCGCCGTGCTCCATGAGGCCCACGAGTCCCTGGCTGGTCCGGCCGCGGTTCCGAACGTTCACTGGGACGTAGTTCAGCTTCCCCAGCTGCTCCATTGCCCCCGTCCACGTCCCGCCGCGGCCAAGATCGGAGTTGACTACGAGCGCGGAATCGGCCAGTCCGTAGATCAGCCTGTTTCGGGCCATCGCGTGTCCCACGAAAAACCGCGCCGCCGGGTCGTAGGGCGACACCAGGACGAGACGTCCCTGCATGATCGCGTCGCGATTCGCCCGGACCAGCACCGCGCGTGCAAGGTTGTTGGCGAGTATGCCGACGGCGCAGCCGCCTGCGTCCGTTGCCCCGCGCATCGCGGCCTGATCGACCCCCTTGGCTCCGCCGGACACGATGGGGACGCCAGAACTGGCGCACAGGGCCCCCACCTCCTCGGCGAAAACGGCTACGTCGTCCGCCACCGCCCTCGAACCGACGACGGCCAAACCACCACGATCAAGCAGCGCGCGATTGCCGCACCCGTACAACACCGGTGGCCGGTTGCGCCCCATCCTCTCACGAAGCAGGCGGGGGTACTGGGCGTCGGCGCGAGTCAGAACCCAGATGCCACGCTTCTCCCAGCGCTCCAGGGCGCGGGCCAGCGCGTATCCGCGCCCGAGGAGGCGGTCGATTCGCCGCGGGTCCAGCCGGGAACAGCGTGCGATGTCGATCGGGAACCGGTCATTCAGAAGCGCAGCGGGAGCTAAGCCGCGCTGTTGCAGTTCGGCTGCAAGCGAGTTGTATTCCCGCAGGGTCAGAGGCTTTCGCTTGACCTCTAGGCCCGCTGGCCGCTCGCCGCCCCCGCCGACCAGCAGCGGCGCCGTGAGCAGGAGGATGGCCTGGGAATCCGGCGTGAGCTCGTGAGTCATGGGCTCGGTCACCCTCGGCTCAGCGTGCAGAGGGCCAGCGGATGGACCTCGCCGCAGCCCCGGCTCCGCAGCAGCCAAGCCGCCACGGTCAGCGTCCAGCCCGAGTCCACGATATCGTCCACGAGAAGAACGGGTTGCGAGAAAAGGGGATACCGCGTCACCTCGGATCGAAAAGAGAACGCGCCGTCGACATTGCGCGCCTTCTGAATCGCGTTTCGCATCCTCTTCTGCTCCTCGCGCGAGCCCACCGCAAGGAGCGAGTCGCGAAACTGGAACCCCAGCGTATCGCACAGGCGGCGGGCCAGAGCCGGAACGAGATCAGGGTGCCTGCGCGAGGGAATGCACGTCACCCAGCGTGGGGCCGGATCGGGCTCCCAGCGTCCAATCATACTCTTGCAGGCTTCCACCAACTCGTCGTCAAACTGCTGGTCTTCATACTTACCCTTGCGAACCAGATCCCCCCACACGCCGTCCTCCCACATTCCGAGTGCCCGGCCCTCCTGCGCCTGCATCTCCTCGGGGATCCTCCCTCGAACGTCGTACTTCGGCAGTCCGTAGTCGGGCCATTTCTTCCTTGGGGGGATCGGAAGGTCTAGGCGACGCAGGAAGCGGGCCGCCTCAATCCGGGTCCGGCGACTGGTGTCGACTGAAAGAGGATCAAGGGGCGGTGGCGCAATCTCCCAGTCAGGACCGTCTAACGCTCGCACAAGAAACTCCATGTGACCGCTGCCAAGCGCTACGTACTCCTGCATCTGGCGCTTCTCTTTCGTGCGCAGGTCCGTCAGTCTCTCGACCCGCTCCCAGAACCTTGGCCGCGACTCCCATACGGAAGGCGTGCGGTGCCACCTGCTCCCCTCCTTCGCCACCGGTGCCTGCGGCTCCAGCGACAGCAGCTTCAGAGCCTTCTCGATGCGACCTCGCCTCATGTTCACGCGCGCCGCCAGCTGAGGTAGGGAGAGGCCGGCCTCGGCGCTCTCGAGGGATCCAAGCACCTGCGAGACCTCCTTCCGCGTCGGGAAGGCGCCCCTTATGAAATGGTCGCAGATGTCCTCGTCCTCCCGACCGTTGAGGAGGATCCCGTAGGCAGCACCCTCGCCGCGTCCGGCGCGTCCCACCTGCTGGTAGTAGTGCACCACCGAGCATGGGGCCTGGTAGTGGATGACGAAACCGAGGTCAGGCTTGTCGAAGCCCATACCCAGTGCGGTCGTGGCCACCAGCCCCTTGACCTCGTTGTCGAGCAGCGCTTCCTCCAGCTCCTTGCGGTCCGGCGATCTGGCGTGGTAGGCCCGGACATCGAGGCCGCGTTGCCTGAGCCAGTCGGCCACCAGCTCCGAGTCACGCACCGTGAGGGTGTAGATGATGCCGCTGCCGCGCAGCTTCGGCACCGTCTCCGCCAGCCAGGCGAGGCGATCTGTCGCAGCGGGCATGCGGATGGTCTGAAGCGCCAAGGACGGCCGGGCCAACGGCCCGCGCTTCACCTTGAGCCGTGGACCAAGCGTCTTCGCCAGGTCGTTCATGACCCTGCCGTTGGCCGTCGCCGTCGTAGCCAGGACTGCCGTTCCCCGCGGGAGTCCCCCGGCAATGGCTCGAATGCGCCGGTAGTCGGGGCGGAAATCGTGTCCCCAGTCGGAGATGCAGTGGGCCTCGTCCACCACCAGCAGTGCGACGCGGTGCGCGATGCGGGACTCGACCCGGTCCACAAACCGCTCGTTGGCCAGCCGCTCCGGGGCGACGAGCAGGATGTCCACCTCGTCGCGCCGAATCTTCTCCTCGACTGCGTCCCACCGCTCCACGTTGTCCGACGTGATTCGTGCCGCCCGGACGCTCATGCGCTCGGCCGCTGCGATCTGGTTGCGCATGAGCGACAACAGCGGTGAGAACAGCAGAGCGGGTCCGCGCCCGATCTCGCGAAGCAGCTTCGTTGCAATGAAGTACACGAAGCTCTTGCCCCATCCGGTCTTCTGAACCAGCAGCAGGCGGCCGCGACGCTCCACGACATGCCGAATGGCTTCTTCCTGGTGCGGCCGGAACTTGGTGTCCGGCAACCCTGTGCCGATTCGCAGCAGCTCCAGCGCTCGAGAGCGGTCATAGCGCGGCATCGTCCAACTCGCTTCAGATCACCCGCCGAACCGCTTCGAGCCTGCTCAGCGTGGCATCCCGGCGCCCCAGGGGATTGTGTTCGTGATCCGGCATCGTCTCGCGGCGGAGGATCGGCGGGGACTCGAGGAAGGCCCGTAAGATACACTCTCACCGGCGGCGGCAGGAAACCGAGCGAACGTCATGATCGCTTCACCCCGCAACCCCGCTATTCCAGCGGGGCTATCTTGCCGGGTGCCTCCCGGCGTCCGGCACGATCCCAGGCCGCCATCAACTCTGCCTGGTGGAGCGACGCCCACTCCTTCACGATTCCCAGCCGCGCGGCGGAAGCCGGCCCCGTAGGACGGTGAGATCCTCGATGCCCACGACTGCCTGCTGGCCACTGTATTCCGCATGGAAGTGCGGCGGCCCGTGCTCCCGGAAGAACATGCGGATGACGATTCCGTAGAAGCGGCTGACCTCGGGCACATCAGCTCCCGGTGCGAAGCCCCGGGAACACCTCTTCCGCCGGCTTGCCCGTCAATTCAAGGGGATTATGCCCTTGAGTTGACACGGGGCGGGAATCCTGTTAACTTCCAAGGGT
>JAPPNM010000158.1 GCA_028873825.1 Gemmatimonadota bacterium | reverse complement strand
ACCAGGTGGTGGTCCACGCCGACGCCGCGACACTGGCGGAGCGCGGCGAGACGGGGCGGTCCGAGCTCGACGGGGTGCGGGTGAGCGCGGAGACATCGCGGCGCATGGCGTGCGACGCCGCGCGGGTCGCGATGGGTCACCGGGACGGCGAAGTGGTGAGCGTGGGGCGGCGGACGCGCACCATCCCCCCGCACATCCGCCGCGCGCTGGAGGAACGGGACCGCGGGTGTCGCTATCCGGGATGCGCGAGCCGCTTCACCGAGGCCCACCATGTGAAGCACTGGGCCGATGGCGGCGAGACGAGCTTGGCCAACACGATCCTGCTCTGCCGCCGACACCACCGCCTCGTCCACGAGGGCGGCACGCGCTTGGCGCTGGACCGTGACGGCAAGGCCGCGTTCTTCACGCGCGAGGGTGCGGTGCTCGGGGGCTCGCCCCCGTTGCCGGAGGTCACCCGGAAACTGCCGGAGCCCCCGCCCCCGCCCCCCGACCGCCTCTCCAACGGCGCCGCCCGTTTCGTCGACTCGGCGGTCCCGCTTTCGCTGGAGCTCGAGGCGCTGGAGGCGGTGGCGTGATCGCCCGCCCACCCGTCGCCGCGGCAAAACCCGGGACACGGGCATGTCGAAATGGGACAGGCCACCGGCGGGATTCGTGCCGGCCCTCGCAAGTCAGGTCTCGCACGAGACGGTGCGGCGGGTGCCGTCAAACCGCGGCGTAGCGTCCGCCTCCGCACTCGTTCACGAACATGACCGTAGTCTTGCCGTCCTCCAGCTTTCGCGCCTCCAGCCGGAGGCCCCTGTAGACGCCGGAAGCGGGGGACCCCGACGAAGGTCTCGCCGAGGACGGGATGGTAGTGTAGCGGCGGGTCCAGTCGCGCGGCAGACGGGTTCAGTCAGGGGCCACCAACTGGTCGAGTCGATCCCCCATCCCCCAAACGATCCAGTCGGCCCGATATCGCACCCACGGCATCCTCCAGCACATTCAGTGCGGAGACCATCGCCGCGTCCGTGTCGTTACATCGTTAGCGGGCGAGCGAAGCGGTCCCGGATGCGTCGCCGGTCGAATACCGGGAGGACTTGTCCACTGGCTGCCAGGCGAAGCTGGCGGCACCCGGGGCCGGACCGCCCCACGGGACCCCTTCCCCCTACCGCCCCCCCGCCCTCCGCCGAACCGCCATGTCCGCGCCCCGAACCTCCAGCGCTTCTGCCACCGTCTTCATCCCGTCGATGACGTTCCGGATATGTTCGGCGCGCGGGAGCCCGATCAGCTCGATCCCCCGATGCACCGCTTCCCGGTGCACCCCCCGCGCGAACGCCTTGTCCTTCATCTTCTTCGCCACGGACTTCGGCTTCAGGTCGTCGATGCCGTTCGGGCGCACGAGGCAGCAGGCGTGGACGAGCCCGCAGAGTTCGTCGCAGGCGTACAGTACGCGTTCCAGCGGCGTCTCCGGGGGCACGCCGGTCCGGTCGGGATAGGCGTGGGTCAGGATTGCGCGGGTGACCTCCTCCGGGTATCCCAGGTCGCGCAGCCGGGCGACGCCGACGTGGGGGTGCTCGTCGGGATGCCTCTCCCAGTCCAGGTCGTGAAGCAGCCCCGCCAGACCCCACAGCTCCTCGTCCTCGCCCATGAGACGGGCGTAGTGCCGCACCGCCGCCTCGACGGCGTACATGTGCTTCCGCAACGCTTCTCCGTCGACCCATTCCTCGAGAAGGGCGAGGGCGTCGGATCGGGTTGGCGGTGCGGCGACGGTTCCTTCCACGGGCTGGCGGACCTTCCGGGTCGAATCGGGGCGGGAGACGCAATCCGCGCGAATTCGGGTGAGCGGTCTGGAGCGGCGGAATGTCATCTGCGGCTGACACCCTGTCAAGTGCGGTTTGCATCGCGTGAAGCGGGAACCCGGCGCCCCGGCGTTCGGGGGGGTTGTCCACGGGCTGCTTGGGCGCCACGGTAAGGGACCCGGCGCCCTGGGCGTATTTCTGTCGGCACCGTGTTGCCGGGACCGAGAATCCGCGCAGTGCCCCGACTTCGAGGATCCGGCGGCCCGGGGAATAGACTCCATCCCCAAAGGGAGATACGCCTTGTCCCGTCGCTACCGTACCCGTCGCTACGGCGTCCGCGGCGCAATCTCCGCTCTCCTCCTCACGCTCGGTGCGAGCGGAACCGGCATCCTCTCCGCCCAGAGCGCGTCCACGGCGGGGCTCCGCGGCCGCGTGGTCGACGCC
>JAPPNM010000136.1 GCA_028873825.1 Gemmatimonadota bacterium | reverse complement strand
GCCAGCCCGGCGCCTCGCCGCTCTCGGTGCTCGGGCGGCTTTATCCACGGACTCCGAGTGCCGCGCCGCTCCCGTCCGCGGACCGGGAGTCCGTCGACAAGTCCGTGCGGGAATCGTAGAGGGTTTGTCCACGGACCGCTTCGGGGGACGAAGGGGGGTGGTCCGCCGCCACCCCCGCCGACGTTTGGTGACGTGCTTGCTGCGAAACCGGATGCTGTGACCGTTTCGCGACAAGTATGTGACAGTTCGGTTACACGAATCACGCACCCTTGTTTCTCACGGGTCGGCGGCGGGAGTGGCGCGCTCCCCTGTTCGGCCCTGGCAATTCCCAGGACCGGGGAGGTCGTTTCGTGCGGAGACTCCGTTTGCTCGGCGCGGTGCTTTGCCTCGCCCCGGGCGGCCCCGGGACGCTGGCGGGACAGGCGGAGATCAGTGCCCGCGACGCGCAGATCCGCTTCGGCGGACGTCTCCACTCCCAGTTGGCGACGAGTTCCTCGGCCAAGGGCAAGTCGACCGATTTCTTCACGCGCCGGGCGCGGCTCACCCTGGATGTCCGCGTATCGCCGCTGCTCGACGCCCGGGTTCAGCCCGACTTCGGCGGTGGCAAACCGGAGCTGAAGGACGCGTACTTCCGGCTCAACTTCGACCGCGGCTTCCGGCTCTCCGTGGGCCAGTTCAAGAGGGCCTTCGACATCTACGAGCTCGACAGTTCGACCGATGTCGTGGTGGTCGAGAGGACGGGCCGGATCGACGGAGTGGACGGGTGCGCGGGCCTTGGCGGAACCTGCGCGCTCAGCCGTTTCACGGAAAAGCTGGCCTATGCGGGCAGGGACATCGGACTCAAGGCGGACGGCTCCCTCGGCGAACGCGTCAGCTACATGGCCACTCTCACCAACGGGACGGGCACGGGAGGTTCGGACGAGAATTCCGGGAAGTCGCTTGCCGGCCGCGTTTCCGTTCGCCTGGCGGAAGGCGTGGTAGTGTCGGCCAATGTCTCACGGCACGATTTCGTTGGCGAGACCGACTCCGCCGAAGCCGCCGCGGCGTTCGGCGGCGACCTGGAGATCGGCCGCTTCCGGAACGGCACCCACCTCCAGGTCGGCCTGGTCGGGGGCGAGAACTGGCGTCACGCGACGCCGTCGGCGCGCGAAATCCCCCGGTTCCTCACCTGGCAGGCGATCCTCAGCAGGTATTTCCCTCTGGGCGGAGAACGGTTCGAGGCGGTCGAGCCGGCGATCCGCGCGAGCTGGGGCGATCCGGACCGGGCGGTCGGAGGCGACGGCGGCCTGCTCCTTACGCCGGGTGTGTTCCTCTACGTGAAGGGGAAGAACCGGATCGGGGCGAATCTGGACATCTACCGTCGCGGGCCGGAGACCGGCGGGGCGGGGGACGGCCCCGACCCGGCGACTCGACGAAGCGAGTTCTCCTTCAAGTTGCAGACCTACCTCTACTACTGACGAATGCCGGGACGGCACCAGCGGAGCGGACGCGTCGCCGCCGAATTCCGCGCGGGGGTCCTGTCCGCGGGGTTAGCCGCACCGTGACCCCGCCGTGACAAACGACCGGTGGAGTCCCACTGTACGTTCAATCGAGAATGGAGCGAAAGAAATGAAGCGAATCGTCCGGCGAATCGTCGCCTTGGCCGCCCTGGGCGTCGTCGCCTGCGGGGGCGGCGGCGACCGGGACCAGCGTGCGCGGATCCAGAACAGGGGCTCGGACACGCTGCTGAACGTCGCCCAGGCGTGGGCGGAACGGTACCGCCTGGTTGACCCGAATGTGGCGGTAATGGTCACGGGCGGGGGTTCGGGGACCGGAATTGCGGCGATGATCAACGGCACGGTCGATATCGCGAACGCGTCGCGCAAGATGCGCGAAAGCGAGCTGGAGGCGGCCCGCGGCAACGGCGTCGAGCCCGTGGAGTTCGTCGTTGGGTACGACGCGCTGGCCGTCTACCTGCACGAGGACAACCCGATCGAGGGTTTCACGCTGGCCCAGCTCAAGTCGATCTACGGAGAAGAAGGGCCCTTCGCCCGATGGTCCGACCTGGGCGTCGCGGTTCCCGGCTGCGGCTCCGACGAAATCGTCCTCGTCAGCCGCCAGAACAACTCCGGAACGTACGTCTACTTCAAGGAGGCGGTACTCGGAGACGACGCCGAATACAAGCTCGGTTCGCGCGACATGCACGGTTCCAAGGATGTCGTCGACCTGGTGGAAAACACCCCCTGCGCGATCGGCTTCAGCGGGCTCGCCTACGCGACCGAGCACGTTCGCACGCCCTGTATCTCGGCGAAGGAAGGGGGCGCCTGCGTGGAGCCGACGATCGCCACGGCCGTCGACGGGTCCTATCCCATCGCCCGCCCGCTCATGATGTACACGGCGGGCCGGCCGCAGGGGGCGGTCAAGGACTACATGGACTGGATTCTCTCGGCCGAGGGCCAGTGCGTCATCGTGGACCGCGGGTACGCGCCGCATACCGGCGTGGAGTGCGCTTGAGCCTCTACGACGAGCGGCTGGAGGCGGATCTGCTTGCGATCCGCGCGCGGCTGCGGCTGGTGTCGGACCGGGTCCAGGAGAACCTCCGCCACGCCGTCCGGTCGGTGCTGGAGGTGGACCGCCGCATGGCCAACGAAACTCTGATCAAGGACCGCGCGGTCAACCAGGACATCCGGGACCTGGATCACCTGTGCCACCTGTTCGTGGCGCGGCACTTGCCCAGCGGAAGCCACCTTCGCTTCATATCGGCCGTCCTGCGACTCTCCGTGGCCCTGGAGCGGGTGGGCGACTACGCCGTCGCGATCTGCCGGGTGGCGCGCCAGATCGAGTCGCAGCTCCCGGATGCCGTGCAGCACAACGTCGGGATGATGGGAGAGCACGCGGGCAAGGCGCTCGGGATCGCGCTGAGCGGATTCCTGGACGGGGACCCGGACACGGCCCGAATCTCGCGCGGGGTCGCGTCGCAGACGGCGGCGATCTACCCCTACGCCGTCGAGATCCTGGTCTCGGCGGCCGAATCCGATCGCCGGCCGGCCAGGGATCTCTTCGGCGCACTGCTGGTGTTTCGCCTTCTGCAGCGCTCGGCGGAACAGGCCGAGAACACGAGCCGTCAGACGCTGTTCGCCGTCACCGGCAAGCGGAAGAAGCCCAAGAGGTACCGCATCCTGTTTCTGGACGGCGACCACGCCATGGCGAGCAAGCTGGCGGAAGTCGCGCTGGCGGAGAGCCATCCGCACGCCGGGCGCTTCAGCTCGGCGGGACTGGAGCCCCGGGAGTCCTTCGATCCGGGACTGCTCGCGTTCTGCCGGCGCCGGGGCATCGCGCTGCCGGCCGATGACGCTCCGCGGTCCCTCGACGACGTGCTCGACGTCCCCAGGCACTACCACGTCGTCGTGGGTCTGGGCGTGGATCCGTCCCGGCACTTCGAGGTTCCCTATCTTACGGCGGTCCTGCAGTGGGATCTGGAGGAGGACGGGGTGACGGCCGACACGGGTGCCGACGACCTGTACCTGGCGCTCATGGTCCGGATTCGCGACCTGATGACCACCCTGGGAGTTCGGGACGAGGAGTGACCCCGCCGGCCGATTCCGCCGCCGCGGCCACGCCCGGCGCAATGGATCGCAGGGACGCCGCGTGGTATGCTGACCGGATCGCCCAGGCGCTGATCTTCGTCGGCGGCGTCTCGGCGATCGTCTTCATCGCCGGGATCTTCGTGTTCGTCACCAGGGAGGGTCTGGATTTCGCACTCGGACCGCTCGGCCTGCGCGAGTTCTTCACGTCGATCGCCTGGCGGCCCACTTCCAACACCCCCACCTACGGAGCTCTGGCGCTGATCGCGGGGACCGCGAGCGTGACGGGATTCGCGATGCTCCTTTCGGTCCCGCTGTCGCTGGGCGCGGCGCTCTTCATCGCGGAGTTCGCGAGGGGCAAGACGCGCGAGACGCTGAAGATCCTGGTTGAGATGCTCGCGGCGATCCCCTCGGTGGTCTGGGGGTTCGTCGGCATGTCGATAATGAACCCGCTGATCATACGGGTCTTCGACGTGCCCGTGGGACTCACCGTGCTGAACGCCGGGCTCATCCTCGGGCTGATGGCCGCGCCGATCATGACGACGATAGCGGAGGACGCCCTCAAGGCCGTGCCGGACACCTACCGCGAAGCGGCGGAAGCGCTGGGAGCGACTCGCTGGGAGGTCGTCGTCAAGGTGGTGATTCCGGCCAGCCGCAACGGATTGCTGGCGGCCGTGCTGCTCGGCGTGGGCCGGGGCTTCGGAGAGACGATGGCCGTCCTGATGGCTTCGGGCCACGCGATCAACCTGCCCACGAGCCCGTTCGATTCGGTGCGCGCGCTGACTGCCACCATAGCGGCCGAGCTCGGCGACGCGCCCGTCGGGTCGGACCACTACGGTTCCCTCTTCACCCTGGGAATCCTGCTCTTCGTGGTGACGTTCCTCATCAACCTGGCGGCCGACGTCGTCGTCCGGGGAATCGGAAGGAAGTAGACGGTGTTCGCGGCCACTCCGCTCAACCGGCGCAGCCACCGGACGCAGAGCCTCGCCAAGGCGGTCTTCTTTCTGATGACGGTGGCGCTGGTGGTTCCGGTGCTGGTCATAGTGGGCACCCTGGCGGTCAAGGGCGGGCCTGCGATCTCCTGGGAGTTCCTCTTCACGCCGCCCCGGGACTTCATGACGGCCGGGGGTATCCTCCCGGCGCTGGTGGGGACCGTGTGGCTGGTCGTGGTCGCCCTCCTCGCGTCGGTCCCGGTCGGAGTGGCGGCCGCGCTCTACCTGAGCGAGTACGCTCCCGACAACCTGCTCACGCGAACCATCAACCTGGCGATCATCAACCTGGCCGGCGTGCCGTCGATCGTGCATGCGCTCTTCGGCGTGGGCGCCTTCGTTCTCTTCTTCGGGATCGGCGCCTCCATCCTCGCGGCCAGCCTGACCCTGGCCGTCATGACGTTGCCGGTGGTGATCGTCGCCACTCGCGAGTCGCTCCAGGCGGTGCCGCACGCCTTCCGCGAGGCCTGCTGGAACATGGGGGCGACCCGCTGGCAGACTATCCGCAAGGTCGTTCTCCCCAATTCCGTCAGCGGGATACTGACGGGCGTTATCCTGGAGGTGTCCCGCACGGCCGGCGAGACCGCCCCGATCATGTTCACGGGAGCGGCCGCGTTCGTGGCGTTCCTTCCGGAGAGCGTGTTCGACCAGACGATGGCCATGTCGTACCACCTGTACTACATCGCGACCCAGGCGACCGACGTTCCCGAGCGGACCACCTACGGCGTGGCCCTGGTCCTGATCGCGATCGTGCTTCTCATGAACGCGGTCTCGATCGGATTCCGGGTCTATCTCAGGGGGCAGAAGAAGTGGTAGGCGCCGCGGCCGGCGGGGCCGCCGCGGACGTTTCCGGTCCCCGTTACGACGAACCGCCCGTCATCGAGGTCCGGGACCTGAGCATCGCCTACGGCGGCAGGCCCGCGCTGCGGGGCGTAAACCTGGACGTCCACCGGCACGAGATCTTCGGGATCATCGGCCCGGCCAACAGCGGCAAGACGTCGTTCCTGCGTGCGCTCAACCGCATGGAGACCTTCAACGCGTCCATGGAGGTGCGCGGAAGCGTCAGCATCAACGGCATGAACATCCGCGACTGGCGAAACGAGTACGCGCTCCGCAGCCGGATCGGGGTCGTCTTTCCGCTTCCGGTGGGACTGCCGCTGACGGTGTACGAGAACGTCGCCTTCTCCCCGCGCCTGCGCGGGATCCGGAAGAAGGCCGAGCTGGACGAGGTGGTCGAGCGGTGCCTGACCCGGGCCGCTCTCTGGGACGAGGTCAAGGACCGCCTCGATTCGCTGGGGAGCCTTCTCTCGGGCGGCCAGCAGCAACGACTCACGATCGCGCGCGCTCTGTCGCAGGAGCCCGAGCTGCTCCTGCTGGACGAGTTCTCGATCGCGGTCGACCCCGTGACGACGATGCGCATCGAGGACGTGCTCAGGGAGCTGCGCTCGGAACTGACCATCGTCATGGCGACCAACCTGGTGCAGCAGGCGAGGCGGCTCGCGGATCGCACCGCCTTCTTTCTCATGGGCGAGCTGGTCGAGATAGGCGTCACCGAAGACCTGTTCGAACGCGAGGCGAAGGACGAGCGCACCACCGGCTACATCGAGGGACGCTTTGGATAGCGGCCCGCCGGCGGGCCTGCGCGAGGGAGGTTCTTCCCCGCAAGCCGCCGGCGGCGGGCGCGGCGACTTCGCCGTCGAGACCCGGGCGCTGAACCTCTGGTACGGCGACTTCCAGGCGCTCTACGACGTCGATCTGGAGGTCAGGCGCGGAATCATCACCTCGCTGATCGGCCCGTCGGGGTGCGGCAAGACCACGCTGCTCAGGACTTGCAACCGCATCATCGAGCGGCTGGGGTACGTGCGCACCACGGGGAGCGTGTACGTGCACGGCCACGACATCTTCGGGGACGACATCGAGCTCGTGCAGGTGCGCAAGCGGATCGGGATGGTGTTCCAGCGGCCCAACCCGCTCCCCATCTCCATCCGCGACAACGTCCTCTTCGGCTTCAAGCTGCACGAGGCGCGCCTTCGCAGCGTATCGGGCGCGGAAGAAGACGAGGTTCTGGAGTCGGCGTTGCGACAGGTGCTCCTGTGGGACGCGGCGAAGGACCGCCTGGACCGGCCCGCGACCGGCCTGTCCCTCGAGGAGCAGCAGAAGCTGTGCATCGCGCGCCTGCTTCCGGTCAAGCCCGAGGTGCTGCTCATGGACGAGCCGTGTTCGGCGCTGGACCCGGCCGGCACCGAGGCGGTCGAAGAGATGATCTGGGGGCTGCGCGGGGACTACACGATTCTGATCGTCACCCACAACATGGCCCAGGCGCGCCGGGCCTCGGACGAGTGCGCGTTCATGCTGCTCGGCCGAATCGTCGAGCACGGCCGCACGGAGGAGCTGTTCCTCGCCCCCCGGCGCTCGGAGACGTCGGACTACATCGAAGGCCGGTACGGCTGACCCGGGCGGCGCCCGGTCACGCCCGATCCGGCGTTCCTCCGGGGGGCCCTGCGCAACGGTGCCGGGCTTCCCCGCGGACCGCGGGCCTCCCAAACCCGGAATGGGCCGCGGTCCCCCGCGGTGCGGACGTCCCCCACCGCGCTCTCCAGGAGACGCGCGACGGGGAGTCTCCGCTGCGCAACGAGAACGACCGTCCCGCCCGGAGCCAGAACGCCCGGGGCGCCGCGAGCGAGCGCCTCCACCGTCCTCAGGCTCTGTCCCCGGCCCGCGTGGATGGGCGGGTTGGAGACGACGAGGTCGAACGGGCCGGTCGCCGCGGAAACGGCGTTCCCCGGGACCATGGTGCAGCCGGGGACGTTGCGAGCCGCCGCCGCCAGCGAGATTGCGTCCGGTTCGAGCAGCACCGCCGCAGCACCGCCGCCGCCCCGCTCCAGGGCCGCCGCCGCGACGGGTCCGGTGCCCGCGCCGAAGTCCAGGATGCGCGCCCCGGCCGGAACCTCCGGCAGCCGGTCGATCAGCAGGGCGGTGGCCGGGTCGAGGCGGCCGCACGCGAAGACGCCCGGATAGAAAGTCCAGTCGCGCTCGCCCGCGCCCCAGTCGACGGGAGCGCGGATCTCCCAGCTGTCGAGACCGTCGGGGCGAGGCGGCCGCGACCGCCGGGTCGCGACCAGAACCCGGCAGCGGCGCTTGATCAGTACCGCGCGGGAATCTTCGGTGCCGGCCGGAAAGTGCCGGGCGGCCGAGCGGATCCCCTCGTCGTTTGCGCCAAAAAGATGGACTTGGGCGCCGTTCGCCACCCGGGCCGCCGCCGCGTGCAGGAGCATGGCAGCTTCCAGCGAGGAGCGCGGCATGCGCGCCCACGCCTCGCCGAAGGGTCCGGGCGGCGGCCACGGCGTGCAGAGCTGGCCGGGTTCGAGGAGGCGGTGCCACCGGGTCACCGTGAGCCGGGAGTCCTCCAGTGCGCGGGCGAGGTGGGGGGCGGGGTCGCCGAGCACGAGGGCGGTGGGCGGACGCGGGGCGGCGGCGCGGGGCCGCGACCGCGCCCACTCGGCCGCCACCGGCGACGCCATGTCGCGGCGCGGGGGGGTCACAGCAGGGCGCTGACCAGCCCTGCCACGTTCTCGGCCAGCCTGCGCGGCCACCGTCTCGCCGCCCACCGGGACGCGTCGACCCGTCGGCAGTTCTCCAGGTACCGCATCTGCAGGAGGCGGAGCCGCGCGGTGAAGTCGCTGTCGTAGACCAGGGTGCTGATCTCGAAGTTGATCTCGAAGCTCCGGCGGTCCAGGTTGGCGGTGCTCACCATGGAGAAGGCCCGGTCCACCGTGATGGTCTTGGCGTGGAGGAGGCCCTTGGTGAATTCGTGGACCTCGGCACCCGCGTCCAGAAGGGTCTCGTAGAAGCTGCGGCTCGCCAGCGCCACGAGCGGCGAATCGTTCCGCGCGGGCACGACGATGACGGTGCGCACGCCCCGGATCGCCGCCGTTGTCAGAGCGGCCAGCGTCCCTTCGTCCGGGACGAAGTAGGGCGTCGTCAGGATCAGCTCCTCGCGGGCGGTGTGGACGGCGGACTGGATCACCCGCACCAGGGCCTGGTTCTGGAAGTTCACGCCTGTCCCGACGATCTGCACGATGCGGCCGTCGGGGTGTTCTTCCGGCGTGAACGCGATCAGGTGATCCAGGTTCTCCGTCGTGTCCATGTACCAGTCTTCGATGAAGAGGGCCTGCAGGTCGGAGACGGCCGGCCCTTCGATGCGCAGAGTCGCGTCGACCCAGGGGGCGAACCGAGGCTTGGGATGAAAGGCCTCCGAGGCCACGTTGTGGCTCCCGGTGTAGCCCACTCTGCCGTCCACCACCGCGATCTTGCGGTGGTTGCGCATGTCGAACCGGATCGAGACGATCTGGGTGATCCGGGTCGGCAGCGCCGCCACGACCCGCACCCCCTCGTCCCGAAGCCGGCGGCAGAGTTCGGACTTGAGGAAGCGCCCGGAGCCCACGTTGTCCACCAGCAGCCGACATTCGACGCCCCTCGCCCTGGCTCGTCCCAGCGCCTTGGCGACCGCCCTTCCCACGTCGTCGTCGAGATAGATGTAGAAGAGCAGGTGTACGTGCTTCTCGGCCCTGTCGATGTCCTCCACCAGCGACCTCAGGAAGCCGTCGGCGGTGGACAGCAGGGCCAGCCGGTTCCCCTGCCGGGGCTGGGTTTCGTCTCCGAGTCGCGCCAGCCGGGCTATGGACTCGGTGCCCCAAGGCACAACCGCCTTCCCCGTGTTCCTGCGCCGCGCCTTCCGCAGCGCGCGGCGGATGTTCCTCTGGATCGTGCGGTGCCGCCGCTTTCGCCGGCTTCCGGTGCGAACCTCGCCCACGGCCAGGTAGAGGGCGATGCCGGCGACGGGCATGGCGTAGATCACCAGAATCCACGCCAGCGACGAAGGTTGGCGCGGGCGTGGCCGCAGAAGCACGAACACCGCGAACACCGCGTTGAGCACGAACAGGCCCGCCGCGGAAGCGAAGGCGGTGAAGGCGGGCACTCCGTTCAGCCCGGCCGCACCGGCCCGCAGCCCGGAAAGCGGACGATGCGGGGCGGGTGCGCCTCGGACTCGAGGAACCTCGTCAGCCCGGCCCTGGACACGGTCGTGGTCATCGAATTGTCGAGGGGGTGGAAGTTTAGGGGCTCGCCGTCCAGCAGCTCCGCGTCCAGAGCCACCCGGACGACGCCGGTGACGTCGTTCAGGATCGCGAAGGGCGAAACGGATCCCGGCCGGATTCCCAGATAGCCCGCGAGCCGGCGCGCGCTGCAGAAGGTCAGCCGCCCGGTGCCAAGCTCGCCGGCCAGCCACTTGAGGTCCACCGTGCGGTCGGCGAGGCACGAGACAAGCCAGTGCCGTTCCTTCTTGTCCCGCACGAAGAGGTTCTTGGAATGGGCTCCCGGGATCCGGCCGCGCAGCCGGAGCGCCTCGTCCACCGAGAAGACCGGCTCGTGGCGCATGGTGTCGTGGGCGACGCCAAGCTCGTCCAGCCGGCGAAGGAGGTCGGCCGGCCCTCTGGGGGAACCGCCGCCGATCAGCTGGAGCACGGTGCCGTTCACGGGTGGGAATCTCCTTCTGGTGGCGGGCGAAGCATGACGGTATGTTGGCGAATGTGCCGCCGTTTGTCCAAGATGGCGCCGGGAGCGCGTCCGCGTACCCGCCGGCGTCAACGCCCCGCCAACCAGGAGGTCCGTACAATGTCTCGCCACAAGACCGGCACCGCACCGTTCCCGCCCACCGATTCCCGGTCGCGCAGCGCCCCGCGGCCGACGGGGCGGCGAGGCGATCCCCCCGCGCGGCGCGTGCTCTCGCGAGCGGTTTCCGCCCTGGCGGTCATGTTTCTGGCGGCGGGTTGCGACGACGACCCCGTCGAGAACGGCGAACCGCCGGACCTCACGGGGACCTACGAACTCGTGTCGTTGAAACAGGGTACCTTGTCACCCGTGAGTCCGCCCGCGGCTACCGGGAGCTTCTCGGTGAAGCAGACTTCGGTGACGGGAGGGGAGGCCAGCGGAACGGTCGCGCTGAAGATCACGATAGCCTTGACGGATCCGCCCAGCGAGATCGAGGACCCGGCCGGCACCTACAAGAACCGCTACGACGGGACGTGGGAGCAGTCGGGCGTCTTTCAGACCAAGGGCACCTACACCCTCTCCAACGACACGCTGACAGTGATGGTCACCGAGCCCGCGAGCGCCGTCTCCACCACGGTCTGGAAACGGTAGCGTAGTGAACCGGCCCGCCCGCTTCCAGCGCGGAGGCCGGGTTTGCCTGGCCCGTGGACTGCTGGCTGCGCTCGCGATGCCCATTTCGCTGGGAGCGCAGGAGTCCGCAATCGTCCGCGGCACCGTCGTGAACGCGGAGACGGGCGTCCCCGTCGTCGGCGCGCATGTGCTGGTGCGTTCGACGCCCTTGCGGGTCAGCACCGGCGATGACGGGAGCTTCGAAGTCGAACTGTCCGCCCGGCGAGACCATGTGATCGTGGTGGCGGCGAGCGGCTTCCGCAGCGTCGAGCGAGAGATCGCGGCGGGCTCGGCGGCGGGAGTCTCCCTGCGCATTCGGCTGGAGCGGCTCCTCTTCGAGGTCCCCAGCCTGAACGTCACCGTGAACAGGGGAACCCGCCCGGGCGACGCCTCCGCGAGCGTGGCCGTGATCAGCGGCGACGAGCTGGAGCGGCGAAACGTCACCGGCATCGACGAGGCGCTGCCCTTCGCCCAGGGGGTCACGTTCAACGCCGGGTACATCGACATCCGCGGATCCAGCGGCATTGCCCGGGGGGTGGGCAGCAGGGTGCTCATGCTGCTCGACGGCCACCGGACCCTCTCGGGAGTGGAATCCTCAGCCGACTTCGGGGTACTTCCCATTCTCGGCGTGGAGCGCATAGAAGTCGTCAAAGGGCCGCACTCGGCGCTTTGGGGCACGAACGCGCTGGGCGGAGTGGTGAACGTGATCACGAGTCCGCCGCTCGGAAGAACCCGCACCGTGGCGCGGGCGTACTACGGCTTCTTCGACACCCCGGGCGACCTGTCCTTCACCGACGAACGTCTCAGCATGCGCGGAGTCCAGCTCCAGCACTCCCGGAAGATCGGGCCGGGCCACGCCACGGTGTTCCTGGGGCGCGAGAGCTCCGACGGCTTTCGGCAGAACGGACGGATGGACCGCTGGCGCGCTAGGGCGAAGACAATCTTCGGGGCGGAGTCGGCCACGCCGTGGGAGCTGTTCGCGACCTGGAACAGGGAGCACGCGGAAGAGTTCTTCACCTGGCTGTCCGCCGACCGTCGGCTGGAGGTGGACCCGCAGGACCTGGAGGACTATAAGCTGCTGTCGGACCTGATCGTGGGTCTCACCGCCACACCCTTGGCGACATCGAGGCTCAAGCTGGAGCTGAGGCCCCAGATTCAGCGTTTCCGATCGGAGAACCACTTCCACGACAACGAGGACTACCACCTGTCGACGCGCTACGGCGCGGACGTGCAGCTGTCGCTGTTCATGGACGACCGGCACGCGGTGACGGTGGGCGGGGAGGCCGCGTACACCGTAGCGGAGTCGAACTTCCTGGCCACGGAGCCGGATGCGACCGGCGCGGAGCCGAATGTGGTCGGCCTGGCGCCGAATGTGACCGACCTCGCCGTCTTCGGACAGGACGAGATCGAGCTCTCCGAGCGGCTTCAGGCTTCGGTCGGGGTCCGCTTCGACGTGCACAGGGCCTCGTACGTGGAGGACGACCTAGCCCTCAATCCCAAAATCGGCGTCGTCTACCGGCCTTCGGAGCGCCTGAGCCTCCGCACCTCGGTGAGCCGCGGGTACCGCGCTCCGAGCGTGTCGGAGCGGTTCACCTCCACGACCGTCTTCGACTATCGGGTCGTTCCGAACCTGGAGCTGCGCGGCGAGTCGGCGTGGGCCGGCGAGATCGGCGCGACCGTCACTTCCGGCGAACGGGTCTGGGGCGACGCGGGGCTCTTCTGGAGCGAGTACTCCGGTCTGATCGAGGTGGGGCTCTCGCCCGTCGAGTACCTGACCTATCAGTTCCGCAACGTGCCCGAGGCCAGAGTCGGGGGAGTCGATACGGGAGTGCGGGTGCGGGTGATGCCGGAGAAGCTCGGTCTTCGCGCCAACTACATGTTCCTCGATTCCCGGGACCTGCGGACGGGCAAGCAGCTGCCCTACCGGTCCCGTCACAACCTCACCGCTACCCTGTCGGGTTGGGACGATGTGATCGCCGTGGACCTCCAATACCGGAGTCGCCCCGACGTGGTCCTACAGTACGTGAACGACGAACGCGGCCCGATCACCCTGGTGGACCTGCGGCTGAATCTCCGGGTCATCGACATGGACGTGCAGACCAAGGTTTCGAATCTGTTTCAGGCGGAGTACGTCGATGTCCAGGAGCGGAACCCGGGCGCCTCGCGCAGCTTCCGGGTGGCCGTGACGTCGAGTTTCTGATTCCCGGTCCCGCCCTTGCCGCCCGTGGACACGTCCCTCCGGCGTTCGAGCGGCGACGCATCCGGCCGCCTCCGGCGGTCATCGAGATCCGGCGTCGCCCCCGCCCCCCGTCACCCGATGCTGCACCATCGCCAGCGCTGGCACGATCATCATCAGCACGCCGGTTGCGAAGAGGATCCCGAACCCCAGCGAGGCCGCCATCGGGATCAGGAACTGCGCCTGCAGGCTGGTCTCGAACACGAGCGGCGCAACGCCCAGGAAGGTCGTCACCGACGTCAGGAAGATCGGCCGGAAGCGCGCCTTGGCGCCCTCGATGATCGCCTCGCGAGCAGGCATGCCCCGGCGCAGGCGCTCGTTGATGAAGTCGATCATGACGAGCGAGTCGTTCACGACCACACCGCTCAGACCTATGACGCCGAAGAGTGACATGATGGCCATCTGGAGGCCTAGGACGAGGTGGCCCAGAACGGCTCCGACGATCCCGAAGGGGATGGCCGCCATGATGATCAGCGGCTTTGTGTACGAGCCGAAGGGGATCGCAAGCAGCGCGTAGATCGCGAGCAGCGCCAGGGCGAAGCCGCCGCCCAGGGCGCCGAAGGACTCGACCTGTTCCTGCTGTTCGCCTCCGAAGGAATAGGTCAGATCCGGACTGCGGGCCACGAGTTCGGGCAGAACCGAGTTCTCCAGCACGCCGTTGATCTCGTCGCCGGTCACGACTGCCCGGATCACGTCGGCGGTCACCGTGAGAACCCGTTGGCCTTCCTTGCGGCGAATGGTCGAGGGCGACTTGCCGAGTCGAACCGCGGCGACCCGGCCGAGCGGCACCTCCGCACCGGTCGGAGTGCGTATCAGGTATCCTTCCACGTCGGCGATCGCGTTGCGTTCATCCTCGGGCAGCCGCACGTAGACGCGAACGTCCTCGCGCCCGCGTTGGACCCGGAGGGCTTGGTCGCCGAAGAACGCCGCGCGCACCTGCCGGGCCACGTCGTCGAGGTTGAGCCCGAGCGTTCGGGCTTCCGGGCGGAGATCCAGCTGAACCTCCCTCAGCCCCCGGTCCTGGTCGGCCTGGATGTCGTAGACGCCTTCGAATCCCTGAAGCCTCGCCATCACCGTGTCCGCGATGCCGGCCAGGCGTTCGGGGTCCGGGTGGGAGAGTTCGACGTGGACCGGGTCCCCGAACCGGATGAGGTCGGCCGTGATGCTCAGCGACTTGGCCCGCGGCAGGGGGCCCAGCAGCCTGCGCCAGGCCCTCTGGAACTGGGTCGCGGAGATATCGCGCTGATCGGCCGTGACGAGTTTGAACTCGACGGCGGCGATCGTGGCGCGCGGGTTGTTGTCTTCGCCCGCCGCCCCGCCGGGTCCCGACCGCCGCGCCCCTTGGCCGATCGTGACGTTGACCCCCTCGAGCAGGTCGTCCACGTCCTTGCCCGCGTCGGAGGCGAGCCGCCCGAGTACGCGGTATCCGGCCGCTTCCAGGATGGCGGCCATGTTCTCGGTACGCTCGACCGGAGTCCCTTCCGGCATCTCCAGGTTGGCCGTCACCAGGTCGCCTTCCACCGTGGGCATGAAGGTGACCCGGACGATCCCGGCCGGGATCATGGCGACGCAGACGACGATCATCCCCACCCCCGCCGAAATCACAATCCCCGGCCTGCCCGTCGCGAAGCGCAGGCAGCTATCCAGGGGCCCCTTCACAAACCGCTTGAGCCCGCCGTCCACCCGCGTCTGAATCCTCTTGACCAAGTGAACCCTCCGCCTTCCGTGCAGGTGCCTGGACGGGCGCGGGAGGTGGGAGAGATGGTTCGGGAGGACCAGGAGCGATTCCAGCAGGGAGAAGAGGAGGACCGAGATCACGATGACCGGGATCTGGCCGATGATCCTCCCGATCGAGCTGGGTATGAAGAAAAGGGGACAGAAGGCCACCACGGTGGTCAGCACCGCGAAGATGACGGGCCGGGTGACGCGGCGGGTCCCGCGGATCGAAGCCACGACCCCCCGGGTGCCCCGCTCCCGCTCCGCATAGATGTTCTCGCCCACCACGATGGCGTCGTCGACCACGATGCCCACGGCGAGGATGAAGGCGAAGAGCGACATCAGGTTGATGGACACTCCCAGGATCGCCATCACGCCGAAGGTGCCCACGAACGAAACGGCGATTCCCACCGCGACCCAGAAGGCCAGCCGGATCTCCAGGAACAACGCCAGCGCAAGCAGGACCAGCGCCAGACCCAGGAACCCGTTCTTGACGAGGAGCCCCAGGCGCGACTGGAGGATGTCGGCGTCGTTGTTCCAGACCTGGAGCCGCACGCCCTCCGGGAGCGCCGGAACCGCCTCCTCGTCGAGGTGCCGCTCCACCGCGTCGACGATCCGCAGGACCTTCTCGTCGGCGGTCCGGAAGACCTCGACGTAGGCCGCGCGCTGTCCCCGGTAGCGGCCGATCAGGTCCACGTCGCGAAAACCGTCGCGGACCTCGGCGATGTCGCCAAGCCGCACGACCGTTCCGTCCGCGCGGCTCAGGACGATGATCTCCTCGAAGTCCTGTTGCGTGTAGTTTTGCCCGGTCGTGCGGATCCGCACCTCCTCCTCGCTCGTGTCGATGCTACCGGCCGACAGGTCCAGAGAACCGCCCCGCACGGCGTTCGCGACATCGCCCAGCGTGAGACCCAGCGCGCGCAACCGCCGCAGCGGCACTTCGATCGAGATCTCGTACTCGCGAACGCCGGTCGTCTCCACGTAGGAGACCTCGGGAAGCGCGGAGAGCGCGTCTTCGGTGCGGTAGGCGAGCTCCTTGAGGGTGCGCTCCGGCACGTCGCCGTAGAGGACGAGGCGGATCACGCTCTGCCGGTTGGTGATTTCGGTGACCTCGGGGCGCTCGGCGCCCGCCGGGAAGGTCTGGATCCGGTCTATCCGGGCCTTGATGTCGTCGAGCGCGCGCGCGATGTCCTCGCCGAGGTCGAGTTCCGCCACGACCGATCCGCGGCCCTCCGCGGCCGTCGACCTGATCTGCTTCAGGCCGTCCACCCCCTCGATCCGTTCCTCGATCTTCAGGATGATCGATTCCTCGACCTCGTCGGGGGTGGCGCCCGGGTACGCCACCGATATCCTGACGCGGTCCATCGAGATCTCCGGAAACACCTCCTGCACCAGACCGCCGAGCGCGAAGAGCCCCGCGATCAGGATGAAGAGCATCAGGAGATTGGCCGCAACCCCGTTGCGGGCCATGTATGAGATGGGCCCGCCGGACTCCGGCGACGGCCCACCGGCGAGGGCCATCAGCCGCCGCCGTCTCCGGTCCGCACGATCATTCCCTCGGTGGCGATCCGGATCCCGCTCACCACGACGGCCTGGCCCGGCTCCAGCGCGCCGGTCACGTACACCGCGTCGTCGGATCGTTGCAGAACCTCCACGGGCACGATTGCGACCAGGTTGCCGGCGCGAAGCGCCCAGACCTCGTTGCCGGTCCTGAGCGCGGCGCGGGGTACGGTGAAGTAGCGCTCCGGCGCGGCGCCCTCAATCCGGACTTCGACGAACTGGCCGACGAGGAGCGGCGGTCCGGCGCCCGAAAACGGCCTCGGCACGCGCACGATCACGTCGATGGTGCGCGTCTGCTCGTCCAGGGCGGCCTCGGCGCGGTCCACGTACCCCTCCCGGTCGTGGCTCCGCTCGCCGTACTCCGCGCTGACGGTGGCGCGCACGCGGCGGTCTCCGTCACCGGCGCTCAACCGCCACAGGTCGGGAATCAGCGCCGCATCGGCGTCGGAAACGGGCACGACGACCTCCACCGCGTCGGTCGCGTAGAAGCGTCCCACGCCCTGGCCCGCGGCCACGAACTGGCCCACGGCGACGGATTCGTTCCGGACGATCCCGTTGAAGGGGGCCGCCACCTCGGTGCGCGCCAGCGCCAGTTCCGCGTCGGCCAGCGCGGCGCTGTCCCGGACGAGGGCCGCGCCGGCGGCGGCGAGCTGGGGCTCGCGCAAAGCCAGCGGATTCGCTTCTCCCGGAGCGGCCTCCGGATCGCGCTTGCGGAAGAGCTCGTACTCGGCGCGGGCGATCCTCGCGTCTTCCTCCGCCCGCAGAAGCGCCACCTCCTGGGCCGCCACGTTGGCGCGCGCCTGCTGTACGCGGTTCCGGTAGTCGGCGTCGTCGATGCGGAAGAGCGCCTGGCCCGCGGCGACCCGTCCCCCGCCCTGGAAGGAGGGGCTCACCCAGGCCACCTTCCCGCTTATCTGGGCGGAGACGTCGATTTCGGCCCTCGGGCGCACGGTCCCGGCCCCGTACACCGGGATCGCCCCCTCTCCGGCGACGGCCGGCGCCGTGGTGACGAAGGGGACGCGCGACGGCGGCTCGCGGAGAGGGGGCTCCGGCCTGAGCCGAACCATGACAACTGCGACGGCGACGGCTCCGAGGAGGATCCCCGCGGCCACCAGAAAGCTCTTGCGGCGGTTCATCTAGCTGCTCCCCGGGGTCTGGCGGTTCGTGGATGAAGCCGCCCGGGCGCCGAGAGCGGCGAGGCGCCCGGCCGGCAAGGTGCGACGAAGGGCGGACAGCGCCGCCGTTCGACCGAAGAGCGACGCGGAGCGAATCCTCGAGGACGGAATATGTATACTGTACATGACATTTTGTAATGTTCTCATTACAGTGTGAGCAGGTGAGCGAAGCGGTCCGGTCCGGATGCGCCGCCGCTTGAATCTCCCATGGCCGCGGGCGGGCACCCCGCAGGACTGAAACGGGCGCGCCGAGCGGTGCTGTTTCGGGGGATTCTGTTCACGGGTTGCCGGGATTCGGAGTACTTCCGGCGCGGTCGGACGCAGCCGCGGGGACCATGCGCGGGCCGTCCAACGACTCCGGTCCGGCCGCCCAGTCGCCCCCGAGCGCCCGGTGTACCGCGAGACGAGCCAGCGCCAGGTCCCGGCTGGCGCCGGCCAGCGTGGATTCCACGTTCAGGAGCGTGCGCAACGCGTCGAGGTAGTCGGTGTAGCCGGCGATCCCGGACTCGTACCGCCTCGACTGGAGATCCGCGGACGCCCGGGCCTCCTCCCGCTGCGATGCAAGGTAGGCGTGGCGCCTGCCCCCGTTGGCGAGCGCGGCGAGCGCGGCCTCGACCTCGTGGACGGCGGTCACCACTGTGCGCCCGTACGCCGCCGCCGCCTCGCTGAACCGGGCGTGCGAAAGCGCGATGTCGCTGCGGATGCGCCCTCCCTGGAAGATCGGCGCGGTCAGGTTGACCGCCAGGTTGCGGAACCACTGGTCGACGTCGAACAGCCCGTCGGCCTCGGAGGATTGCACGCCGATGGTGCCGGAGAACGAAAGCGAAGGGAGCATCTCCGCGCGGCGAGCGCCGATGGCGAACCGGGCGGCGTCCAGACGCTGGCCCGCGGCTCGCACGTCGGGCCGCTGAAGGAGCAGATCGGCGGGGGCGCCGGTCGCGACCGGGTCCGCCAGCGAAGCCGGGGCCAGCGAGTCGGGGAGGATGGCGTCCAGCTTCGAGCGGTAGCCGCCCAGAAGCACGGCCAAGCGTCCCTCCGCGTCGGTGAGCGCGGTCTCCAGCTGGGGCAGGCCCGCCTGGGTGTTGCGCAGGTCCAGACGCACCTGGTAGAGCTCGAAGGAGGTCGCCAGCCCGCGTTCGTAGCGGGTCCCGGCCAGCTCCTCGCGCTCCAGCAGGACCTCGACCAGCTCGCGGGCCAGCGTCGTGCGGCGCCGCAGGTCCACGATCTCGAAGTACGTTGCGATCGTGGTCGCGAGCACCCCGATGCGCGCGGCGCGGTAGTCCGATTCGGTGGCCAGGTACCGGGCGCCGGCGGCCGCCGCGTCGTTGCGGACGCGTCCCCAGAAATCCAGTTCGTAGGCGAAGTCCGCGCCCAGGGACCAGGTGGTGAGCTCGAGCCTGTCCGGAAACTCCACACCTCCGGGAAGCTCGCCGTTCTCTCCCCCGGCCAGCTTTCGGAACTGCTCCCCCAGGCCCGCGTTGGCCGGCGTGTTCTGGTCGGTCGCGGAAGCCGACGCCCGCAGGGCGGGGAAGAGGCCGGCCCGAGCGATGCCCCGCTGGGCCCGCGCCTGCCGCACCCTCGCCACCGCTTCGGCGAGGTCGAAGTTCGAGACCAGGACGGAATCGACTACGGCGTTCAGGACGGGATCGCCGAAGACCGTCCACCACTCCCGCGCCCTGTGGTCGCCGGGGAGGACGCTTCCCGCGAAGCTCTCCGGGACTTCGGCCACCGGTTCGGGCACCGAAGGCGGCGGAGTGAAGGAGCAGGCCGGCGGGAGGAGTGCGGCGAGGAGGACCGTTACGGGAAGTCGTACCGAACGACGAGAACCGGCGGAGCCCCGCCGGGGCGCGAATCTGCGGTTCTCGTACATGACACCTCTCATGGCTGCAAACGGGGGGTGCGGGTCCGTCCGCGCGGTTCCGGAAAGCTGGTCCGGGGGATGGGGTTGGCGCAAGCGCCGGCCGCCGCGGCGGCGCGTGCGCTACCCCGCGGGGACGGGCTTGGCCGGAGTGGAGGCGGCGGCGACTCGGTCCAGGGCGTCGCCGAGCGCGTCCACCGTCCGGCCGACGTTTGCGAGCTTGTCGAGGCCGAAGAGTCCCAGCCTGAAAGTGCTGAAGCCGTCCGGTTCGCCGCACCGGAGCGGCACGCCGGCCGCGATCTGCACGCCCGCCGCGGCGAAGCGGCTGCCGTTCTGGATGGCGGGGTCCCGGGTGTGGCTCACGACGACCCCCGGAGCCTCGAAACCGGGGGCGGCGACGCTCGGAAATCCCCTTCCGCCCAGGAGCGCCCGCACCCGCGCGCCCAGTTCACGCTGCCGGCTCTTCGCCTTGGCGAAACCGAACCTCTCCGTCTCGGCCATCGCGCCCGCGAACGTCCGGAGCGCGTCGGTGGGCATGGTGGCGTGGTAGGCGTGTCCGCCGCTCTCGTAGCTCCGCATGACCTGGAGCCAGCGCAGGAGATCGCAGCTGAAGCTCGTGTTGGCCGACGGCTCCATCCGGGCGAGCGCGCGCGGGCCCATCATCACCAGCCCCGCGCAGGGGGATCCGCTCCATCCCTTCTGCGGCGCGCTGATGAGCACGTCGATCCCCGATTCCCGCATGTCCACCCACACGGCCCCGGAGGCGACGCAGTCCAGCACGAACAGGGCGTCCACGCCGCGGGCGGCGGCGGCAACCGCGCGCAGGTAGTCGTCCGGCAGGAGGATCCCGGACGCGGTCTCCACGTGCGGGGCGAAGACCACGTCGGGCCGCCGGTTCCCTATCGCCGCGGCGACCTCGCCGAGGGGGGGCGGGGCGAAGGGTGCGGTGGGCCCGTCGCCCGCGGGGCGGGCGTTGAGTACGGTGGACCGCGCGGGAATCGAGCCCGCGTCGAAGATCTGCGTCCAGCGGTGGCTGAACCACCCGTTGCGAACCACGAGACAGTGCTTCCGGGTCCCGAACTGCCGGGCGACCGCCTCCATGGCGTAGGTGCCTCCGCCCGGCACCACCGCCACCGCCTCCGCCGAGTAGACTCGCGCCAGCGTCGCCGACAGGTACTTCATCACCCGGCGGAAGCGGGCCGACATGTGATTCAACGACCGGTCGCTGAAGACGACCGAGTATTCGAGCAGCCCGTCGGGGTCGATGCCGGGGAGCAACCCGGGCAAGGAAATCTCCTTGGACGAGAGGGAACGTGATAGATTGGAGAATATGGAGGGGCCGGTCGCCGCCGGCTACCGGCGGTTCGCGAACCGGCCCCGCGCGAGCGCCGGGAGCGGCGAGGCGCCGGGCCGGCGGGGCGCGACTAGACGTCGGCGGCGGCCCCCGTGGCCCGGGGCGCAACGCCGGAGCGCGGCCTTGGAGCGGCGATACGTCGTGTTTGCATTTATGAGAGTGACGACCGATACGCGAGCGCGGTTGGGCCTGCTGGCCTGCGCGGCCCTTCCGTGGAGCTGCGAGCGTCCGGTGGCGGAACTCGGCTACGAACTGCGGCGCACCCTTCCCCACGATCCGGAAGCCTACACGCAGGGGCTGCTCGTCCGCGACGGCGTGCTCTTCGAGAGCACCGGACGGTACGGCAAGTCGGAGTTGCGGCGGGTCGACGCCGCCACCGGCCGGGTCCTGCGCAGCCACGCCCTCTCCGAGGAGCACTTCGGCGAGGGACTGGCGCTGGTCGGCGACCGGCTGGTCCAGCTCACCTGGAAGGCCGGGCTGGCCTTCGTCCACGACGCCGCGACGCTGGCGCCGGCGGACACCTTCGAGTACGATGGCGAAGGCTGGGGCCTCTGCCACGGCGGGGGGTCGCTCTTCATGTCCGACGGAAGCGGCACGTTGCAACGCCGCGACCCGGACACCTTCGACCTCATCGAGCGAATCGCGGTAACCCGGGACGGATTCTCGGTGCGGAACCTGAACGAACTCGAGTGCGTCGGCGACCGCGTCTATGCGAACATCTACCAGTCGGACGACATCGTGCGCATCGACGGAGCGACGGGGGAGATCACCGGCCGGCTCGACGCCTACTCTCTTTCGCTGGCCGCCGGCCGCCCGGCGGATGCCGGGGCTGTGCTCAACGGCATCGCCCACGACGAGCGGCGCGGCACCTTCTTCGTGACCGGCAAGCTGTGGCCCGCGATGTTCGAGATCGCCATCGAGGGGGAATCGTGACCGGCCCCTTGTGGCGGCGCCGCCGGTTTCCGGCTCCGGAGGGACCGATACGCACCGACGGCGGTGCGACCGCGACGCGCTCCGCCGGGCGGGGCAGCGGGACAGCGTTGAAATCGGCGCTCGCGGGCACCGTGCTCTTCTGGGGCTGCGCGGAGCTGGCCCTGGAATCGGACCGGATACCGACCGCGATGACGATCATGCCCGCTCAACGCCGGTTCGCCTCCGGACAAACGGTGCGTCTGCAGGCTGTCGTCAAGGACCAGAACGACGAAGTGATGCGGATACCGGGCTGGACGCCGCCGGAATGGGCGGTGGCGAGCGGCTCGGGCGCGGAAATCGGCTCGGACGGGACGCTGAGGACGGCGGGGAACGGCATTGTGGAGGTCACCGCCCGGGTGGCCGAGCTGACGGGCGAAGCCGGCTACTGCTTCAGCAGCTCCGAATTCGGCCTCTACACGTCGTCGATGTATCTGACCCAGGCCGTGCAGAGCGGGAAAAACGAGGCGCGTCTCATCGCGGGGCGGCCGGGACTGCTCCGGATCTTCCTCGGCGCCTATCCCCCCGGCGACCACTCGGTCGAAGTCCGGGTCAGCGTGGTGCAGGGCGAAGACGTGGTCTTCGAGCACGTTGCCGTGGCGGAGGGACGCGTTCTCAAGGGCGATGTCGACGAGTCGACCCTGGACGGTTCCCTGAACGTCGAGATACCGGGGTCCGCTCTGCGGCCCGGAGCCGGCATCGTGCTGGAGCTCGATCCGAACTGCAAGGAAGCGCTGACCCCGGCGACCGCCACCAGGCAACCCGAGACCGGCGCCACTGATCTCCGCGTCGTGGAACCGCAGCTCTTCCGCCAGGTGTTCGTGCCGACCCTCTGGAGGCAACAGCCGGACGGCAGGCTGGGGACCTGGCTGGAGGGAATCGGCCCCGACAGCGAGCAGATGCACCTGGCCCGGAACCTGTTGCCGGTTTGGGATCTGGAGGTCGAGGTTCGCGACACCTTCAGGACCAACGCCGATCTGCGCACCAACGAGGGATGGTCGCGGTGGCTCAACGAAATATCGGTGCTGAACATCTCGGAGGGCCGCCGCGCGTACTACTACGGCGTCATAGGCTCGTCGCCGGGCCGCATGCGCGGGTTGGCCCAAGTGGGCGCTCCCTGGAGCGTGGGCGTGGCCGACCAAGATACCTACACGCACGAAATAGGACACAACATGGGCCTGCGCCACGCACCGTGCGGCGGTGCGGACAGCCCCGATCCGGACTATCCGTACGACCGGGGGTCGATCGGCGTCTGGGGGTACGAGTTCGAGAACGGGATCCTGTACGATCCGGACGACTACAAGGACGTGATGAGCTACTGCGACCCGGTCTGGATCAGCGACTACCACTTCGACCTGGCCATCGGCCACCGACTCGACGGGGACGGCGGGGTCGTACCGGACGGAGGGGACGGCGCCGACCGCGGGGACATGCTCGTCGTATGGGGTCTGGTGGCGGACGGCGAGTTGAAGCTGGATCCGGCGTTCGTGGCGGAAGGGCCGGCGGAGCTTCCCCGGACGGACGGTCCCTACCAGGTCGAGGGACTCGGCGCGGGCGGCGAGACCATGTTCTCCCTTTCGTTCGCGCCGACGCCGCTGGCGCACGGGGGAGCGGGGTTCGTCTTCTTCGTTCCCTACGAGCCCGAGTGGGCGACGGCCCTCGACCGGTTGGTGCTCGCCGGACCGGAGGGAGAGGACACCGTGACCCGCGGCGGAGAGCCCGGGATGGCCGTGGTGACGGATCCGTCCACGGGACTGATCCAGGCGATCATCCGGGATTGGGACGGAGGTCCGCTCCCCGGCGAGGCCACCGGGGACGTGAGGATCACCAGGGGGATTCCCGGGGGCGCGTTGCGGTAACGGGCCGGCGGCCGCCGGGGAACCGGCGCGCGGTCAACGGCAGAACGCTTCGGCGTCCTCGCTGTCCGCGAATTCCGCGAAGCCCTCCGCGTCTTCGGCGGCCTCCGCAATGCGGCCGACGCCGCGCCGGATGTCCTCCATCCCGTTCGCGATCGAGAGACGCAGGAAGTCCTGGCCCTCGGACCCGATCCGCCCGAACGAAGCGCGCTCCACGGTGGCCACGCCGTGGCGGTAGAGCAGGAACATCTGAAGCATGCCGGCGGGCGTCGTGCGGCCGCGGCCACCCTTGTGAAACTCCTCGCAGGCCTCGTACACCCCCAGCCGCGCACACAGCCCCGACACGTCCGGGAAGGCGTAGAACGCCCCCTTCGGCGTCCGGCAGCCCACGCCGGGGACCTCGTTCAGCGCCGGCACGATCCAGTCCCTCCGCCTCTCGAACTCGGCCACCATCCTCCTGACCGCGACCGCGGAGGCGGGATCCTCGTAGGCGGCCGCTCCCGCCTCCTGCAGGAAGGGCGGCACGCACGACATCACGTTGATGTTGATGCGCTTGAAGATGGCGGCCTCCTCCGGGGTCGGAAGCACCGCCCAGCCGAGCCGCCACCCGGTCATGGCGAAGCCCTTGGAGTGCCCGCCTGCCAGAACCGTGCGCTCCGGCATGCCCGGGTGCGACGCGATGCTCTCGTGCTCCAGCCCGTCGAAGAGGATCTGCTCGTAGATCTCGTCGGAGTAGATGCGGACATCCGGGCGGCACCGTTCGCGTATCAGCCGCGCGATGCCGGCGAGATCGTCGCGCGACAGCACGCCGCCGGTGGGATTCGAGGGTGAACAGAGGATGACGAGCCTCGTGCGTTCGCCGAGCAGCGGGGCCAAGTCGTCCGCGGTGAAGGCGAAGTCGCGGTCCGGCGAGAGCGGAAGGGGCACCGGGACGGCTCCGGCGAACCGCACCCAGGATTCGTAGATGGGGAAGCCGGGCGAGGGATAGACGACCTCGTCGCCTTCGTCCGCATAGGTCTGCACGGCGTAGCCGATCGACGGCTTGGCTCCCGGGGTGACGACGACGCGCTCCGGGCCCGCGTCGACGCCGCGCGTGCGGCGGACGTGGTCGGCGATGGCCTCGCGGAAGGGGAGGATCCCGGCGGGGTCGCAGTAACCGGAACGACCGGCCTCGAGGGCCGCCGTCGCGACCCGGTTGAGGTGCGGGGCGCTGCGGAAGTCGGGGGCCCCGAGGTTGAAGCGGATCACCTCCATCCCCCGGTCGACGCATCGCCGGATGTCGTCGCCGAGCGTGAAGGCGTTCTCGGTGCCGAGGCGGCCGATGCGGCGGGCGACGAGGGCCACGGCGGAATCTCCTAGCAGTCCATCGTGGATAAAGCCGCCCGAGCACCGAGAGCGGCGAGGCGCCGGGCTGGCAAGGC
>JAPPNM010000168.1 GCA_028873825.1 Gemmatimonadota bacterium | reverse complement strand
CCCTTCGTCGCGCCTTGCCAGCCCGGCGCCTCGCCGCTCTCGGTGCTCGGGCGGGTTTATCCACGGACTGCTGTGCCCCCGCCAGCCACCGCTCCGGCGCCAGCGCCCTCCGCCGCTCCCGGGGACGCTGCCTGAACCACGCCACGGTCAGCAGCACCTCCGCGGCCGCGTCGGCCTCCAGCTCCCCGTCGCGGTCGCCCGGCACGGGCCGAAAGACCTCCTCGACCACCGCGTTGGCGCGCCGCCGGGCCCGGTCCGACTTCGGCCACGGCACTTCGGCGCAGGGACGGCCGCGGCGAATCAGGTAGATTCGGTCATCGCCCTCGTGGCCGGGCACCGGGTAGACCAGGTTGAGCTTCTCCACCCGTCCCCGGAAGCCGGAGAGGTGGTCCCACAGCTTTTCCAGCGTCGCCATGCGGTCCCGCAGGGCGGCCGCGTACTCGAACCGAAGGCGCCCGGCCGCCTCATCGACGGACCGGGCCAGCTCTTCGAGCGGAGCCCGGCCGCGGCCCTCGAGAAAGGCGCGCGCCAGGCGCAGGCGGCGGTCGTATTCGGCGGCGGTGCAGCGGCCCGCGCAGGGGGCGAGACAGCTTCCCGTATCGGCGCGCATGCACCGGGGCACCCTTCCGCCCGCGAAGATCTCGAGCTGGTCGCCGAAGTGGACCGGCGTGTGGCCCGGACAGTCCCGCAGCCCGGTCGCCAGGGAAAGGGCGCGCACAGCGTCGCCGAGCCAGCCGGTCCGGGTGAACGGACCGTAGTAGCGCGCGCCGTCGCTCCGCGCCCGGGAGACGGGGACCAGGCGCGGGGCCGGCTCCCGCGTGATCTTGATGAACCCGTACCGGCGGTCGCGTTTGTGCTGGACGTTGTACCGGGGCCGCCACGCCCGGATCAGCCGCATCTCCCGGACCACCGACGCGAACTCGTTCGGCGTGTGGTCCCAGTTGACGCCTTCGGCCTCGGCCACCACGCGCGCCGCCTTTCCCGCGCCCTCCCGGAAGTACGAGAGGAGGCGCGACCTGAGGCGCACCGACTTGCCGACGTAGAGGATCCTCCCGTCGGCGCCGATCCACCGGTAGACGCCGGGCCGGTCCTCGGCGCGGGTCCGGACCTCCTCGCGTAGTGGAGAATCTGCCATGGCTGCCCGCAACTTCGCGGTTTATTCGGGTCCGGTCAACGATTGCGCGAGGGGACGGGGCGGAGCGGAACCGGCGCCACGGCCGCACGCCGGGCCCGCCGAACCGGGAAACCGGGTCCCCGAATCGCATTGCGACGTCCCGCCCCGGGTGCTATTGTGGCATTCCATGCAAAGGCATGGACGCTCCCTCGTCGTACGCGATCCCGTCTGGAACACCATCCGGATGGACCCCGTCGCGGTCGCCATCATGGACACGGCGGCCTTTCAGCGTCTCCGCTACATCCGTCAGCTGGGTCTGGCGCATCTCGTGTACCCGGGGGCTACGCACACCCGCTTCGATCACGCCCTCGGCGTCTACCACCTGGCGGTGCGGGCGCTGCGCATCCTCGAGGCGGGCCCCGGGGCGCCCGGCCGCGCGTGGCGTGGCGCGCGCCTCATACCGTACGCGGCCCTACTCCACGACATCGGTCACTACGCCTTCTCCCACGCCCTCGAGGAGCTCGAGCCCGAGCGCATCGCCGGCGACCACGAGGAGATGAGCGCGCGCTTCTTCGAGTCCGCGCCTCTCAAGCGGGCGCTGGAGCCGCTGGGAGAGGGCGCCGCCGACGAGATCTACCGGATAATCAGGGGCGACGGCGACAGCGCGCTGCGCGGTCTGGTCAGCGGAAGCCTCGACCTGGACAAGATGGAGTATCTGCGCCGCGACGCCCGCTTCTGCGGAGTGCCCTACGGGGAGGTCGACGTGGAGCGGCTCCTTCAGGGGCTCGCCCTCCTGCGGGATCCGGCGTCCGGCGCCTGGGAGGTGGGGCTGCGCGGCAAGGCGCTCAGCACGCTGGAGTCGCTCCTGTTCTCCAAGTACCAGATGTTCCGCACCGTGTACTGGCACCACGCCGTGAGGGCGGCCACGGGTCTCTACAAGCGCATCGTGGAGACGGCCGTCGAGGCGGGACTGCTGTCTCCCCTCGATCTGGTCGGCCCCACGGACGAGGAGCTGCTGTACGAGCTTGCGAGGCGGGCGCGGGCCGGCCGGGGCCCTTCCGCGACCCGGCTGTTCCGGCGCTGGCTGCCCGCCCTGCGGGAACGGAGGCTGCCGAAGCGTGCAACCGAAATCTCCGCCTGGCAGCTCGAAGGAAGGACCGTTCCCTCCTGGGTAAGCGGGGACACGCCGGAGAAGCGGCGCTGGGAAGACGGGATCGCCGCCGAGCTGGGACTCGCCCCTGGAGAGGTGATCCTGGACTTCCCCGTGAAGAAACGGATGTTCCAACTGGACGTGCTGGTGGAGAGGAGCGGCCGCGTGGTGCGCCTGGGCGCCGCCGGAATACCGGGGCTGATCGACCTGCCGAAGCTGGCTGAAGAGCTGTACCGGACGGCGCGAGTCCTGCGCCTCTTCACCTTCGAGCGCCGCCGGGTGGCGTCGGAGTGGCTTCTGGAGAGGCTCGCCGGCGGGCCGCGGGCCGCGGAGACGGGGGCGGCCCCCGAATCGTCGGCGACAACTCCCGCGGGCGCCCCGCCATGACGTTGCGCAGGGCGGATGGGAACACTCCCCGCAGGCGGGGTATGCCACCTTGGGCGGTGGGCGGGCAACCAAATGGCCGCCCGAAGCGTCCTTGACAAACGAAGACTACAGCCTTAACGTTAAAGGCTGTATATGTTACTCATAGTGCGATCCGGCCAGCCGGTCGCCCGCACCGGAGAATCGGAAGGACAAGATGGCCAGAAAAGCAAGGCGGGGACGGCGCAACCCGCTCACCGGTTTCGACACCAGTCTGGACGAGCAGACCGCGCTCGACCAGTACCTGCGTGACGTGAGTCGCCACGAGCTGATCACCCCGGAGATGGAGAAGATTCTGGGCGCCCGCGCCCAGAACGGCGACGAGGAGGCCATTCAGGCGCTCGCCAAGGCCAATCTGCGCTTCGTGATCAGCGTCGCCAAGAAGTACCAGAACCGGGGCGTTTCGCTCACGGACCTGATCCAGGAGGGGAACGTGGGGCTGGTCACCGCGGCCCGGAAGTTCGATCCCGAGCAGGGGGTGAAGTTCATCTCCTACGCGGTGTGGTGGATCCGGCAGGCCATCCTGGCTTCGCTGGCGAACCACGGGCGTCCGGTGCGCGTGCCGCTCAACCGCGCGTCGGACCTCGCCCGGATCTTCCGCGAGAAGGAGCGTCTCAAGCAGGAGCTGGGGCGCGACCCGACCAGCGAGGAGCTGGGGAAGGCGACCTTCCTCACGCCGCAGCTCGTGGAATCGCTGCAGACTCTGAACGCGGCGGAGATCCGCCTGGACGCGCCGATCGGCGACAGCGAGGACTCGCAGCTCGTGGAGCGCTTCATCACCGAGGAGGCGGCCGAGCCCGAACTGGAGGTCGAGAACCGCCTTCTGACCGAAGCCGTCGCCAACGCGCTGGGGTCGCTGGAACCGCGCGACGCCAAGGTGCTCAGGCTGTACTTCGGGCTGGAGGGGGAGCGCGAGCACACCCTGGAGGAGATCGGCAACATCCTGGGGGTCACCCGGGAGCGGATCCGCCAGCTCAGGGACCGTGCGCTCCGGCGCCTCCGCGAGGGCGACAAGGGCAAGGCTCTGAAGTCATTCGCGGCGTAGCACCCGGTGGAGACACCCTGCGGGAGCACCCCCGCGGCGGCAGGACCGTCGCGGGGGTGCTTGCGTTGACGGGACCGCGACCGTGAAGACCGGCCAGGTGGTCGAGACTATCGGGGGGGTGTACACGGTGCGCACCGCCGCCGGCACCCTGGAGGCGTCGTTGCGCGGACGGCTCAAGCGGTCGGGCCTGGCGCGGGACCGGGTCGTCGCCGGGGACCGCGTGGAGGTGGCGAAGGCGTGGGGAGGGGGGTACGTGATCGAGTCGGTGCGGCCGCGCCGAACCCTGTTGGCGAGGCGGGCGGCGGGAGGCCGCCTGGCGAAGGTGGTGGCGGCGAATCTCGACCGCCTCGTCGTGGTGGCGGCGGTTGCGGATCCGCCCCCGGCCCCGGGAGTGATCGACCGGATGCTGGTGATGGGCGAATCGGGGGGCATGGACGCGTGCGTCGTGCTGAACAAGGTGGATCTGGCGGGTGGCCGCGCGGTCGCCGCGGAGCTGTACCGGGTGTACCGCACCGCCGGCTACCCGGCAACGGTCACGTCGGTTGTGACCGGCGAGGGAATGCGGGACTTTCGCGCGATGATCCGGACCGGGTCGTCCGCGCTGGCGGGGCCGTCGGGGGTGGGGAAGTCGTCGCTTCTGAATGCGGTGGAGCCGTCGCTGGAGCTGCGTACGCTCCGGGTCGGGAGGCGCTCCCGCTCCGGAAGGCACGCCACCGTGTCCAGCCGGCTCGTCTTCCTGGAGGGAGGGGGCGTCGTGGCCGACACGCCGGGCTTCACCGACGTGGGGCTGGGCGAAGCGGCGGTTGCGAGGCTCGACCGTTGCTTCGCCGACTTCCGTCCCTTCCTGGGGCAGTGCCAGTTCGGCGACTGCACGCACGTCCGCGAACCCGGGTGCGCCGTCGTCGCGGCGGTGGTCGCCGGACGCGTCCAGAAGGCTCGCCACGACAGCTACCGTGCCATCCTCGCCGGAGATGCGGCTCATCGTGGGAGAATCGGGACGTGAATGCGCCTCCTCGCCGCGGGCCGGCTAGGCCGCGCCCCGAGGGAGTCGCGAGCCGGGCGCGGCGCATGTTCTGGGTTCCCTCGCTGCTGGTGGGCGCGGCCGCGACCACCGGCGTGGCCACCGGCGCGGCGGTGCTCCTGTACGATTCCCAGGGGTTGCTGCGGGCGGCCGTCACGCTGGCCGGAATCACCGCAGTCTCCCTCCTTGCCGGCATCCGGATGGGAGCGGGCGGCGGCGGCGAGACTCTTCCCACGGCCGCGAAGTGGTGGACGGGGCTGCTCGTCGCGCTTCTCGCCGGGGCCGGCTTTGCGGCCCTCTGGGAATCGATGGCTGGCTTCGGCAGGGTGCCGGTCGCCCAGGGCCTGGGTCTGGCCTTCACCGGGGCGCTCCCGGCGTACTTCGCGGGAGGGGTATGGGGCCGCATAGGCAGCTTCGCCGGCTCGCTGGGGGCCGGCGTCAGGCGCCAGATCGTGATTGGAGCCGTCGTGGGGACGACGGGGGGTGCGGCCATGGTCCTGGCGCTTCTCGGCCGTCCGGTGCTGGCGGTCACGGCCTTCCTGGCGGCATCGGTCTTCGCGTCGGGCGGCGCCCGCTGCCAGGGGTGGATCTTCGACCGCGTGCCGCGGCGGTGCTCGGTGCTTCGGGAAACCGACCGCCCGGAGCTTCGCTTCGAAGTCTGGCAAACGGCCGTTCCGAAGGCGGAGGTGCGGGTGCTCCGGGACGACGGACGGGTGCGGGCCATCGATCCGCCGCCCGTCGGCGACTGGCGGCGAGGGGTCGCCGACACCGTCGACCCGGCAGGCGCCGTGCTCTTCGTGGGCGCCGGGGGCTGGTTCGCGCGCGAAGGCGGGGGAGGATGGCGGGTGCATGAACCGGACGCCGGCCTGGGAAGTTTGGCCGGCCGGGGCTTCGGCTGGCCGGCGGGCTCGCTGGCGGAGTCGCCGGTACCGGACGGGCCCGGCCACACCGTGGTCGTGGACTGGGAGCGCTCCGGCGACGAGCTCGTGAGTTTCTTCGCGATCCCGGAGCTTCTGGCGGCGTTCCGGAAGGCGGAGGTGGAACGGGTCTGGATCGCGTGCCCGCCGGGACGGTTGCAGCCCGAGCTGGCGGGGTTGGGGACGGAGGCCGGATTCCGAGTGGCCCGCTATGCGGCCACGGTCGCGGGACTTGAGGGGCCGCCTCGCGTTACCCCCCGGAGACGGGAAGTCTGGTGCCTCGATCGCGCGGGAGGCCTGCCCGGGCCGGTCTCCGAAATGAGGATGCTCGGCGTGAACGGACGGGCGGCCGAATCCGGGCGCGACCGATGAGGGTGGCCCATCTGTCGGACCTGCACCTGGGGTATTCCGCGGCGGGGCCGGGGAGGGCCGAGGACGTGTTCCGGGCCTTCGGGAACGCGATGGGGCGCATTGCCGAGCTCGGCCCGAAGCTGGTGGTAGTGGCGGGGGACGTCTTCGACCATCCGGAAGTGACGGCGGCCGCGATTGCGGCGTTCTCGCGAAAGGTGCGCAGGCTGCGCGACGATCTTCCCGGCGTGGTGGTGGCAGTCGCGGCCGGGGCCCGGGACGTTCCGCCGCACGGGGGCCAAGGACCGCTCGCGGTGATCGGCGGAATGGACGGAGTCGAGGTGGCGGAGACCGCGGTGCGCCGCATCCGCCCTTGCGGGGGCAGGGTCTGCGTCACGCTCCTTCCGCACGCGGCCGTGACGGCCCCGCACTCGCCCGGCGTTGCCCCGGATCCCGCCGCCGAACGGAACATCCTGGTCTTGCACGCGGAGGTGGCTTCGGGCCGCTCCCACGCGCTCGCCGTCCCGGCGGGCGGTTGGGACTACGTCGCTCTCGGGTCCGGCCACACCCACAGGCGGGTCGGGGAGCGGGCGTGCTACAGCGGGTCCCTCGAGCGGGTCGGCGCCGACCCGTGGGAGGAGGCGGCCGTCGAGAAGGGGTTCGTCACCGTGCGGCCGGAGTCCGGGGAGCCGACGTTCTGGCCGTTGGAGGCCCGGGCGGCGGTGAGCCTGGCTCCGGTGGAGGCCACGGGCGGGGGGACCGCGACGGTGGCGCGTCGCCTGGGGGAGGCGCTGGCGGGAGTCCCGGGCGGGATCGACGGGACGCTGCTCAAGGTGCCGGTGCGGGGCCTGTCCCCCGAGGACTTGGCGGTTCTCGACCGGGAGGTGCTGGCGGGCGTGCGCCGCCGGGTGGCGGAGCTGCGCGTCGAGGCGCTTCCCGGACAGGGAGCGTCGCACGGATCGGCCGGCGGGGGCGGATGGCGCGACGCGCCGGCGCCGACCGCGGCGGCCAGGACGGACGGCGGCGGAGACCGCGGTCGCGGGGGCGGCGGGCCGTTCGGAATCTCGGCGCTGCGGACGCGGTCCCGGGGACCGAAGCTCGACCTGCGCGATTCGCGGGGGCTGGTCGCGCTGGCCGACGGCACCGGCGCTCTGTGGAGGGAACTGGTGGCGGGTCTCCGCGATGCCTTCGCCGGAAGGGTTCGCGGCCGCGGGGCGGGGCCGGCGGTGGACTCGGCCGAGGGCACCGAGCGGGTCGGGACGCCCGGCTTCGAGGCGCTGCTCGAGCCCGTGCTCGCGGCCCACTCGCTCCGGCGCGAGGAGTACGCGGCGGTGTGGTTCGGCGACGGATCCCCGGAGGTGTGGCTTGAGGCGGCGGAGGCGCTCCTGCTGGGGCCGGAGGCGGCCGGCGAGCTGCGGGACGGCGGGGCGGAGCGGGAGTCCGGCGATTCGCGGGGGGCGGGTCGGCCCGCGGGGCCGTTGGAGCGGCGGGTCGAGCGGCTGGTCGTCGAGGCGAGAAGGCGGGCGGAGCGCCTGAGCGGCGCGCGGGAAGGGGTGGCTGAGCTGGAGGTGCGCCTGCGCGCGGTGCGCGAGGAGGAGAAGGCCGCCCGGGCCGGCGTGGACGAAGGGACGGCGGCCTGGCTGAGGGAGCGCCAGGACGCCGAGACCCGGCTTCTCCTGTACCGGGACCGGGAGCGGGAGCTGCGCGGGGAGCTGAGGGACCTCGACGGGGCGGAGGAGCGTGCGCGATGCGGCGGTTGCGGAAGGCCGCTCGGCGAGCGTGCCGGGAAGGTGCGCGAGGCGCGCAAGGAGGAGTGGAAGGCGGTGGTGCAGGACGGGCGCTGGTGGCGCCGCCGCAGAGACCAACTAGAGACCAGACCCGAGGAGCTCAAGGCGGCCGAGGCCCGGGCGGCGGGGCTGGAGAGGGAGCGGAACAGCCTGTCCGGCGAGCTGGAACGCCGGAAGTTGCGGGGACGGGAGCTGGAGGCGGCCGTGCGGCGCCGTGACGAACTCGCCGAGCTGGGAGCCCGTCCCGAGAGGGGGTCCGGCGGAGGCGGAGACGCCGCGCGCGGCGCCGGGGGGGCGGACGAAGGGCGGGCCGGTCTGGCGTCGGAGGCGCGCCGGCGCGCCAGGGCCAGGATTCACGCCAAGGCGGTCATGCTGACAGGCGGTCGGCTGGCCGACGTCTTTCCGGAACTCTTCGACGCCTGGGCCGGGGGCGGGCGACGGGGGGGCGGGGATGTCGCGATCCTGGAGTTGGCCGCGCGTCTCGTGCTTTGCGAGCTGGCGGCCGCCGCAGGGGTCGGCCTGGGCTCGGTGATCCTCCCGGCCGGTCTCGACCAACTCCACCGCGGCGACCGGCCGCGGGCGCTGGCGGCGCTGGCCGGCCTGGCCAGGCGCGTTCCCCTGGTCGTGGCGCACGCTTCGCCGAGGTTGGTGTCGGCGGCGCCCGAGTGCTTCGACTACGTGTATTGCGCCGGGGACCGGGCGGACGGCGGCGGCATCCGGCGCCGGAGGTTAGGACTCGGCGTCGTCTGGCTCGGAGGGGTATAGCGACGCGGCCAGTTCCTCCCAGGCCCTGATGCGGGCTAGGTGTTCCTCCGTCGCCTCCTCGTCTCCCCGGAGGGCGGGATCCTGGGAGAGCGCATAGTACACCCAGGTGTAGTAGTTCGGAATCCCCAGCGTCGAACGGTCCGGCCAGTATTTCCACTCGTGCGGAATCCCGGAACGATGCACGAAGACGCTGTCCGCCAGGAGGCGGGTGCGGGGGATATCCAGCCACGTTCCGAGCAGACTGCCCCCGCCGCGAGTGTCCCGGTTGCGCAGGACGCCGAAGGGCTCGAGCTCGGCGGGGTCGCCCGGCCAGAGCCGGAAGGCCAGACCCTGGCGCACGACGCTTTCGGAGAGGCCGAAGAACCCGGCAGGCGTGTTGGCCGATGCGAAGTAGACGGGCCGGTCGCCCAGGGAATTGGCGATCGCGGCCAGGGTGAACTGGTGCCACGGGTAGAGGACCCGGCCGCCGGCCGTCCTGGCGGTCATGAGACCCAGGTCGAAGACCCGGTCGTTCTCGAGACGCACGTAGTTGCCGGCCACCGCCTCGACGCGCGCGTCGTCGAGATCCGCGCGGAACATCCCGCGTTCCGGGAGCTTCACCGGCTCCCGAAGGAGGATCGGAATCTTGCCGGCCACCTCGGCCTCGGCGGGGTCGTGGGTGTACATGGCGGCGGTGTTCTCCGCGGTGTAGGGCCGTTGGCAGAGGATGCGCGTCGGATCGGCGTCGGGGTCCTCGCCGGGCCGGCAGGGGCGGGTAAGGTCGCGAAGCTGCTTCACGTACCAGTCCGTGTTGAGGTACGAACCCACGGCGACGGTCACGTCCCGCCGGATGCCCTCCACCTCCTGAAGGTACCAGAGCGGGAACGTGTCGTTGTCCCCGTTCGTGAAGATGATGCCGTAGGGCTCGACGCTCATGAGAAGGTTGTGGGCCCAGTCCCGGGCCGCGTAGTCCCCGCTTCGGCTGGCCCAGCTGAAGTTGAGCGCCAAGGGGACCAGGGCCAGGGCGAGCACGGGCGAGGTGGCGGCCGGCGAGCGTCCCGACCTTCGAATGGTCCGGTCCCACAGACCGGCGATGCCGAGCCCCGCCATGAGACCCCACACCGAAAAGCCCACGACGAAGAAATAGTCGCGTTCGCGGACCTCGGCGATGTCGCGGGGCGTGAGCGCGGACACGGCTTCCATGGCGCGCCTGAGCTCGGCGCCCTCGGGCAGCGGCATGGAGTACCCGTACTTGAAGTTCAGGTAGTAGACCAGACCGGCCGACAGCACGGCGAAGAGGGAGATGAAGTAGATCCAGCTCGCCCTGTCGCGGCGGTAGTGTTCGAGGAGGCCGAAGACGCCCAGCCCGATGAAGAGCACGGTGATGGGAATGCGCGCCCTGCCGAAGGTCGAGTCGGCCGCCGAGAGCGACCTGGCCCACTGCCAGTCGAAGTACTGGAGCCAGTTGCCGGCCTGGGAGACGAGGGGGGCCTGCCGGTCGCGGAGCGGCGGCTTGTCGTACTGCTTGCGGGTCAGCGAGTTCGACAGGTCCTCGCATCCGGCGTTGCCGTAGGTGACGACGCTGACGACGGCCTCGCCGATGTCCGCGCAGGTCGGTTGCGCCTCGTTGATCACCGGGCCGAGACCGGAGCGGATGGGAAGGAAGAGGTGTATGGAGAGCCCCAGGACGACGGCGGGTACGCCGAACGCGTACAGCCGGTAGTTCAGGAGACACCGCGGGTGGACGAAGACGACGAATAGGAGCAGCGCCGGGGCCGCCAGGAAGGCCATGAGGTGGTTGCCCACCGAGAGCGCCAGCACGAACACCATGAGAATGAGAAGGTTGTCGTCTCCCGAGCGGCCCAACCGCTCCTGCCAGCGGAAGGCCAGCCAGGAGAGCAGGGCTATGGTGAAGAGCGAAACAGTGTAGACCTTCTCGTTCACGTTCGACTGGTTCCAGACCGTGAACGCGGTGGCGCTCACCAGGACCGCAGCGCAGGCGCCGGCCAGGCGGAAGCGGCCGTCGTCGGAGAAGTGCCGCAGGATGTGGTGAACGACCAGGAACCAGAGGCCGTGCGAGAGGGCGCCCATGAGCGCGGAGAAGAGGTTGATCTTCACGGCGGTGGACAGGCCGAAGATCCCCAGAATGATGTCCCAGGTGCGGGCCATGACCACGAAGAGAGGGTTCCCGGGGGGGTGCGGGATGCCCAGGATGTGCGCGGTCGCGATGTACTCGCTGGTGTCCCAGAACGCGGTCGTGGGCGCGAGGGTCACGACGTAGAGCAACCCCACGGCGGCCGCCGCCGCACCCGCCCACACGTACGGCGGCGACGTCTCGGGGGTGGTCCGCGAATCTCTTTCCTGCCGCCGCATGAGCGACTCTCCTTGCGTTGACTTTCCCGGGGTATGCCTCTAAAGGTACTCGGTCTCCTTCAACCGATCCCGTCGTGAACCGAATTGCACGTCGAACCCGCCCTCGATTCCTTCCTTGAGGATGCCGCCCCCGGCACCCGCATTCCAGTCTGGTTCGAGTTCCTCTTCGACTCCGATACCGCCGTCACCGCCTACCACAAGCTGCGCGACGGCGCATTCGGGTTCCTTCTGGAATCGGCGGCGGGAGGCGAACAGTGGGCCCGCTACAGCTTCCTGGGAAGCGGGCCGCGCGAGGTGTGGCGTCTGGAAGGTAGCGACCTTTCGCTCTGGAGCCCCGGCCGGGGCTGGAGGCGGGAGGAAACGGACGACCCCGTGGGGGACCTCGAAACGCGCCTGAAGAAGACGCGACCTCGACCCGACCCCCGTCTCCCGCGCTTCTGGGGCGGTGGCGTCGGCTACTTCGGGTACGATCTCGTCCGGCGCATGGAGAAGCTGGGCGCGGGGCCGGCCGACGACCAGGGACTGCCGACGGCGATGGTCATCTTCTCCGACGTGGTGGTCGCGGTGGACAACCTCCACGGCCGGGCCAGGGCGATCACCACCGTGGAGGTCGGGCGCGAGACGGACCGGGGGTCGTTGGCGCGGCTCTACCGGGAGGCGGCCGGCCGTCTGGAGGACGCGGCCGGGCGGCTGCGCTCCCGCCCCGGCCCGGGTCCCCTGCCGCTGCGGTTCGAGCGCGCCTCCGCCCCCGTAGCTTTCACGAGCAACTTCGAGCGGGACGCCTTCGTCGCCGCGGTTCGCGGGATCAAGGAGCACATCGCGGCGGGAGACGTCTTCCAGGTCGTTCTCAGCCAGCGGCTGGCGACGCGCTTCGAAGCGCACCCCCTCGACCTCTATCGCGCGCTGCGCACGATCAATCCTTCGCCGTACCAGTTCCTTCTCGAGTTCGACGGTTTCGGCATGGTGGGCTCCTCGCCCGAGGTCCTGGTGCGCCTGGAGGACGGTGTGGTAACCGTGCGGCCGATAGCGGGGACACGCCAGCGGGGCCGTACCCCCGCCGAGGACCGGGCGCTCGCCCGGGAACTCGCCGGCGACGAGAAGGAGCTGGCCGAACACCGGATGCTCGTGGACCTGGGCAGGAACGACGTGGGGCGGGTCTCGGAGTACGGCACGGTGACCGTTCCCGAACTCATGGCGGTGGAGCGGTACTCCCATGTCATGCACCTCTGCAGCCAGGTCGAGGGCCGCGCCAGGAGCGACCTCTCCGCCCTGGACGTCCTGAGGGCCTGCTTTCCCGCCGGGACCGTCTCAGGCGCGCCGAAGATCCGCGCCATGGAGATCATCGACGAGCTGGAGCCGACCGCGCGGGGCCCCTACGCGGGGGCGGTCGGCCACATCGGCTGGGGGGCGGCGCAGATGGACACCGCGATCGCCATCCGCACCATGATCGTGCGGGAAGGGCGGGCCCACGTCCAGGCGGGGGCGGGGATCGTCGCCGATTCGGACCCCGAGGCGGAGTTCGAGGAGACGATGAACAAGGCGCGCGCGCTGTTGCGGGCGGCCGCGATGGTGCGGGGCGCGTACGGCAGGGATGCTTCCGGACCGTTGCGCTCGCCGCCAGTCCGTGGGTAAGGCCGCCCGAGCGCCGAGAGCGGCGAGGCCCAGGGCCGGCGAGGCGCGACGAAGTGCGAATGGCGGCGCTAAGCTAGGAGTCCGCCAGCTCGTCGTAGAGCCGGATGAGGGTGTCGATGCCCTTCTCGAAGCACTCCGTGGCGAACCACTCGTTGGGGGCGTGCATGTTGGCCCCGGGGAGCGCGAAGCCGATCAGCAGCGAGCTCGCGCCTAGAACCTCCTCGAGTTCCACCACGATCGGTATGCTGCCGCCTTCGCCGGTCAGCACGGGACGCGCCCCGAACGAACGCTCGAGAGCGCGGGACGCGGCTTCGAACAGCGGCCCCTCCAGCCGGGCCAGCCAGGGACGGCCCCCGTGGAGCTCCACCAGCGAGAAGTCCACGCCGGGGGGCGCCGCCTTCGCGAGGTGTTCCTCCAGGAGGACCCGGACCCGCTCGGGGGACTGGTTCGGCACCAGGCGGAAGCTGACCTTCGCCATCGCCCGGGCGGGGAGCACCGTCTTGGCCCCCTCGCCCGTGTAGCCGGAGAGCAGACCGTTGACGTCGCACGAAGGGCGCGTCCACAGCCGTTCCAGCGCCGAATAGCCGGATTCGCCGCCGGCGGGAATCGTGCCGACCTCCCGCGCATACGCGCCGGCGTCGAACGGGAGTCCGCGAATCCCTTCGAGCGTCTCCCGCGAAGGTGTCGCGACGTCGTCGTAGAAGCCCGCGATCGCGATCCGGCCGGTCTCGTCGTGAAGGCCGCCGATCACTCGGGCCAGCGCGTTGGCCGGGTTGGGCACCGCACCGCCGTAGGCGCCCGAATGCAGGTCCGAGCGCGGGCCCGCGGCGTGGATCTCGAAGTAGGCCAGACCACGGAGCGAGAAAAGAAGCGAGGGGAGCCCCGGGGCGAACATCGCCGAGTCGGATATGACCACGGTGTCGGCCGCCAGCCGCTTCCGGTGCGCCTTGACGAAGGGGACGAGGTTGGGGGAGCCCACCTCCTCCTCGCCCTCGGCCAGCACCACGACGTTCACGGGAAGTCGTCCCCGCGTGGCCAGGTGTGCCTCGAGCGCCTTGAGGTGCAGGAAGAGCTGCCCCTTGTCGTCGGCGGAGCCCCGCGCGTAGATGCGGCCCTCCCGGATGTCGGGCTCGAAGGGCGGCGTATCCCACAGCTCCAGCGGCTCCGGGGGCTGCACGTCGTAGTGGCCGTAGACGAGGACGGTCGGCACGCCCGGCCCCGCCCCCCGCCACTCGCCCACCACGACCGGATGGCCCGGAGTGGGAACGACTTCGGCCTCGAGACCCGCCCGTGAGAGCTGCTCCCTCACCCACGCTGCCGCCCTCTCGGTGTCCGCGTCGCGCTCGGAGCTGGCTGACACCGAGGGGATGCGCAGGAACGTCGACAGCTCCTCGTAGAATCGGGAGCGTTCCCTGCGGGCGAAGTCGAGAGGGCGCGTCACGGTTGGGCAGTCCGCCGCCTTTCGGGCGACCGGCGCCTCCGTTCGCCTCTCGGGGCGCCTCGCCAACGCGGCGCCCCGCCGCTCTCGCCGCTCACGCGGGCCTGTCCGCGGACCGTCAGGTGAGCCCCTTGACGCCCCAGCGGTACACCCAGGTCATGAGCGCCGCGAAGGCGGCGGCGCCCGCCATGCCGCCGAGGCTCAGGGCCACGGGGTCGTCGAACTCGAGAACGCCCACCCCCAGCATGCCGCCGATCACCGCGGCGAAGGCTCCGAGGACACAGAGCAGGCGCGTGTGCCCGGGGGTCGTTTCGGGGCGCTTCACGACCAGCTTCATGGCGAGCCCGATGGCGACGCCCATCACGATCCAGACTGCGACTCCGATCCAGTTTTCCATGGCCGGAATCTAGTAGCCCGCGGACGAATCCGCACTGAGCGCCGGGGAGCGGCGAGGCGGCGGCGGTCCGGTGGACGGATCCCCGCGAACCGGGGATTTTGTCCACGGGCCGCCGTAGAGGCGCTACCGCCTCCCCATGCGTCGTTTCAGCTCCTCGAGGCGGGCGTCGGCCTCCTCTCGGCGGCGCGACGCTCCGAGCTCCTCGTCGAAGCGGCGCGCGTCGTCGAAGAGCTCCTCCGCGCCGGCCGCGGCCTCGCTTTCGCCGATCCTCCCGGCCATCCGGTCCAGCTCCCCGAAAAGACCGTCGGCCCCCGCGACCGAATCGCGCGCCCGGGTCCGCCCCGCACTCGCCGCCAGCTTGTCGCGATCGGCGCGTGCCTTCCCGATCTGCGCCAGCATCTCGGCGTACTCCGCCTCCTGGAGCCGGACCTCGGCCTCGATGGCCCTGGCCTTGTCGGCGAGCACGCGGCTTCGGCCGGAGTGCCTCTCGGCGTACCTTGCTGCGACATCGGCCGTGTCCGTGTCGCCGATCTCGCGCGCCAGCGCTTCGCGCCGCTCGCAGACGCCGGCGTTGCGCGCCTCCTCGCCGGAACGCCTCCGGGTGTCGTCGAGCTGTTCCTTCAGGGCCTCCAGGGCGGCCTTGGCGTCAACGGCCTCGCGCCGCATCCCGCGGAGCAACCGGTCGACGGCCTCCGGCACGGCGTCCCTGTCCAGCTCGCGGTTGAAGTTGGCGACGGCCTCCCTGAAGGCCCGGCGCAGATTGTCGAACATGGCGTGAATCCTATTCTCCGCCCCCGCGCGCCGCCAGCCGGGCCGCCAGCCCGTGGAGCACGCCGCCCTCGGAGAACCCCTCGTAGAGGGCGTGCTCGGGCGCCGGCCGGTCCCCGCGGGAGGCCAGGGACCGCTCTGCGGCGCCCTCGACAGCCGCCGTGGCTTCGGCCTCCACCTCCGCAAGCGTAGAAGCCGGGACGCCCTCGTCCGCCAGGTACGCCTCGAAGAGACCCACCGGGTCGCGCCGCCCCCAGTGCTCGAAGAGTTCGACCGCGAACGTCTCACGCGCCTCGCGCTCGTCGTGGGTGGCGTGCCCGCCCATGCGGAAGGTCTCGGCGACGACCGCCACGGGACCGTTGCCGCGCACGCACCGCGCCCGGGCGATGGCGGTGGCCGCGTAGACGTCCAGGACGTTGTTTCCGTCACAGACGAGCGCGGCGACGCCGTGGGCGGCGGGAACGTCCTCGACCCTGCCGGCGCCGTGCTGGTCGAGGCGCGTGCCGAGCGCCACCTGGTTGTTTTGGATGACGATGATGGCGGGGACCTTCGACCGGGCCGCGAACACGAGCCCCTCGTGACAGGCGGCGGTCTTCGTGGCGCCGTCCCCGGTCCAGGTCAGCGAGACGCGGTCCTCGCCCCGGTTCTTGAAGGCCAGGGCCGCGCCGGCCGCAACCGGCACGCTGGTTCCCATGTGACTGACGGGCTGTATGACCCCCATGGCGACATCGCCGTAGTGGAAGTCGCGCCCGCCGCTCGGACTGCCGGCGGTGGCCAAATACGAAGTGAAGCCGTGCTCGAGCGGCAACCCCATCATGTGGCAGGCGCCCGCATTGCGGATCATCGGGATCACCACGTCCCGGGTCCGGTCCAGGGCGGCGACGCAGCCCACCGTCACCGCCTCCTCGCCGACGCCGAGCCATGCCTTGCTGATCACGCCCTGCCGCACCCAGCGCTTCAGCCCGATGTCCTGCAACCGGGTGAGCAGGAGGTCGCGGTAGAGGCCGAGGAGCCGGTCGGTCCCGAGTTCCCGCACCTGGGCGGCGCGCCGGGAATCCCCCTCTATCCGGCGCCGGTATTCCCGGGTCAGTTCGGGATCCGGCCGCCAGTTCCGGTATTCGGGCGGGTCGAAGGCCGGGTATCGCTTCAAGGTGACGGGCGCGGGCGGTCAGCAGTCCGTGGACAAAGCCCCGCGAGCACCGAGAGCGGCGAGGCGCCGGGCTGGCAAGGCGCGACGAGGGGCCAATAGCAGCGCTATTGGGCTGAGGAGCAACGCAGAGCGCAGCCCTGAAGGCGTCAGATGTATACTGGACATGACATAATGTAAAGTTGTCTTTACGTTTGCGAAAGGCGGGGCGAAGCGTCCAGGCCGGATGCATCGCCGGTCGAATGCCGGGGGATTTGTCCCACGGGCTGCCAGGGCGTACGGAATCGGAGGGTAGGCGGCATGGGGGGACACTCGCAATCGGCCCGCCGGAGTCGTCGATTGCATGCGGGCCCGCGCTCCGGTCAGGTTATCGTAGTAGAACGGGTGGACCGGCGGTCCGCGGACGAGTCCGGGCCGGGCGGGCGAGAGTCCGTTCGGGATGCCCGCTCCCTTCAGGGTGCGGGGGCCGACGGCTCTCGAGAAATGGGATCCGCGCCTTGACCGAATACCAGAAACCTCGCGTGGCCGCCCAGGTGGCGGTTGCGTTGCTGGAGACCCTCCGGCTGGTGGACCGTCCGGGCGAGGTGCTCGAAGACGAGATCATCGCCCGCACCATGCCGCGGCGGCTGGGTCTCAGCAGGGTCGTCGAGCGGCAGATCGAGGTGTACCGGGAATACTCGCGCCAGGGCAGGAAGCTGAGCACCGAGGAGCTCGCGGAGTTCGTCAAGCTGGTCAACAAGCGCCCCGACGCGGCCCGCGTCTTCTTCAAGATGGGCGACCGGCTGGCGAACGAACAGCTGCCCTCCCGAAAACGGTGGCTCCCCCGGTCGGGGCGGCTCGTCCTGGTCAAGCGCTCGATCGTGCGAACCCTCGCCCGGCTGTTCGGACAGCGCATGGGCGGCTTCGTTTCCGGACCCTTCGCGCTGGAGGTGTCGGCGTCTCCCTTCGTGCAGCTCGATTCGAGCGGAGACGCCTGCGAGCTGGTGACGGGCTTCTGCCAGCGCGCGCTGCGGCGCGGAGTGGACGAAGGGATGACGGTGGTGAAGCTGAGCTGCGAGACGAAGGGCGCCCGGTCGTGCAAGTGGTCCGCGAAAGGGTAGGGGCCCGCGGACGAAGCCGCCCGAACGCCGGGGGGATTTTGTCCACGGGCCGCCGGGCCGTCAGCCGTATGCGTGATAGAGCATGACGTAGACGAACAGCCCCGTGACCGAGACGTACAGCCAGATCGGGAAGGTCCAGCGGGCCAGCCGGCGATGAGCCTTGAACCTTCGACGGCGGAGCAGGAGGATCAGCCGGAGCACCAGGGGCACGACCGCGGCGGCCAGGATCATGTGACTAACGAGGACCGCCAGGTAGATGCGGCGAACCGGGTCCGGTCCCTCGAAGGCGTGGGAGCCGGTCAGGGAAAAGCGCGTGACGTAGAAGACCAGGAACAGGCCGGAGGCCGTCACCGCTCCGATCATGCACCGCCGGTGCTTCCTGACCTCCCCGCGCCGGATATGACGCACGCCGGAAAGCAACAGCACCGTGCTGGCCAGGTTCAGTCCGGCGTTGGCGGCGGCGAGAGTCCCGCCGATCGCTTCGGCGTTCATCCGGCGGTTCGCGGACGAGTCCGCCGGGGCGGTTCCCTGCGAGGGCCGCCGGGCGCGCGTTCCCAGGCGTGGGCCGCCATGGCCACGCTCAGGGCGAGCGCAATCGCGGCCAGAAGGGTGTGCAGCGAGACGTACGGCGGATCGAGGCGGGTCGCGACGGAGACGGCGCCCAGAACCACCTGGGCGACGACGGCGGCCGCAAGCGCGGCCGCCACCCGCCGCGGGAAGGCGGCTCTCGCGCGCGCCAGCACGAGCCAGGCGTAGCGGAGTGCGACCGCCGCCACGACCACCCCCAGCACCCGGTGCAGAAAATGGAGCCGCACGGAAGGGTGTTCCAGCGGAGGGATGACCCGGCCCAGGCACAGGGGCACGTCGGGACAGGCCATTCCCGCATCGGTGTGCCGCACCAGCGCTCCGACGACCGATTGCGCGAAGACGAGCCCCGACACCACGAGGCCGCTTCGCCGAACCAGCGCCCGCGCGGCGCCGGCGCCGCGGTAGTCGTCCGTTTCGCGCCCGGTGCCTACCAGCAGCACGGTCACGAGCGCCAGAAACAGGAAGGCCAGCGCCAGATGCGAGGTCGAGACCGCGTCCGGCAGGAGGAGGAGCACCGTGATCCCCCCGAGCACGGACTGCACGAGGAGCAGCCCGATCCCGGCCAGCCCGAGCCGGAACAGGACCGGCCGCTCCGGATGGGCGCGCCGGATCAGAATCGCGGCGATCGTGAAAAAAATCACGAGCGCGCCGGCCCAGAGGCGGTGGAGGTGCTCCCAGAAAACGCCGCCGGTCATCTCGGGCGTCATCGTGCCGAAGCAGGTCGGCCAGTCCGGGCAGGCGAGACTCGCTCCGGTCGCGTGGACGTGGCTGCCCAGGAAGAGCAGCGCCAGAGTCCAGAGGAGGACGAAGAGGAGGAGGGGACGTACCATCAACCGGCGACGGGTTCGGCCGCCTCCGCCGACTCCGTCTCCGGCCGCTGCCGGCGCGCCGGGGCCGCTGGCCGGTCCGGATCCGGGCCGGCGGCGATGCCGGCCTCAAGCCACGCGTAGCGATCGTCCATGGCTCCCCGGGCGATCTTGCGGATATCGGTGTCGTCGTTGCGGAAGACCGCGCGGAAGCGCGTTGCGATCCGGCGCCGGGCAAGCTTGCAGGCCGCGTCGGCGAGTTCGAACGGGGCGCGGTTTCCGGGGTCCTCGCCGGCGAGCTTCATCGCCCGGGAGCAAGCCGAGGTCATGATGAAGAGATCTGCGCCGATGTCCACGATCCTGCCCAGCACCGCCTGCCGCTTTTCGAGTCCGGGTCCGAAGCGAAGCATGGCGTGGAAGACCGTGCGGGCCAGCTTCCGCGAGGCGCGGTTGGCGTAGCGCACGTGACCCGCGAGAGGGCCGAAGGAGCGGTAGCGAGGCCACCGCCCCCACCCCAGCCACCGGCCCGGGTACCAGAGCGCGTAGTGCAGCCCGGCCCTGGCGAAGGCGCCCGCACGCTTGCCCGGAGGCAGGCGCGGGTCGACCGCCGCGCCCGCCGCGGCCAGGTGCTCGTCCACCGCCTCGCGCGCGATGAAGAGCCGCATGATCTCGCTCGACCCCTCGAAGATCATGTTGATGCGCGCGTCCCGCAGCGCCCGCTCGACCGGGAACGGATCCTCGCCCCTCCGCCGCAGCGAGTCGGCCGTTTCGTAACCGCGTCCCGCCCGGATCTGCACGGCGTCGTTGACCAGCTCCCACGCCTTCTCGCTGTGCCACATCTTGGCGGTGGCCGCTTCGAGGCGTATGTCCAGGGCGCCCTGGCCGGACATGGCCGCCGCCAGCTCCACCGCAGCCTCCATCGCGTAGGTCTCGGCGGCCATCCGTCCCAGCATCTGGGCCACGGCGTCGTGCTTCCCTATCGGGGCACCCCACTGGACGCGTTCGCGCGCCCACTTGCGGCAGGCGCGCAGCAGAGCCTTGCCCGTCGCGGCGCAGAAGGCCGGCAGCGCCAGACGGCCCGTGTTCAGGGTGATCAGGGCCAGCTTCAGCCCCAGCCCTTCGCCCCACAGCAGGTTCTCGCGGGGGACCTTCACGTCGCGGAAACGGAGCACGCCGTTGGAAATCCCCCTAAGCCCCATGAAGCGGCAGATCTCGCCGACCTCCACGCCCGGCCAGGCGGTCTCGACGATGAACGCGCTGATCGGGCGCTTCCCCCTCGCGCCCTCGCGCGGCGGCGTGCGGGCCATGACCACCAGCAGGTCGGCGCGGGGACCGTTCGTGGTCCACAGCTTCTCGCCGTTCAGGACGTAGTGGGTCCCGTCGGCAGACGGCTCCGCGAAGGTGGACATGTTGGCCGGATCCGAACCGACCATCCGTTCCGTCAGGGCGAAGGCCGACAGCTCGCCTGCGGCCGCGCGGGGCAGGTACTCGCGCTTCTGTTCTTCGGTGCCGAAGAGGACGAGGGGCGTGGGAACGCCGATGGACTGGTGGGCGGAGAGGAACGCGGCCGTGGAGGCGCAGCGGCTGGCCAACAGCGCGAGGGCCCTGTTGTAGGAGGCCTGCGAGAGCCCCAGTCCCCCGTACTCGCGCGGGATCTTGATCCCGAAGGCGCCCAGGCCGGCGAGACCCCGCAGCACCGAATCGGGGACCCATCCGTCGCGGTCGAACGCGTCGCCGTCGACGTGCTCTTCGGCGAACCGGCGGATCCTCTCGAGGAAGGGCGCGGCCCGGGCGGCTTCGCCGGCGTCCTGGACCGGATGGGGATGAACGAGGTCCACCGACAGGCGGCCGCCGAAGAGCTCCTTCATGAAGCTGCGCTTCTCCCAGCGGGCCTGGCGCGCTTCCTCGGCCACGTCCCGGGACTCCCGGGCGTCGGTTAGGTCTCGGCCGTCGTTGGCTGGATCGGTGCTCATCGGTACCCTCCTGTCGCTACTGGCCGGCGGTTGCCGGAAGGGTCTCGCGCTCCGGGGAGCGGCCGTCCGGCTCGAACAGCTCCGCCAGGTCGTTCTCGCGGGCCGCGGCGTCGGCCTCGCCCAGGCGGATCAGCTCGCCGAGGTAGTCCGGCTGGAACATGATGAGACTGAGAAAGTCCGGGGCCTTCGTGTGCTTGGTGCCAAGCCCCCGGGTCATGAAACGAAGGGCCCGCGGCAGCTGCGGCTCGTACCTGTTGGCGAGGCGGCCCAGGTCCACCGACGGCCTCAGGGTCACGAGGCGGATCCGGCGCATGCCCGCGCGCTCCTCCGGCTCGAGCCCCGCCAGGAGCTGGTTGACCCGGGTGAGACGCAGCGCGTCCTCGTCCAGGAGGTCCAGAAAGATGGCGTTCAGCAGCACGCCGGCGACCTGGGCCGGGGGCGGATAGCCGGTGACCGAAGGCATGTCCGCCTCGGCGCTCGACCGGTCGCGGCGGGTGCTGATGGCCAGGATTCGGTTCGCGCCGAGGTGCAGGGCGGGCGACAGGGGCGCCGTCAGGCGGATTCCGCCGTCCCCGTACCAGTGTCCGCCGATCGGCACGGCAGGGAAGACGACGGGCAGTGCGGCCGACGCCATGACGTGGTCGACCGACAGCCGGGTGATCCGCGAGCGCCGGTTCGGGCGCTGCCATTCCGCGACGTCGCGGCCCTGGACCCAGAGAATGGACTGGCCCGTCGAGTAGTTCGTCGTGCTGAGGGCGGCGGCCCTCAGCCTCCCCTCGGCGACGTTGCGGCGGATTCCGGCGAGCTCCCCGTTCACGGCGTGCAGGGTCTCGGCCAGGTATTCGCGCAGGGGTTGGGTGTCCAGCAGTCCCCGCACCTTCCGGCGGCGCCCAGCGCCTCCCGAAAGCAGCTGCCGGCTCCAGGTGAAGAGGTGCGTCCTGAGCGACGCGAGGTCCGTTCGGAAGACTTTGTCCACCGTCAGTTCGCTCCACAGCCGGGTCAACTCGTCGGCGGCCTGTCTGAAGGTGCCGCGATGGGCGGCCAGGTGGGCCGCGTTGATGGCCCCGGCGCTAACCCCGGTGACGATGGGGATCCGCAGCTCGGGAAAGCGTCGCGACAGGTAGCGGAGAACGCCGGCCTGGTACGCCGAGCGGGCGCCGCCGCCCCCCATGACCAAGCCGAGGAGTCCGGGTTTGCCGTTGTGGGCGGGATCTGACATGGCGCGTTCAGTCTAACGGTTTGGGACGGAGATTTCCGCCTCGGTTGCGCGCGCCGCGCGGATCGCCGGGAAGGAGTCTCCCTGGGTGCGCGGCAGCCCGAAACATTCCCCGGGGCCGGTCGAGCCCTGCCGGCTCCCGGCCCGGACGGGTTGTCCGCTCGCTACATCGTGCTCTGAAGCACACCCCGCCCGATCGCCATGACTCCCGCGGCAACGAGTGCCAGCGCCAGCACCGCCCCCACCAGGTGGGGTCCGTGGCTCCTAACTTCCGGGGGGCGGCGCTTCACCACGCTGCCGGTGAGCTGCGCGACGGCCGCCGCGGCCAGCATCAGGAAGAGATGCCCGACGACGGCGGTGTGGAAGGGGCGGGTGAAGAGCACGGCGACTCCGGTCAGCACCTGCAGGTGAAGCAGTCCCGCGAAGGCGGCGGCGAGGCGGGCCGTCGCGGCCGAGTATTCGCGCTTGCCCAGGAGCCCCACGAGCGCGTGTAGAACCACGAGGAGGCCGGCGAGGAGTACGAGGTAGCGGAGGCCGGAGTGGGCGGCGAAGAGCATGGCGGAAACTCCCGAGGTCTCGGTTCCGGGATCGCGACTGTACACTATACATGACTTAATGTAACGTTGTCATTACATGCCGACGGGGACACCATCCTGTTCATGCAGGCGGTTTCCGGGGGGTAGTGTCATGCCCCGGAAACGCGGTTGTTCGAGCCCGATGCATCCTGGGTGGGCTGGCGGCCTACGGCGGTATGCGACCCGCGAGGGGCAGGTTGCCATTGACTGGTGAGGCCGGGCGCGCCTCCGAACTCAGCGCTAGCCGGAAGGCCGCCAGACTCTCGGCAATCCCATCCCCGGCATAACGGAATCCCTCGGGGATTGCGCGTTGGCGCGCCTTCGCACGTTGCAGCGCCTCCCGTATGAACGTGTCCGCCACACCCGCCGCATCCGACCCGCGTCCTGCTTCATTGAACGAAGCCAACTCCGATTTCAGGTACGCCTTGAATTCACGGAGCACGGTCTGCTGGCGAGTGAGCTTCTCGCAGTGATAGCCCATAGCGGCCAGGCGGACCGCCAGCGGCAACAGTCTCGGATGGTCCCTCGAGACCTTGGCGACGTAGCGTGAGAACACCGGCAGCTGGTCCGGCGTAAGGCGCCGCCGGATTCCCATGATACCCAGATAGAGCACGTGCCTGCTCACCGGCTTGTAGATGTGCGGTACCGGGTTGAGGTTGTCCAGCAGGGTCAGGCAGCGGTCGAAGTAGTTCTCCAGCGTCGAATCGTAGATGGTCCCGACGACCCGGAGGTACCCTTCCACGAGTGTCCTGGGATCCATCTGCGGTTTGAAGTTCAGGGCGGTGGCGTCGATTTCGACGGGCTTGTCCAGCAACCGGTTCTCGCGCTCCAGCCGAGTCCACAGGTTCGTTCCCTTGAGTGCGGTCAGCAACCCGACCAGCGCGATCGGAATCCCGGCCTCCTGGATGAACTCGATCTGGGCGTCGAAGGCGTCGTCATCGTCGTCGTCGAGGCCGAGGATGAAGCCGCCCAGAACCATCATTCCCTTCTGCTGAATCTTGCGTACGGACGTGAACAGGTAGTTTTCGTCTCGGACATCGAGGTTCTGAGGCTTCTTCATCTTCCTCAGAGCCTTAGGGTTGGGCGTCTCGATTCCCAGGAAGACGGCGTCGAAGCCAGCCTCGATCATGTCGTCCATCAGGTCGTTCATCCGGACGAGATTGACACTCGCTTCGGTGAACAGCGCATAGGGATGGCCGCGTTCCTTCTGCCACTCGGCGATCACGGGAAGGAGCCTCGAGACTTCGCGCTTGTTGCCGATGAAGTTGTCGTCGACCAGGAAAAGCGGACCCCGCCACCCCAACTCGTACAGGCGGTCGAACTCGGCCACCATCTGCTCCGGCGATTTCGTGCGGGATACGCGGCCGTAAAGCTTCGTGATGTCGCAGAACTCGCAGTCGAAGGGGCATCCCCGCGAGAACTGCAGGCACATCGAGTGATACTCCTTCATGTCGATGAGGTCGAACCGGGGAACCGGAGCCGTGCTCATGTCCGGCTTCCTCGGGGCGCGGTAGACGGCCCGCGCGGTGCCGCTTTCCAGGTCGCGAAGAAAGGTCGGGAACGTCTCCTCGACCTCGTCGAGCACGAAATGATCGATTCCCTCCATCTCTTCGTGAAAGGTGGTGGGGTGCGGCCCGCCGGCGATGACCGGAACCCGCACGCGGTTGCAGCGCTCGACGACCTGCTCGAGCGAGGGGCGCTGCGGAATCATGGTCGACGTGAAGGCTAGGTCCGCCCACTCCAGGTCGGCGTCCTCGAGCGGGGTCACGTTGAGGTCGACCACGCGCAGGTTGTACCGGGACGGAAACATCGCGGCGACGGTGAGCAGGCCGAGCGGAGGAAACGCCGCCTTGATGCCCAGGAGATCCAGGGCGTAGTTGTTGCCCCAGTAGGTGGGAGGGTGCTTCGGGTAGACGAGGAGGGCGTTCGTCATGGTTCAGCCGGAGCTGGTGCTTTCGACATGGCCGGGCCGAGCAAAGCCGCCCGAGCACCGCCTTCGGATGTCCACTGGCATCTGTCGGCCTCCAGTGTCGGAATGATGAACCGACCCGTAACGAAGACAGGATTTATGGCGGTCATTGCACGTCAAGTCAAGATCACGCCGCTACTTGCCAGCGCAGGCGTGCGGTTCCGAGGACCGGACTCCGCGCTCGACGCTCAGCGCGGCGCTCCGCAACGGGTTTGCGGTCGCGGGCGCCGGAAGATCCGCAGCTTCACGAAAGCCGCGCGGGGGCCTGGGATGTTGGACAGATTCGGGTGAATATTTGTCCATGAACCATTTGTTGAGCATCGCCTTCAATGTTTCTGCGGTGGATCCAGAGTACAGCATACAGGGTGGCGGTCGCGCGCGCTATCCTACAGGCCGCCCGGCACCGCTGCCTCCCCCACCCGCCCCGCAGCAAACTCCCGATACCTGCCGAACGCGTCGTTCACCATGCCTTCCGTCAAGCCGTAGTCCGCGATGTCATACGAGTGCCGCGTCTCCGCGCGTCTATGCTCTTCCTGCTTCCAGAACCAGGTCTTCATCGCTTCGACGGACCGCGGCTCCATCGACCACCCGAAGCGACGATAGATGCCGCCCACCACCGCGATGGGGTCGCGCACCAGGTCGTAGAAGCTCACATCGTGCCAGCGCTCCTCGAGCTCCGGGTGTGACTGCCGGAAACCGACCGCCCGGTCCAGCATCCGGCTCATCGCCTTCAGCTGCTCGGTCGCGAGTTCTTCGCGGGGGCGCGGCTCGCTGATTTCCGACCGGAAGCGCTCCACCAGACTGCACCA
>JAPPNM010000109.1 GCA_028873825.1 Gemmatimonadota bacterium | reverse complement strand
CACCTGACCTTCCTGCACAAGGTCATGAGCCAGGAGCGGATCGAGCAGGGGCTGCTGGCGGTAGCCAACGAGCTGGAGGTCAAGCAGCGGGAGTTCTCGGAGAAGCAGGGGATCCGGCTCTACGGGGAGCAGCAGGGCCACGTGATGGGCTCGGAGGCGATCTGCCACTCGAAGATCCTGGAGGACTACGCCGAGCCTGGGATGCTCATCATCGGCACGGATTCGCACACGCCGCACGCGGGCGCGGTCGGGGCGCTGGCCTTCGGGGTGGGCACCACGGCGATCTTCAATTCGTGGATCACGAAGGACGTGCGGGCGCGGATTCCGCCGTCGTTCAAGGTGGCGGTGGACGGGACGCTGCCTGCGAACTGCACCGCCAAGGACCTCATGCTGGAGATCCTGCGGCACCCGTACGTGCGCGACGGTCACGCGATCGGGCAGATCGTCGAGTACGCGGGGCCGGTCGTGGAGCGGCTGAGCGTGGACGAGCGCGCCACGATGACCAACATGGCGGCGGAGGTGGGCGCCTTCACCGGGCTGGTCGCGGCGGACGAGCGCACCGTCAAGTTCCTGGTCGAGGAGCGCGGGATGGACGAAGCGCGGGCGCGGGCGCTAGTGGATGGCGTGTACAGCGACCCGGGCGCCGGGTACGTCAAGGTGATCGAGATCGACGCCTCGCGGCTGCGGCCGATGGTGGCGCTGCCGGGCGATCCCGGCAACGGGCTCTACATCGACGAGCTGGCGGAGCCGGTGGAGATCGAGATCGCGTACGCGGGGTCGTGCACGGCGGGGAAGAAGGAGGACATGGACATGTACGCGCGGGTCTTCCGCGAGGCGTGGGAGGGAGAGGGGCGGGGGGTGCATCCGGGGGTGAAGTGCTACATCCAGTGCGGGTCGACGGATGTGCGGGAGTACGCGCGGGAACGGGGGTACCTGGATCTCTTCGGCGCGATCGGGGCCGAGTTCATCGAGCCGGGGTGCGGGGCGTGCATCGCCGCCGGGCCTGGGATCACGCGCACGGCCGAGCAGGTGTCGGTGTCGTCGCAGAACCGGAACTTTCCGGGGCGCAGCGGGCCGGGGCAGCTGTACCTGGTGTCGCCGTATTCGGTGGCCGCGTCGGCGGTGGCGGGGAGGGTAGTGGGGTGGGAGCCGGGGGGGCGGGGGTAGTTCCGCAGCAATCGGGTCTGAAACACCGTGGCTTGACCCTTGAGAGGTCTTCCGTCGCGCTCGCGCGCCGGTGGCGGACGGGCTTGTGGTCCTGACGTAGGAGCGTCGGCGGAGCCCAAAGACCGCCTCCCGCACTCGCTTGAGGAGACGGCGATGCTCCCCTCCGGATGGCCCGTGAGGTGTCCCTTCCCTCGGATCGCTCGAAACCGGCCCCGAGAAGCGCGCGTAGGAAGCAGCAACCCACGTGGCTTTGTCCGCCCACAGTCTCTCATCCGGAGTTAGGAGTCCGACAAATGCGCCCCATGCCATCACTCGCCGTCCTCGGCCTGGTTTCCGCCAGCTTGGTCAAGTCCGGTACCCCGATCCTCGGCCAGAAACTCGCGTACCGTCTGCCTTCGTCGGCCACTGCGGCCTACCAAATGGTGGACACGACGAGCGTCGCCATGGCCACGCCGGACGGCTCGTCGGCCATTTCCGGACGCACGACCTTGACTTACAGGTTGACCTTCCAGCCGGACGGGAACGCCGTGAGGGCGTCTGCGGATCTGACGACGTTCGAGGGACAGTTGGAGCTCCCGTCGGGCGCGCTGATGCCGGTGTCACGGAATGAGGCGGGAATCGGCAGCTTTGTCACCGCGCTGGACGGGCGCGGCATGGTCGAGTTCGATTCCCGCCGGTGGCGCTCCGACAGCCAATTCCCGCTCCTGGTCGACCCGTACGAAGCGATCTTCCCCCGCCTTCCCGGCGTTGAAATGGAGCTTGGCGATAGCTGGGGCGACACCGTTACCACGAGGTCCGCCGGCGGAGGAACGCGGGTCGTGGCCTACACGTACACACTTGTCTCGGATACTGTCGTGGACGACCGGGCTCACCTTCGGGTCGCGGTCTCGGGAGACTCCCGCCTGACATCGACTGAGGACGGGGTCTCCGTGAACCTTGCCGGCTCGGAGGCCGGTTCCTATCTGTGGGACATGGAGCGGGGACTGGTAGCGTGCTGGGCGGTCTCCCGCAGCTATGAGGGAAGCGCCGGCCCGGCAACAATGGCGGTCGATGCTACGACCCGCGTCAAACTGGAGAACTAGCAGTCCGTGGATAAAGCCACCCGAGCACCGAGAGCGGCGAGGCGCCGGGCTGGCAAGGCGCGACGAAGGGGGA
>JAPPNM010000063.1 GCA_028873825.1 Gemmatimonadota bacterium | reverse complement strand
GCGCGGATGCGTCGCCGTTCGAATGCCGGGGGGATTTTGTCCACGGGCTGCCAGGCGGCGGGACCCGGGCGCCGCGGGCGTCCGCTCCGGAGTGGCGGCCGCTCTCCTTGCGCTGCTTCCGTCGCAGGAGGTGCCGGCGCCGCGGGAACAGGAACGGGAGTGCTCGCTGGTGAAGGTGGGCGGGTACACCGTCAGCAGGCGCCAGGACTCGGTCAACTACACCCACAGGGCATCGGGGGGCATCGACTACCGGTGCACCGACGGTACGCGCATTCTTGCGGATTCCGCCGTCGTCTGGGGGCGTAGCGGAAACGTGTTCCTGGTCAAGAGAGTTCACTTCGAGGACGCGGACACCGAGTTGGACGCGGACTCGGCCCGCTATTTCGGCAATGTCCGGGAATTGCGCGCATGGTCCCGCGTGACGCTCACGGACCGAAGGAGCGGGGCCGTCCTGATGGGGGACTCGCTGTTCTACCAGAGAGAATCGCGGTGGCGGACGATGGACCGGATCCACGTCCGCGGCGGCTCACCTCGCGCCGTCGTGCATCCGGCGACGCGTCCCGCGGCACCCGTTGCGGTCCCCGGCCCGGTCGAGGCGGACCCCGCGCGGGACGCCCCCGGGCCGGGAGCGGACGTCCCGGAACCGGACAGTCTGGCGGAGGAGCCTTCGGAGGAGTCCTCGGTGGACGGCTTGGCGGAGAGACCCCGGAGAGAGCCTCCGGCGGACAGCCTGGCGGAGGAATCGGACGGCATGTCTCGCGAGGCGGGCCCCGCCGACGCTCCGCCCGGGGTCGCCGGGAACATGGGCGGCGCGGAGGCCTCCGCACCCGCCGATTCGGTCGCGCCGACGCCCTACGAAGTCGAGGCGCCGCGCCTCTACATCGACGGACGGCGGTTCTTTCGGGCCGGCGGCGGTGTGGTGGTGACGAGGGACTCGCTCCGGACCTTCGGAGATTCCCTCGACTACGACCAGGAAGTGGGCGAGATGCTGATTTTCGGAAACGCCCATGTGGTGGACCGGGGGTTCGAACTCACGGGCGCCTCGGTGTCCGTGACGCCCGCGGCCGGCCGCGACGAGGAAATAGTCGCCCGAGAGGACGCGGAGCTTGCGGGAGACCAGGTCCTCATGCGGGCTCCCGCGATCCGCCTCTTCCTCGAGGAAGGGCAGGTGACGCGCATCGTCGCGCTGCCCTCGGTCGCCCCCCTGCCCGGCCCCGGCGACGAAGAGCTGGTCGACACCGCCGGACTCACCCCCGGCGACGTCGCACGGGCCCGCTCGCTGGCCGAGGCCGCGCGGCGGGCGGCGGAGCGCGAGGGGGAGTTGGAGGGGGACTCCGCCGTCGTGCCGGATTCGCTCCCGCGTCCCGCCGTCACGGCGGCCGACTTCCGCCTCACCGGAGACTCGATCGAGGTGCTGTCTCCGAATCGGCTTCTGGACGTTGTGACCGCCGTCGGCGGGGCGCGGGCGGAGGCGATGAACGCCGATTCGGTCCCCGGTGAGGATCTGCCGGAGATTGCCGCCAGCGACTGGATCGAGGGCCGGACGATCGTCGCCCGGTTTGTGCCGGGGGGGCCCCCCGAAGACGGCGCCGCGACCGGCGGCGGCGCGAATGCGCGGCGCGCGCGCCTGGAGTCGCTCACCGCCACGGAGGACGCGCGCAGTCTCTACCGCGTCTTCGACACCGCGCAAGCGGAGCCCGGCACGGTGCGGGCCGAAACGGATACGGCCGAAACGGATACGGCCGAAACGGACGCGGGGCCGGGGGAACCGGACGCGGATGCGACCGCCGCTGCGCCGGCGGAGCCGGAGATGACCGAGACCGACGCGTCGCCGCGGGATGAAGGCGCTCGCCCTCCGGCGTTACACTACGTGAGGGGAAATCAGATTACGATCCACGTGGAGGGACGCAAGGTGGTCAGGATGGAGGTGAAGGGCGAAACGACCGGCTTCCACTTCGAGCCCCTGCCGCCGGACTCCCTCGCGGACACGGCGGACTCCGCCGCCGTCCCGGACACGGCCGGCGCCGGTGCGGACACGGCGAACCCCGCAGCGGACACGGCGAACCCCGCAGCGGACACGGCGAACCCCGCAGCGGACACGGCGAACCCCGTCCCGGACACGGCGAACCCCGCCGCGGACACTGTGAATCCCGCTGTGGACAGTGTGAACCCCGCCGCGGACACGGCGAACCCCGCAGCGGACTCTGCCGGCGCCTCCGGCCCGACCGTCGCCGCCCCCGCCGCCGACACGATCCGGACCCCTCCCTACCAGCCCGTGGACAAAATCTCCCCGGCATTCGAACGGCGACGCATCCGCGCTGGCCGCTTCGCTTCACCCGTCCA
>JAPPNM010000059.1 GCA_028873825.1 Gemmatimonadota bacterium | reverse complement strand
AACCGCTGAAAGCATCTAAGTGGGAAGCCCCCCCCAAGATGAGTACTCCCAGACCCTCCGGGGTCCCGAAGGGCCGTGCGAGACTAGCACGTTGATAGGCGGCAAGTGGAAGCGTGGTGACACGTGCAGCTGAGCCGTACTAATGGCCCGAAAGGCTTGACCAGCCGTCCTCATCCGCGTTTTCGGCACGTACCGAGGCGCTGACCTTTCTTCCGCTTTCTTCGATTTGGCTGGTGGCCAGAGCGCAGGGGTTACACCCGATCCCATCCCGAACTCGGAAGTTAAGTCCTGCCGCGCGGATGGTACTGCCGGGGCGACCCGGTGGGAGAGTACGTCGCTGCCGGCCGAATCCCTGGGACGCCCCGCCGGGTGCTACATGCGCCGGGCGGGGCGTTTCTTGCTGTGGTATTGCCGCCCGCGCGTCGATAGGGGCCGGGCGGTGGCGTAGGTAGTTGGCGGGGCCCCGCGGCTCAGGTGTCGGGGGGCCGCGCGCGCCGCCCGATCCGGGTTACGGGGCGTTGGCGGCGTAGGCCTGCAGGATTTGGCGAACGGCGTGGGCAGGGTCGGGAGCCGCCATTACCGCGCCGACGGCGGCGCAGCCGAGGGCCCCCGTACGGAAGATACCGGGCGCGCGGGCCGGGGTGACCCCCCCGACGGCAACTACCGGTGCCGCCACCGAACCCGCGACAGCGGCGAGGCCGGCGAGGCCGGTGGAGCTTCCGGCGTCCGGTTTGGTGGTTGTGGGGAAGACCGTCCCGCAGCCGATGTAGTCGGCCCCGGCGGCGACCGCGGCGCGCGCGGTCGCGGGAGTGTCCGCCGAGTAGCCGATGAGAAAGCCTGGCAGTGCGACCCGACGGCTTGCTGCGACCGGAATGTCGTCGGGACCGAGGTGGACGCCGTCGGCGCCGACCGCGAGAGCCAGATCGAGGCGGTCGTTCACGAAGAAGAAGGCACGCGAGGCCCGGGTCGCGGCGCGGAGCCGGCGCGCCAAAGGGAGGACATCGCGCGGAGGAAGGGTCTTCTCCCGCAACTGGACGGCCGGGGCCCCGGCGGCGAGCGCCGCGTCCACCACGTCGCCAACGTCGCGTGGAAGTGCGAGGACCCCGTCGGTGATGACGATCAGGCGGAGGCGCTCGGCCAGTTCGTCGGCGGGACGACCGGCCCCGCTCACCGGGGTGCGGCCGCGTGAAGTCCGGGGCTACCCACCGTTGGAGCGGATCCTGCGAATCGCAGCGTTGTGTTCGTCCAGGGAACGGGAGAAGACGTGCCGGCGGTCGCTTCCCGCGACGAAGTACAGGTAGTCGGTCTCGGTGGGGCCGAGGGCGGCGTCCAGCGCCTTGGCGCCGGGGGCGCAGATCGGGCCGGGAGGAAGCCCGGGCTGGGTGTAGGTGTTGTAGGGGCTGTCCGCGACGGAGTCTATCGCGGCCATGAGCGTGCGGCGGCGGCGGCCTCCCAGCGCGTAGTGGACGGTGGGATCGGCCTGAAGACGCATCCCGATGCGGAGCCGGTTGTGGAAGACCCCGGAAATCGTGCGCAACTCGGACTCGTGAACGGCTTCGGCCTGGATGATCGACGCGAGGGTGACGGCTTCGCGCTCGGACATCCCCGACGCGTCCAGGCGTTTACGCCGCTCGGGCGTCCAGTAGTCCCGATACCGCGCGAGCATGGCCGCCACGACCCGCTCCGTGCCCACGCCCTCCGCGAACCGGTAGGTGTCCGGAAAGAGGTATCCCTCGAGACCCGGGCCGGGGACTTCCCAGCGGAGATGGAGATCGTCGCCGTGGAGCTCCCGGACCACTGTGGCGGAATCCGATCCCGCGGCCGAGGCGATGCGCCCGGCCATTTCCCTGATCGTCAGACCCTCGGGGAAGGTGACCGGGTAGGTGACCACACGGCCCTGGGCCAGGGCGGCGTGGACTTCGCCGAAACGGGCCCCGCGCGGAAGCCGGTAGGTGCCCGCCTTGACCGCGCGGTCCAGTCGCCGAACGCGCCCGTAGACGGCGAATAGGACCGGACGGGAGATGATCCCGCGGTTCGCCAGAGTGTCCACGACGGCCTCGAACGACGCGCCCGGCGGAATCCGCACGGTCACCTCGCGGGCGTGCGGCGCGGCGGCGCGGCCGTGGACCGAGACCATGACCAGTGCGGCGGCGAGAACGCCGAGACCGGTGCCCGTAGCGTGCTTACTCCCGGCGCTCGCCCACAGGCGGTGGCTCGTCCAGGGAACGGGCGTCGAGCCAGTCCTGGAGGATGATCGCGGCGGCTGCGGCATCGATCCTCGCCTTGTCTTTCCTTTGCTTTCCGGTCAACCCGATGGACCGAATCCTGGCCTCGGCCTCCACCGACGAGTACTCCTCGTCGACGAAGTGGACGGGCAGGCCGCTCCGGTCTCCCAGCCGCCCGCCGAAGTCGCGGACCTCGGCAGTCCATGAATTCTCGCCCCCGTCCCCGTCGAGGGGAAGCCCTACCACGAGGCGCCCAACGCGGTGGAGCCGCGCGAGTTCCAGTATTCGGGCGATGGGGGGACGCTTGCCCGCGCGCCGCGTCAGGGTGGTGAGGGGAGTGGCGAGCGTGCCGGTGGCGTCGCTGACCGCGAGGCCGATGCGGCGGGTGCCGTAGTCGAGGGCGAGGGCTCGGCGGGGCGGCGGGGGAGACATGGTCAGAGGTCGAACAGGCCGTTGCGGCGGCACGCGGCGCAGCCGGGCGCGCGACGCGGGAGCGTCCGCGTGCGAAGGTGCTCGACGTGCGCCGGTTCGAGCCTCATGTCTCCTCGGTTTCCGTACTCCCGGCCCGCCGGCGTTCCGCTCCACCCGTCCCGCGGGCGGCTCCGCCTCCCTCCGGCCGCAGCAGCGCCGTATTGGCCGAGAACCGGTTGTCCGGCGCGTCCAGCAACCCCGTGTCGACCAGGAAGAGCAGGTCGCGGCGCAGCGTTCGCCGCGAAAGCCCGCCGTAGGCGCAGGCCACCCCGGCGTCCAGGAGGGCGACTTCCTCGATATCGACGGATCCCTCCAGCGGCATCGAGAGCATGAGCTTCCTGCGCCGGTTCAGGACCGTCCTCTTGCGGAGACCGCTCCCGGCCAGACGCGCCGCGACGAAATCTTGCCATGCGGTTCGAAAGCTCGCATCCGCCACGGCGGCGTGGAGGTCGCGCAGTCCGTCGCGCAGACCCTCCACCGCGTAGCCGATGAACGAGGTGAGCGACCGGTCGCGCGAGGCGGCCTCGAGCTGGCGGAAGTACTCGCGGCGGGTCTCGGCGTAGTGGTCGGCCAGCAGGTGCGAGGCGATGGCCGGGCTGCCGGCTGCCGCCAGCACGTACGCCTCCAGCAGCCTCGCCGTCCTGCCGTTCCCGTAGGCGAAGGGGCGGATCCAGAGCACGTACACATGCGTCACCAGGGCCCGGACGATAGCCTGGCCGAAGTCTCCCCCGGGGCCCGAACGCGGGAACTCGCGGGTCAGCCAGTCGAGGACGCGCTCGGCGAGTTCGGGGACTTCGTCGGCCCTGGGCGCGGTGTGGGGCGCGGCTTGCCCTTCGGTCCGAAACCGGCCGGGTTCCGCGTCCGGGCGCTTGCCCGGCGTTTCGCCGATCATCCGGTGTGCGCGCAGGAGGAGGTGGGTGTCGACGGGACGGGGTGTTCCGGCCTCGATCTCGCCCAGGAGGGTGCGCGTCGCCCGCACCACGCCGGCGATTTCGGCCTCCTGGGGGTCCCGGCTCGCGGCGGGCCGCCGGCCGGCCGTCGGTCTTCCTGCCTCCGGCTCGCCCGGAGAGCCGCCTTCGACTGCGGTGGTGGCCTCGGCGCCCCTTGCCAGGGCGGCGTGGAGGAAGCGGCGGCGGTGCTCGGGCCGGACCGGAGTCTCCCGGATGGCGGAGATCAGGGAGTCGCACTGGCCGAGCCGGTACCTCGTCCGCGAAGAGATTCCCCAATGACGCCGGCAGCGCAGCCGGGCCGAAGGCGATTCCACAGTGTCGCGCCCCTCCCTCCGCACGTTCGTGAGCAGATTCGATGGACAGATTCAAGGTAGCATATGTCCGCGAATCTGTCATTCGGGGTGCTTACGCCAGCGTCCGCGGGCTTCTTCTATGCGGCGGCCTCGCGCACGCCCTCCCGCTGATCGAATGGACGGGCGTCCGGGCTCACGCCAACGGTTGCCAACACCTTCCCGTAGGACAGCCAGGCGGTCGCCCGGTGGTGTCGATTCCGGACAGTTGCGTAGTGCCGCGCCGTGGCGGCGAGCTCAGCCAGCACCTCGCTCAGCGTCGCCATCTCGGCCAGCCTCACGTATTCGTACTCGCCGCCTTGTTTCGACGGCTGGACCCTGATGGTCACGATCATCTCAATCCTCCTATCCGCTTCGGGGGCGATCCGCGACGGCCATGCCCGAAGGCAGGTGAATCAAGCGCTTCACGAGGCTCCTCCGCATGACCGAATCGGGTTCCCGGCCGAGGCAAGTCCACCGGCCGACCCCTCCAGTATCGGCAACGCGCGCCCGCACCGCTGAGAGGGAATACCCGGTAGTCCCGCAGGGGAAATCACGCTCGAGGCTGCCGGGAAAACCCCCGCACTGTGCGTGTCGACGGCTGTTGATCCCCTGGGATGGTCCAACTGCGGACAGCGGGTGGCGGACACCTGCGCCAAACTCGAGCGCCGCCGGGGACGGCGAATCGGCAGTTAGCCATGCGCTTCGGGCCGGCCGCCCCCTGCCGAAGCCGCGCCCCCGTCCAGCCGCGGCGAATCGGCAGTTCGCCAAGCGCTTCGAGCCGCCCTCCCAACTGCGTGCGCCGAGCCACCCGCGCGGAAACGGACCGGTTGCGCGGGGTTCGCGATCTTGCTGAGAGCGTGGACGCCCCGAATCTTGGTCGGACGGGTGGGGCGGCGGCCGGCCGCCTCCTTCCCGCCGGCGACGCACCTTTCCCTTCGGGTGGAGGGTGAAAGACCCATCCCCTTGCAAGGAGCGGCCCCAGTGACTGCCGAGCCCGTGACCGAACAGAGAACTCCCAGCGAGATCTTCTCCCTCCTGAGCGAGGACTTTCGCCGGCGCGTGGTGCGGCGCGCCCTCGAGCACCGTCCCGAGTCCAAGACGCTTCGCCGACAAAGAGGGGCCGCCCTGCGACGTCTGCGGGTGGACGGATACCGGGACGCCAGCAGAGCGCCCCGGCCCAAGCTCCTCCAGCCCGTGGCGGAGGCGATCGAGCACCACGATCAGGACCTCGCCCGCGCCGTTCTCAATACCTGGGTGGACTCGCATCGAGCTCTTCGCGACCGGGCCGCCGAGCACCTTGCCAGCCGGGGCATACCCGTGCCCAAGCCACCTGACGCGCGCTTCGATTCCTTCTGGACGGCCGAGGAGTGGCGGAGCCGGCGCAAGGCTTTGGAAGCGGTCGAAGGCACGGCCGACCGCGAGTCCGCCGGGCTGATGCTCTGCCTCCTCGCGCGGCGGTTCCCGGCGCCGCCGCCGCTGGTGTCTCCGCTCTTCCAGGATTGGCTCGATCGCCTGCACGACCTCCCGCCCAACGCGCCGGAGTGGGAGGAAGCCGACACCCTCGTCAAGTGGATCGAGGACATCCGGCACGCGAAGGAGCGCGAAATCCTCGACTGGTGCAGGGAACGGATCGCGCGCCTTTGCCGCTCTCTTCCGGAGCGGTTCGGCGAGGAACTGCGCTACCTCGACATCGACCCGGAACCTTGGCCAGGATTGGTCGAGAACCGGCCCGCGCTGACCGAGGCGGCGCTCCCTTTCCTCGTCCTCCTGGAGGCCGGCCTGGAGGCGTATGAGCCGATTCGTCCGCAGGCCCCCTCGCGCGCCGAAGAGCTCGAGCGGTCCGTGAAGCGCGGAGAGTGCGAGGACGCGATCCTCGCGACGTTCGGGGCGTGGCAGGGTCGCGTCGGCCAGCCCGACCCGGCGGACGAGGAAGCCTCCGGGACCGAGTCCGACGCCGGCGAGGCGCGCGCGGCCTCGGGGGTGCGGGACGGCGCCGCCCCGGAGACGGAATCCGCCTCCGGGGCGTCCGGGGACGATGACGATTCCGTCCTGTGCGAGGTGGCGGCCCTTCGCGAGGACCTCGAGCGCCTCGAGGAGGACAACCGGGCCCTCCGAGCGGACAAGGCGGAGAGAGACGGGGAGGCCGGACGGCTCCGGGAGGAGGTGTCGCGAAGCCGGAGGATGGAGGAGCACTGGAGACGCGCCTACGTCGAGGAGCGCAGGAGGGCCCGGAAGCTCGGCGGCGAGCCGGCGGCGGCGGAGCCCGTGCGGAGCGTCCGCGAGGCCATCGCCCAGGCGCAGGAGATGTTCCCCGACAGGCTGCTCGTGAAGCTCAACTCCCGCTCGAACGAGGACACGCCCTTTGCGAACCCGCCGGAGGTGCTCGACGCGCTGGTCTGGCTGGCGACGGCGTACCGCAACGGACCGGCCGAGTCGATCGCGGAAACGTGCCCGGGCTGGTTCTACAAGTCGAACCAGTCCTCCTCCACGATGGGACAGTTCCGGGACTGGTACCGCACTCGCGTCAACGGAACCGCTTGGGAGCTGTCGGCCCACCTCGGCAAGGGAACCGGCCGCGACCCGCACCACACGATCCGGATCGCCTTCGCCTGGGACGAGCCGAACGACCGCGTCATCGTCGGATTCGTCGGCCTGCACCAGCGGAACCGGCTTTCGTAGGGAGTCCGTGGATAAGGCCCCCCCGAGCACCGAGAGCCGTATCCTCCGAAGTCCGGGCTCCGTCCGCTCCGGTCGGCCGCTCCTCCAACCACGCTCATGCGGTCTTGCGGCCAAACCGGATCGTCGTTCCCCCCTTCTAATGTCCCCCCCCGGCCGTCAGATTAGCGGGTAGCCCGCACACACCCCGCAAGTCCGGAGCCCGCGCGTGTCCGCCTACCAGTACGCCTCCGTTCCCGCCGACGGCGAGAAGATCGCCGGCGACGCCGGCCGGCCCGTCGTTCCCGCCCGCCCCGTCATCCCCTTCATCGAGGGGGACGGGATCGGGCCGGACATCTGGGCGGCGACCCGCCACGTGGTCGACGCGGCCGTGGCGGCGGCGTACGGCGGCGCGCGCGCGATCGCGTGGATGGAGGTGTACGCCGGGGAGAAGGCCAACGAGGTCGCTGGCGAATGGCTCCCGCGGGAGACCCTGGACGCGCTCGCCGAGTTCAGGGTCGCGATCAAGGGTCCGCTGACGACGCCGGTCGGCGGCGGCGTCCGCTCGCTCAACGTCACGCTGCGCCAGGTGCTGGACCTGTATTCGTGCATTCGCCCCGTGCGCTGGATTCCGGGGGTGCCCTCGCCGGTGAGGGAGCCGCACAAGGTGGACATGGTCGTCTTCCGCGAGAACACGGAGGACGTCTACGCGGGCATCGAGTGGGCGTCGGGGACACCGGAGGCGGACCGGGTGCGCGAATTCCTGACGGACGAGATGGGGGCCTCGATCCGCGAGGCGAGCGGGATCGGGATCAAGCCGGTGAGCCCGTTCGGCACCAAGCGCCACGTTGCGGCCGCCATCCGTTACGCGCTGGCCCGCGGCCGCGATTCGGTGACGCTGATGCACAAGGGCAACATCATGAAGTTCACCGAGGGGTCTTTCCGGGACTGGGGCTACGAGGTCGCGGCCGAGCGGTTCCCCGATTCCACCGTGCCCGAGTCGCGGATTTGGGAGGGAGAGGAGGCGGACGGGCGGGTGGTCATCAAGGATCGGATCGCCGACTCGATGTTCCAGCAGGTGCTGCTCCGTCCCGCCGAGTACTCGGTGGTGGCGACGCCGAACCTCAACGGGGACTACCTGTCGGACGCCTGCGCGGCCCAGGTGGGGGGACTGGGGATGGCCCCGGGCGCGAATGTGGGCGACTCGGTGGCGCTCTTCGAGGCGACTCACGGAACCGCGCCCAAGTACGCGGGGTTGAACCGGGTGAATCCCGGGTCGCTGATCCTGTCGGCGGCAATGATGCTCGAGCACCTCGGCTGGGACGAGGCCGCGCGCGCGATCCGCCGGGGGCTGGAGGGGGCGGTGGCCGCCCGCCGGGTGACCTACGACCTGGAGCGCCAGATGGAGGGCGCCACCCGGGTATCCACGTCCGAGTTCGGCGAGACCGTCGCCGACCACATGTAGAGAAGGCGGATGCGTCTGGAGGTCGGCTCGCGGGCCCCGGAGACGGTGGCCACGCCGCTGATGGCGGTACTCGTCGCCGCGGACCGGCCGTTCGAGGAGCTGGACGCGCTGGACCGGGCGGCGGGCGGGATGCTGCGGCGGGCGGTTGGCGCGGGAGACTTCAAGGGGCGCGAGGGGGACCGGGTGCTGGGGTACGGCGGCGGTTGGGAGGACTGGGCTCCCGCCCCCGCCTGGACCGGAAAGGGACCGGGCCGGGTGCTCTTCATGGGGGTGGGCGATTCGGCTTCCCTCACGCCGGAGCGCATGCGCCGGGCGGGTGGCGGGGCGGTAAGGGCCGCCGAGGACCAACGGGTCTCGGAGCTGGCGCTCAACCTCGATCACCTGGGAGCGGCCGTCGATGCCGCCGGCGTTCAGTCCGCCGCCGAGGGAATGGTGCTTGCCGCGTGGCGGTTCCGGGAACTGAAGTCGGCGCGAAACGGTGGCGGCGGGCATGGACCCGGGGACGCCGAAGGAGTACGGGGAGAACGGACACCTCCGCTTGTGGAGTCGGCCGCGCTGGTGGGCGGGGGAGCCTCCCGGTGGGAGGCGCCGGTCCGCATCGCTCGCGCCTTCGCGGAGGGCCAGAACCTCGCGCGCACCCTCCAGGCCAGACCGGGCAACGTGGCCACGCCGTCCCACCTGGCCGCCGAGGCGGAGCGGATTGCGGCGGAGGCGGGGCTCGAGTGCGAGATACTCGGTCCGGGAGAGCTGGAGTCCGAGCGGATGGGGGCGCTGCTCGCCGTCGCGCGGGGTTCGCGGGAGGAGCCCCGGCTGATCGTGCTGCGTCACCGGGGCGGGGAAGCGGGGGCCGCGCCGCTCGTGCTGGTGGGGAAGGGCCTTACCTTCGATGCCGGGGGGATTTCTCTCAAGCCCCCGAAGGGCATGGAGAAGATGAAGTACGACATGTCGGGGGGTGCCGCCGTCCTGGGCGCGATGCTGGCCATCGGGCGGCTGGGGCTTCCCGTGAACGTGACGGCGGTGGTTCCGAGCTCGGAGAACCTGCCGGGAGGATCGGCGACCAAGCCGGGCGACGTGGTGCGAAGCCGGGCGGGGAAGACGATCGAGGTGATCAACACCGACGCGGAGGGACGGCTGATCCTCGCCGACGCTCTACACTACGCCGCCGAATGGAGGCCGGCCGCGATCGTCGACTGCGCCACCCTTACCGGCGCCTGCGTCGTCGCCCTGGGGCATCACCGTTCGGCGCTGCTGGGCAGCGACGACGGACTGGTGGAAGAGCTGCGGGCGGCGGGAGACCGGGCGGGCGAGCCCTGCTGGCCCCTCCCCCTGGATGGCCGGTACCGGAGGCAACTGAAGAGCGACGTCGCCGATCTCAAGAACGTCGGCGGGCGGCCGGCGGGTACGATCACCGCCGCCTGCTTTCTTTCGGAGTTCGTCGGTAGCGCGCCTTGGGCCCACTTGGACATCGCCGGAACGGCATACGGCAAGACGAGGAAGCCTTACCTCGCGGACGGGCCTGCGGGCGTTCCCTGCCGGCTGCTGCTCGAGTGGGTGCGGGCGAGGGCGGGCCCGTGAGCGCCGGACCGGCGTGCGCGGGGGCGGGACCGTTGCGCCTTGCCGGCCCGGCGCCTCGCCGCTCTCGGTGCTCGGGCGGCTCTATCCACGGACTGCTGAGGGCCGGACTGCCAGCGGCGACGTCGGCGGGAATCCTCCTCGCTGCCGGCTTCCTGTCGCTGACGGCGATCCGCCCGGCGTCCGGCCAGGATCCGCCGGACTCCCTGAAGATTCCGCCGGACTCCCTGCAGGTTCCCTCCGATTCGCTGCAGGAGCCCCCAGATTCGGTGCAGGAGCCCCCCGATTCGCTGCAGGCCCCCCCCGACACCCTCCAGGTTCCCCCCGACAGCCTCCAGATTCCCTCCGACACCCTCCGGGACTCGACGACGGTTGCGGACAGCCTGCCCGCCGGGGATTCGATCGCGGCGGACAGCGTGGACGCGGACGGAATTGCTCCCCCTCCGCTGTTTCCCGCCCTCCCCGACCCCGCGCCCGCCGCGGGCATCACGGGGATCTGGGAGTGGGACCGCGCCGAGCTGCTCGGCGCGCGGGGCCAGACGCTGTGGGAGCTGCTCGCGGACATCCCCGGACTTATTCTCGTGCGGAGCGGGGACTTCGGAGCCGCGACGGCTGTCTTCCCCACGGGTTTTTCTGGCGGCGGACTGCGCCTGTACTACGACGGCGTCGAGCATCTCCCCCTCGAGGGGTCGGTGCCCGATCTGGCCCGCATCCCGCTGTCGGGGTTGGAGCGGATCCGGGTCGTGCAGCGCCCCGGAGGCGTCGAGGTGCGTCTCTTCCGTCTGGTGCATACCGATGTCCGCGCGGCGTCCCTGGTCGAGGCGGGCACGGGCGATCTGGACACGAACCTGCTCCGCGCAACCTTCTCCCTGCCCAGGATGTTCGGCGGGAAGGGAGCGCTGGCGATCGAGCGGCTGGACTCGAGGGGGCGGGATGCGCCCGGCGCCATGACCGGCGGGTGGTTCCGCTACAGCGTCCACCGCGGGGACCGCGCCGGGCTGCGCTACGAAGTGCGGCGGATGGCCTCCGACCGGACCGCCTTCAACGGCGCGTCGCCTTCGGTGAAGCGGTCCGACTGGACGCTGCACGGGAGACTGTCCCTGACGGAGGACCTGCTCGCGGAAGGCTGGGCGACCGGCGCTTCGATCGCGCCCGGCGACACGTTGGCGGTCTTCCCCTTCTCGCCCGAGTCGCGAAAGCAGCGCGGCGCGAGTCTCTCGGGAGCCCGGGGCCCGGTCTGGGGCCGCGCCACGGCTCGCTACAACGAAGGGAAGGGAGTTGCGGACCGGGAGCTGTCGCTCGAATTCTCGGCGCTGTCGGACCGGTGGGGAGGCGCGAACGGCCGGGTCTGGAGGGAAACGTGGGGCGAACGCCGCGGGTCGGGGTACGATGTGCGGGTTTGGGCCACTCCCCATCCCTACGGGGCGGTCTTCGCGGAGCGCGGAAACGGCGGCAGGTCGGTTCCATTCCTGAACCCGCCGCCCCCGGAAGAGCCCGAGGACACCGCCAAGAACGGGACACAGGAACCCGACTCTACGGAGAATGCCGACTCCGTGGAGATGGACCCGGGGCCCGAGGGCCGCTTCACCACCCGCAACGGCACGCGCCTGGGTGCGCGCCTCAGGTGGCGCGAAAACGAGCTGTCCGTCGCCCGGCTGTGGATCGAGGCGGATTCGGTGCGGCCGACCGGGCTGCTCATCGACCGGGACGGAGTCGTCCTTCCCCAGCCGCTCCGCCGGGGGTGGGAGGTCACCGGCCGCTTCCCGCTTCGGCCTCGCGGGCTGTTCCTGGCGGGAGAGGTCCAGTTCTGGGAGGAGACCGACTCTCTGGCGGCCCCCCTGCTCTACTTCCCGGACTACGTCTACCGGGCCGGCTTCTCCTTCCACCGGACCTTCCGGGCCACCGGCAACTTCGAGCTGTGGGTGGATCTGGGCGTACACGGCCGCCCCGAAATGTACGTGGCGCTCGCGGACGGGTCGGCGCCGCCCCCGGCCGACGGAGAGGAGGACGAACGGAAGCCGTCCATGGTGCCCTTCTACCAGAACTGGTACTTTCGCCTGCAGATGCGCTTTCTCACCCTCAACATCTTCGCGACCGTCGAGAACGTGTCGTTCAGGGACAACAACCAGGACGTGCCGGGTGTGCTCCTGCCGATCACCCGCGGCATGTACGGGGTCCGGTGGACGTTCTGGAACTGAAGGACCCGGCCCGGGAAAGGCGCCGTCCCGCCGGCGAGCGGGCGCCGCGATGATCCGCAGCATGACGGGGTACGGCGCCGCGCAGGCCGCGTTGCCGGACGGAAGGGTCCTGCGGGCCGAGGTACGCACCGTGAATCACCGTCACCTTAGCGTGAGCGCGCGCCTGCCCCGGGGGTGGGAGGGGCTGGAGGGGAAGGTGGTGGAGAAGGTGCGGGCCGCATTCGCCCGCGGGAGCGTGTCGCTCTCCGTCGCCTGCGACGGTTCCGGGCGGGAGGACGGCGGTTCGCCGGGGCTGGACATGGACCGCGCCCGGCGATACGCCGACCTTCTGCACGAGGCCCGAGCGGAGCTGGGCCTGAAGGGCCGCGTCCGCCTCGGCACGCTGGCGGGTTTGCCGGGCGTGCTCCGGGTCGAGGCTCCGCCCGCCGCGCCGGTCGACGAGGACGGGCTGTTCGAGTGCGTGGAGTCGGCGCTCCGGGGCGCGGTCGCGATGCGGGAGGCGGAGGGGAGGCGGCTCGAGCGGGAGCTGCGCGCGGGCCTCGCGCGAATCGTCGAGGAGCTGGACGCGGTGGAGGCGGCGGCGCCCGGGCGGCTGCTTCGGGAACGGGACCGGCTGCGGAAACGGGTGGCGATGCTGTCCGGAACGGCGGAGGTGGACGAGGACCGGCTGGCGCGGGAGATCGCGTACCTGGCCGAGCGGTGGGACATCGCGGAGGAGATGGTGCGTCTCCGTTCCCACGTCGCGCTCTTCCTGGAGAGCCTGGGCGGCGGCGGGCCGCGCGGGGACAGGGCGGGCAAGCGCCTCGGGTTCGTCGTCCAGGAGATGTACCGCGAGGCGAACACGGTGGGCTCGAAGGCCAACGATGCCGCGATCTCCGCGTCGGCCGTTGCCGTCAAGGAGGAGCTCGAGCGGATCCGGGAGCAGCTGGAGAACGTCGAATGAGCGGGGTGGCCGGGCCGTTGGTCCTCGTGGGCCCGTCCGGGGCCGGCAAGACCACCGTCGCCAACGAGCTCGTGTCGGCCCATCCGGATCGCTTCGTGCCGTCAGTTTCCGTGACCACCAGGAGGCCGCGCGACGGCGAACGCCACGGGCGCGACTACCTGTTCGTCTCGCGCGCGGAATTCGACGAGATGATCCGGGGCGGGAGACTGGCCGAGTGGGCGGAGGTCCACGGGGAACGCTACGGGACGCCCGCGGACAATCTGCGGGAGGAGTCCGGGGACGGCCCGGTTCCCGTACTCGACATCGACGTGCTGGGGGCCGGGCGGATCCTGAAGCGCGGAACCGGGGCCCTGGTTATCTTCATCCTTCCTCCGGGCCCGGCCGAGTGGATAGGCCGGCTGGCGGGCAGGGGGACGGAGTCGCCGCGCGAGATCGCGCGCCGCCTGCGTACGGCGCTCGGGGAGCTGCGCGCGGTTCCGTTGTTCGAACGGTTCGTCGTCAATGCGGAGCTGGACCGGACGGTGCGGCGGGTTCTGGCCCACTGGGCCGGCGAGCCCGGCGGCGGAGCGTCGGCCTCGGAGGTCGCGGCCCGTTGCCGAAGGCTGGAGGACGGCGCGCGGTCGGAGATCGCCCGGCTGGAGGAAACGGAGGACCCAACCACGACGAACGCGGAGAGGGCGCCGAGGGAGAGAGAATGAGAGTCTTCACCCCACAAGAGATCGCCGAACACAACCAGAGCAAGTACCAGGGCGTGCTGGTGGCGGCCAAGTACGCCCGCCAGCTCAACTTCCTGATGTTCAGGGGCGAGGCCCAGCTGGACGACCAGAAGAAGCTCTCGACGCGCGCCCTCGAGGCTATCAAGGACGGCCGGATCGACTACCGGCTGGTCAAGCGCCGCCGGCCCGAAAGCGAATAGTCCGCCGTGTCGTCGGGCGGCTCGGCGCGAGGTGCCCGGGAGCCGTCCGCCCCCTGGGCGGGCAGCCGGATCGTGCTGGGGGTCTGCGGGGGCATCGCGGCGTACAAGTCGGTCCAGCTCGCCCGCGACCTCACTCTGCTCGGGGCCGCGGTCGATGTCGTCCTGACCGGCGCCGCCCGGAACTTCGTCGCGCCGCTCTCCTTCGAGGGGGTGACGGGACGCGGGGCGCTGGTCGACCTCTTCGCGGTGGGGGGGGCCGCGCTGCACATTTCGCTGGGCCGCGAGGCGGACTGCATCTGCGTCGCGCCCGCCACCGCCGACTACATCGCGCGGGCGGCGAGCGGGCGCGCCAGCGACCTCCTCACGACCGTGACGGTTGCCGCGGGCGCACCGGTGGTTGTGGCGCCCGCCATGAACGATCGGATGTTCGCGCACCCGCGCACCCGGGCCAATCTGGCCGCGCTCGAACGCCGCTCCGGCTATCACAGGGTGGGACCCGATACCGGTCTGCTCGCCGCCGGCGAGGGTAGCGGGCCGGGCCGGCTGGCGGACACGGACGACATCGTCGACGCGGTGGGAAGGGTGCTGGGGCCGGGGGGCGCACTGGCGGGGAAAAAGGTGCTCGTGACCGGGGGGCCCACGCGCGAGCCGCTCGACGCCGTGCGGTACCTGGGCAACCGCTCGTCGGGGAAGACGGGGGTCGCGCTGGCGCGGGCGGCGTGGCTGCGCGGAGCCGAAGTCACGCTGGTCACGGGTCCGGCGGCGGTCCCGGCGCCGTACGGGGTGGAGGTCGTCGCGGTGGAGACGGCCGCCCGGATGCGGGACGCGGTTCTCGCCGAGATCGAAGACACAGACGCGGCGATCTTCGCGGCGGCGGTGGCCGACTACCGCCCCCGGACGGCCAAATCCGGGAAGCTCAGGCGGAGCGAGATCGGAGAGGAGTGGACGGTGGCGCTTGCGGCCAACCCGGACATCGCGGCGGACGCTGTGGCGCGGATGAAGGCCGGGAGCGTTTCGGTGGGGTTCGCGCTCGAGACCTCGGACATGGTGGCGCGGGCGGGCGAGAAGCTGGCCGCGAAGGGATTCGACATGATCGTGGCGAACCGCGCCGGAGAAGCGGGCGCCGGCTTCGAGGCGGACACGAACCGCGTGACCGTTCTGGGGCGCGGGATGAAGGCCCGGGAACTGCCCCGCGCGAGCAAGTTCGCCGTCGCGTGCGATATCCTGGACCTGGTCGGGTCGCGGCTGGCGGCCCGCGGATGAGTCCGCGCGAAACGCCGGGGCGTCCCTTCCGCCGGCCGCCGCCGGCGGCCGGGAGGAGGGACGGGGGGTGAGCGCGGGACGGAGCCGGCTGGCCGCGTACCTGGACCAGCGTCGAAGGATGGGGGAGCCGGCGGTTGTGCCCGAAGGACTGGCGCCGGGCGAGCTGCTAGGGCTTGCGGCGGCGGACGACGGGAACCGGGCGCTCCGGGACCGGCAGGGAATCGCCCCCTCCGGCCGGCGCGGGGAACGCGCGACGACCCGCGCCGGCGCGGTGGAGATCGGCACCGCCGGCTACCGGGACCTGCGGGAGACGGCGATGGCGTGTACCCGCTGCCGGCTGTGCGAGGGCCGCACGACGGTGGTCTTCTCCGACGGCAACCCGGACGCCCGGCTAATGGTGGTGGGCGAGGCGCCCGGGGCGGACGAGGACGCCAGCGGCGTTCCCTTCGTCGGGCGGGCGGGCAAGCTCCTGGACCTCATGCTGGCCTCGGTGTCGCTGTCGCGGCGCGAGTCCGTGTACATCTGCAACGTCCTCAAGTGCCGTCCCCCCGGGAACCGCAACCCCCTCCCCGAGGAGATCGAGTCCTGCGCCCCCCTGCTGAAGCGGCAGATCGAGCTGGTGGCCCCCGAGGTCCTGCTCGCCGTGGGTTCCTTCGCGGCCCAGTGGCTCACGTCGACAACGAAGGCTGTGGGCAAGCTCCGGGGCCGGGTGTACGGCTATCAGGGCCTGCCGCTGGTCGTGACCTACCACCCGGCCGCTCTGTTGCGCAACCCCGGCTGGAGCCGGCCGGTTTGGGAAGATCTGCAACTATTGTGTCAAATCATGGATCGCAAATGAACTATTTGAAATATTTTGGCGCCTGTGTCCCGGATTCCGTCCTGTTCCCGGTTTTCCGCGGCGGGGAAGACCGAACGTGAGCGAGCCGAGTCCCGGCCCGACGGCTGCGGAAGGCGGCGGCTACGACCGGCGGCCGCCGTTTTCGCCGGAGGCGGAGGCGTCCGTGCTGGGAGGGATGCTGATCGACGGCACCGCGGTGGCGCGCGTCGTGGAATTCGTGGACGACTCCATGTTCTACCGCGAGGCGCACCGGAGGATCTTCCGCGCCATGGCGCGTCTCTTCGAACGCGGCAGCGTCCTGGACGTCATCACGGTTTCGGAGGAGCTCAAGAAGGCGGGCGAGCTGGAGAACGCGGGGGGGCTGGAGTACCTGGCTTCCCTGCTCGACGCGGTTCCGACCGCCGCCAACATCGAGTACCACGGCCGCATCGTTCACGACAAGGCGATGTTGCGCCGGCTGCTCGACGCGGCCCAGGCGATCGTCCGCGGCGTGTACGAGCCGGACGACCGGGCCGTGGACGAGGTGCTCGACCAAGCCGAGCAGCTCGTCTTCCGCGTCTCGGATTCCCGCAACCGCGAGGGCTTCGTCTGGATCAAGGAGGTGCTGTGGCCGACCTTCGAGCACATCGAGAGGCTGCAGGAGTCCTCCGGCGGCGTTTCGGGGCTCGCGACCGGGTTCCGGGATCTGGACCGAATGACCACGGGCCTGCAGGCGGGGGACCTGGCCATCGTCGCGGGCCGTCCGTCGATGGGGAAGACGTCGTGGGCCCTCAACGTGGCCCAGAACGCCGCTATCGAACACGAGGTCCCGGTCGCCATCTTCAGCCTGGAGATGTCGAAGGAACAGCTGGTGCAGCGCTTCCTGTGCGCCGAGGGCCGCGTGGACGCCCAGAAGCTCCGGCGGGGCAGGCTGGCGCCCGAGGAGTACCAGCGCCTCGCCCGGGCGGCCGGCCATCTCAACACGGCGCCCATCTGGATCGACGACTCGGCGACCGGCAACGTGCTCGAGATGAAGGCGAAGTCCAGGCGCCTCAAGGCGGAGTCCGAGCTGGGGCTGATCGTGGTGGACTACATCCAGCTCATGTCGGGGGCGACCCGCACGGACAGCAGGGTGCAGGAGGTGTCCGAGATCTCCAGGGGACTCAAGGCGCTGGCGCGCGAGCTGGAGGTGCCGGTGGTCGCGCTCAGCCAGCTGAGCCGAGCGCCGGAACAGCGTACCGACCGGCGGCCGCAGCTCTCGGACCTGCGGGAGAGCGGGGCGATCGAACAGGACGCGGACCTGGTGATGTTCCTGTACCGGCCGGAGTACTACTTCGGGCCGACCGACAAGGACGGCAAGTCGCTGGAGGGCGGCGCGGAGCTGATAGTGGCCAAGCAGCGGAACGGGCCCACCGGGACGCTCGACCTGTTCTTCCACAAGGCCTACACGCGCTTCGACTCGGTTGCGAGGGAGACGGAGCCGTTCGAGGAAGCGGGGTGAGGCGGCCGAGGTGAACGCCGTGGCCGTGCTGGTGCCGGCGGCGGGCGCGGGCGTGCGCATGGGCGGCGTGCGCAAGCCGTTCATCGAGATCGGGGGGCGTCCGGTCCTCCGGTGGGCCGTGTCGGAGTTCCTGGCCCGGGACGACGTGGTCGAGGTGGTGGTCGCGCTGGGCGGGGACGGCGACCCGGCGCGGGCCGCGGGACGCGACGCTCGCCTGCGGGTGGTCGGGGGGGGCGACAGCCGTTTCGGGTCGGTGGCGGGCGCGTTCGACCGCGTGGAGTCGCACGCTAACGTAATCGCGGTCCACGACGGGGCCCGCCCCTTTCCGCCGCCCGTGACGATCGACGAGTGCATTCGTCTGGCGGGCGCGGGGTACGGGGCCGTCGCGGGAGTCCCCGCGGTGGACACGGTAAAGCGCACGGACGGTGCGGGCAGGATCGTCGAGACGCCCGCCCGCGATACGCTCTGGCACGCGCAGACGCCGCAGGTCTTCCCCCGCGACCTCTTCGCGCGCGCCGTCGCGCACTCCCGGAGCGCGGGGCTATCGCCCACCGACGATGCCTCGATGGTGGAGGCGCTGGGCGCCGAGGTGCGGATGGTGCCCGCCTCCGGCACGAATCTCAAGATCACACGTCCCGCGGACGTCGCGGTCGCGGAAGCGTATCTTGCCCAAAATCTCGTGTGAATCGTATCCGAAGTCGCTCGAAGAGGCGCGCCGCCGTCTCGAGGAGGGCGAGCTCGTCGTTCACCCGACCGAGGCGGTGTACGGTTTCGGCGGATTCCTCGACGCCGTCCCCCTGGGCCGCCTGCGCGGACTGAAGGATCGGCCGGCCGGGGGTTTCGTGGTGCTCGTCCCGTCGGCCGGGAGCGTCGCGGGCCTTCTCGACGCGGCGGGCGGCGCACTGGCGCGGGCATTCTGGCCCGGTCCGCTCACGCTGGTTCTGGACGATCCCGGGGACCGTTTCCCCCCGGGCGCGAAGGCCGCCGACGGTTCCGTGGCGGTGCGGGTTCCGGATCACCCGGTGACGTTGCGGCTCCTTCGCGACGCGGGCCGGCCGATCACCTCCACCTCGGCGAACCGCCCCGGAGCGACACCGGCTCGGACGGCCGGCGAGGCGCGAAGGGAGGCGCTCGCGCTTGGCGCGGAGCTGTTCGCGCTCGACGCGGGGCCGCTTCCGGGTGGCGCGCCCTCGACTCTGGTCCGTCTGGGGGCGGATTGTCCCAAATTGATACGGCGGGGCCCGCACGACCCGCTACAATTGAGTGAAGTCATGGGCCTGCCGCTCCCTGCACCCCCTCCGGCGGCGGAGGGGGGCCGCGGGAGAGCGGGGGGCGGCTGACGGCGAAGCGCCGCGACCCCGAGCGGGTCCGTCGCCGCCCTCGCGCCACGGGATTTCCATCGAGAGGCCGCCAGGGGGTCTAACCGCGCCGTTGCACATCACCTTCGTCTGCACGGGCAACACATGCCGGTCGCCGGTCGCGGAGGCGATCGCGCGCCGGGCCATCGCCGAGAGGGGGATCGCGGGGGTGACGGTGGGCTCGGCCGGGGCGGCGGCGAGCGTGGGAGCGCCGGCCAGCGGAGGGGCGCGCCGGGTGGCGGCCGAGGCTGGCCTGAATCTCGACGGACACCGGAGCGCGCCGCTCACCGAGGAGGTCGTGGCGGCGTCGGCCGCGGTTCTGTGCATGGACGGCTTCCACCTTCGGCGCGCGCGGGAACTCGGAGGCGGGCGGCGTTGCCGTCTGCTGGCGGAAGCGGCGGGCGAGAGCGGGGAGGTCGCGGATCCCTTCGGGGGGTCGGACGAGATCTACCGGGCCACCTTCGAGGAGCTCGCGCGACTCGTTGAAGCGGCGCTGGAAAATGTAAAGCACACATGACATATTGTAATGTTGTCATTACATGGCGGGCGCGGTGACGCGGGCGGTGAGGTTGCGGCCCGCGACGTACGCCGTGCTGGGCGATCCCGTGGCGCACAGCCTTTCGCCCGCGATCCACAACGCGGCGTTCCGCGCCGCCGGGCGAACCGCGGTCTACGCGGCGCGCCGGGTGACGGCGGATGAGTGCGGGCCGGCGCTGCGCGAGCTGGCGCTGGGCGGGGGCGGGGGAAACGTGACCGTCCCGCACAAGGAGCGGGTCCTGCCTTTTCTGGACCGGCGTACGGGTGCCGTCGCCGCCACCGGCGCGTGCAACACGTTCTGGGCGGAGGACGGGGAAGTGTGGGGGGACAACACCGACGTCGAGGGGTTTCTCGGAACCTGGAGAGAGACTGTGGCGGGGCTCCCCGGGGCCCTTGAAGTGCTGGTGCTGGGGGCCGGGGGCGCGGCGAAGGCCGTGGTTCGCGGGCTCCTGCAGGCGTCGCGAGCGTCCGGAGTGCTCGTGTGGAACCGGACGGGCGGCAGGGCGGAGGAGCTGGTCCGGCGATTCGGCGACCGCCGGGTGTCCCGGGTGCGCGGGTGGCGCGGGACGGCCCCGGCCGTGCTGGTCAACGCCACGCCGGTCGGACTGGACGGCCGCTCGGTCCCGCTCGATCTGAACGCCCTTGAACGGCCTCCCCGGCGAGTCATCGATCTGGTGTACGGCGGGGAACCGACGCCCCTGTGCCGCCAGGCTGCCGCAATGGGCGTCGCCGCCGTGGACGGACGGGACATGCTGGTGCTGCAGGCGGAAGCGTCGTACCTGCGGTGGTTCGGGGAGCCGCCGCCGCCGGGGGTGATGACACGGGCGCTCGGATAGCTTCGCCCCGGAGACCGGGACCGGGCCGCTTCGCACGCGTCGCCGGCGTGATCGACTTCCTGCTGCCGCCGGCGTGCGCGGGTTGCGGGGGGTCCGCGGGGGAGGAGGTTCGGGCCGGAGACGGACCGGTCTGCCGAAACTGCCGCTTGCGACTGCCTCCGGTGCCGCTTCCGGTCTGCGGCCGCTGCGGCGCCCCGCTGGGGACCGGAGACGCGCCGTCGTGCCTGGAGTGCGCGGACTGGCCGGAGCTGCTGGCCGGCGCCCACGCGGCCTGCCTTCTGGAGTCGCCCGCCAGAGAGCTCGTCCACGCCCTCAAGTATCACGGCTGGCGCGGAGCCGGAGACTTCATGGGCGCCGAGATGGCCCGCCGGGCCGGGCGGGCGGTGGAAAGCGCGCACTGCGTCGTCCCCGTCCCCACCTCCCGGCGCAACCTCCGGCGGCGGGGGTACAACCAGGCCGCGGTGATCGCCGCCGCCCTCGCCGCCGGGCTCGGCAGGCCCCTGCTGCCGTGCCTGGAGCGGCGCGGCCAGCGGGGGACCCAGACCGCCTTGAATCCGATGCAGCGCCGGGCTAACGTGAGTGGCGCATTCGTGATGGTCGAGACCTTCGCCGACAGGGTCGCGGGTCGCCGGCTCCTCCTGGTGGACGATGTCGTCACGACGGGCGCCACGCTCGTGGCGGCCGTCGAGGCGCTGCGGTCCGGCGGCCCCGAGTCCGTGACGGCGTACGCCTTCGCGCGCACGGTTCCGCTTTCTCTCGAATCCACCTGAACCGGCGGAGAGCCCGCCGCGGGAGCTCACGCGCACATGTCCATACGAGTCGCGATCAACGGCTTCGGCCGCATCGGCAGAAACGTCGTCCGGTCCGCCAAGCGGTCGGGCAGGACCGATCTCGACTTCGTCGCGGTCAACGACCTCGCCGACAACGTGACGCTGGCCCACCTGCTGAAGCACGACTCGGTCCACGGGCGCTACCCCGGTTCGGTGGAGCTCTCGGGAGACGGGCTGATCGTCGACGGCGACCGCATCCTGGTCCTGTCGGAGCGGGATCCGGCGCGTCTCCCCTGGCGAGAACTCGGGATCGACGTGGTCGTGGAGTCCACCGGGTTGTTCAGGAGCCGGGAGCTGGCCGGAAGACACCTGGAGGCGGGGGCCCGCAAGGTCGTCGTCTCGGCGCCCGCGAAGGACGAGGACCTCACCGTGGTGCTGGGCGTCAACCACCGCGTCTACGATCCCGGCCGCCACCACCTCATTTCCAACGCCAGCTGTACCACCAACTGTCTGGCGCCCGTCGCCAAGGTGCTCCTGGAGCGCTTCGGCATCGCACGAGGCCTGATGACGACGATTCACGCCTATACGGCCGGCCAGCCCGTCCTGGACGGGCCCCGCAAGGACCTCCGGCGAGCCCGCGCGGCGTCCCTCAGCATGATTCCCACCACGACCGGAGCGGCCCGGGCCATATCGCTGGTGCTGCCCGAGCTGGAGGGAAGGCTCGACGGCATGGCCGTCCGGGTGCCCACCCCGGACGTGTCGCTGGTCGACCTGGTGGCGGAGCTGGAGCAGGACGCGACGGCGGGCGACGTGAACGACGCCTTGCGAGCCGCCGCGAAGACCGACTTGGCGGGTATCCTCAGGGTGGAGGAGGATCCGCTCGTCTCCGTGGACTTCACCGGAGAGCCGGCCAGTTCGGTCGTGGACGCGCCCAGCACCGCCGTAGTGGGGGGACGGCTGGCCAAGGTCCTGGCCTGGTACGACAACGAGTGGGGATACTCGTCGCGGGTGGTCGATCTGGTAAGTTACGTCGGCCGGCGCCTGCCGCGGACGGCCGGCGCGGGATCGGACGCGGCGCGGGTGTAAGCAAAGGGAGGCGACGGCGTAGGGGAGAGCGATGACGAATTCCGCAACGACGAAGAAGCCGCGCCGGTCCGGCAGGGTGCGGCGCCGTGCGGGCGCGGTCTCCGCCCCCGCGGAGCTCCCGCCGGACTTCGAGGCCTGGTTCCGCGACCACCGCGAGTCCGTCTACCGCTACGTGCGCTTCCGGGTCGCCACCCGCGAGGTGGCGGAGGACATCACGTCGGAGGTCTTCCTCAAGGCCCTGAGGGCCCTGGACCGCTACGACCCCGGTCGATCGCGGCCGCGCACGTGGTTGCTGCGAATCGCGCGCAACGCCGTCACGGACCACCTCCGGAAGCTGCGGCGGCGGGGGTCGCTGCACATCTCACTCGACCGCGCGCCCGATCTGGTGTCCGACGGCCCGTCCCAGGAGGAGAGGCTCCTGCGGGCGGAGGAGCTGAGGAGGCTCTTCAACGCGGCGGCGACGTTGCGGGAGGCCGACCAGGAAGTCCTGTCGCTGCGTTACGGCGCGGGACTCGAAAACGCGGAGATCGCGGAGTCGCTCAAGATCACCGCGAACGCCGTGGCGGTGCGGATCCACCGGGCCCTGGCGAGGCTCAGGGAGGCGGTTGCCGAGCAGTCCGGCCAGGCGGGGAACCGATGACCCGGCGCCGGGACCGAACCGCCGAACCGCCGGGCTTCCCCGAGATCCGGTCTCCCGATCTGGCGCGGCTGGACCGCGACCTCCGCGAGATCGTGATCGAGGAACGCTCTTCCTTCGCGGCCGAATTGCGCGCCGAACTCGCGGCCGAGCACGCACGCCTGCTGTCGGCGACCTCGCCGTACTCGGGGTGGGTGCGGCCCGCCCGCCTGACTGCCGCGGCGGTGGTCCTCCTGGCGGCGGGCACGCTGACGGTTCCGGCGGCCCGCACCTTCATGGCGGGGCTGCTGCTCCCCGCGGCCGAGCAGGCGGGCCCCGTCACCGAGGCGGAACCCGTAGCGGCGGATCCCTCCGGCGCCTCGGCGGTGCTGTACCTGGTCCCGGAAACGGGCGAACCGCCAGAGGCGGAAACGCGGGACGACGCATCCCCGCCGCCCGAGCCGAACGAAGGGAGAGCGCCGGACGGGCCGCCGCCCGCCCCGACGCTTCCGGACATCCTGGACCGGGATCAGGCCCGCCGCACCGTCGCGAAGGAATACCCGGTCTCCCTGCAGGAGGCCGGCGTAGGCGGCGTCGTGCGGATGCTGTTCTGGGTGGGTCCCGACGGGGTCGCGGAGACTCCCGAGGTCCGCAACTCGTCCGGTGTTCCCCGGCTGGACCAGGCCGCGCTGCGGGCGGCCCGCTCGATCCGCTTCCAGCCGGCCACCCGCTTGGGACTTCCGGTGGGCACTTGGGTGCAGTTTTCGATCAGGTTCGTGCCGAATGCGAGAGGGTCCCAGCCCGCTCCCGAGAACCAGACCTTCGAGATCCCGCCGATCAACTGAACTTCGCGTTTCGTGCCCGAAAGCCGACCGCGGCCGCGCAACGCCGCCGACCTGCCGGACGGTTGCCTTGGCGGCGCCACTGTCGCGGTGAGGGCGGATTTCAACGTTCCCCTGACGACTGCCGGCGAAGTGGCGGACCCGGCCCGCGTCGCGCGCGCCGTTCCCACGATCGGTGACCTCGTCGAAGCGAACGCTAAGGTCGTAATCCTCTCCCATCTGGGGCGCCCCGGCGGGCGGGAAGACCCCGCCTTCACGCTGGAGCCGGTGTCCCGCCTCCTGGACGATCTTCTCCCGGCGCCCGTCCGGTTCGTTCCGTGCGCGGCCGGCCGCCAGGTTACGGCGGCCGTCGACGCCGCGGCTCCGGGGTCGGTCCTCCTCCTCGAGAACACTCGCTTTCTGCCGGGCGAGACGGCCAATTCCCCCGAGCTGGCGGCCGACTGGGCCGCCTGGGCCGACCACTTCGTCATGGACGCCTTCGGGACGGCGCACCGGGCCCACGCGTCCACAGACGGGCTGCCCCGCGCCGTGCGCGCCAAGGGGGGCGAGGCGGTGGCGGGGCGGCTGTTGGAGCGCGAGCTGGCGGTGTTCCGGGATACCCTTCGGAACCCTCGCCGGCCTTTCGTGGCCGTACTCGGAGGCGCCAAGATCTCCGGCAAGATCGGCGTAATCGAGGCGCTGCTGCCGCGGGTCGACGCGCTGCTGGCCGGGGGAGCCATGGCCAACACGTTCTTCCGGGCGATGGGAATGGAGACGGGCGCCTCTCTGGTGGAGACCGGGAAGACCGGGGTCGCCGCGCGGCTTCTCCGGGCCGCCGGGGCCGGACTGGTCCTTCCGGTCGACTGCGTGACCGCGCCGGGCATCGCCCCAGGTGCCCGCACGCGGGTCGTGGACCGTTCCGGGATCGCGCCCGACGAGGCGGCGGGCGACGTCGGTCCCGTGACGGTGCGGCTCTTCGGCGAGTACCTGGCGGAGGCCGCCACGGTGGTCTGGAACGGACCGATGGGCGTGTTCGAGACGGAGGAGTTCTCGCGCGGCACCGTCGGCATCGCCCGGGCCGCGGCCGATGCGGCGGACGCGGGGGCGGCGGTGATCGTAGGCGGAGGCGACTCGGCCGCGGCCGTCCGGTCGGCGGGCGTAGCCGCTCGCATCACTCACGTCTCCACCGGCGGGGGGGCGGCACTCGACCTGCTGGCCGGAAGGGAGCTGCCCGGAGTGGCGGCGCTTTCGGACCGACGGTGATTATGCACCTGACTCAAGGAATGGGGGCATCACATCTCGCCAAGAAGATCCTCGATTGCCTCACGGACAGCGCCCGGACCGCGCTTCGGAAGCTGCTAGAGCTGCATACCCATTTCCGGCGATGGTTGGGAAGGCTCTTCCTGAGGCTGGGGAAACTCCTCCTGAAAGGTCCTGATCGCGGTGGCGATGTCGGTGTAGATATGCCTGCTAGGCCTCCCGGGGGTCGTAGAGGCACTATGAAGAGAATCGACCAGACCCTTCGTCGTTACAATGAACTGTTCGGTACTGACTTCCCCGTTATGGAGGAGTTCCCTGAGAATGAGCTTCAAGGCGGCAGCCCGGATATCGGCATCGGTAGGAGGGATGGGGTGAGGGGCCATCTTCGCCTTCTCAACTAGCGGGCCAATGACGGAATCAAGTCGTTCGGAGAGGTCGGACATCAGAGAGTTCCTTTCGGACAGGAGGGTGAGATGAGTGACTCAGCCGTACGGAACGTCTTCGGGGACGTACTCGAAGACCATGTTCAGAAGCTCGGTCTGTGCGCCAAGGACTCGTTCTGGCGGCGCGTGGTCGAAGAACTGCCCGTCGTCAAGCTCCGTGACGTGATTGATGAGCCCGTATCGAGGACACTCTTCGAGCCCAGTCTGCGCGAGAGCGTTCGGAGCAGGCCCTGCAGGACGAAGCGGGTGGCGATGAACCGCCCGTACAACTTCTCGAGTTCGCCGTCTAGCGGTGTTCAGCGGGCGACCCGGCACTAGATCAAGGGTGCCGTGAGCGCCGCTGCTGATCTGACACTAGGAGGGTACGCCATGCATAGGATATGCGCAAGGCTGACATATGCAAGACACCGCGATAGCGTACCTGCAACCCCGCGACGACGGCCGGTTCCCGCGTCCCGGAGTGCAGGCTGGGCCGGGGCCGGTCGCTTCCTCTGTTCCACTCTTCAGCAAGGAAGAGGAAGCGCATGATCTCCAGGACACTGATTCTCGCCGCTCTGCTCGCCGGTCCGCTGGCGTCCGGGTGCATGGACGAGGAGTTCGCAACCGGACCTCCCGAGGATCCGGACGAGGTCGCCGAGGGCGGCGATCTGGCCTACGCGATGGAAGAGGAGGCCGGAGACATCACCGTCCATCCGGTTAGGGACCGTCTCGATCTGCTCATCACGACCACCAGCCCTCTGTCGCCCGACAGGGATGTCGATCTGGCCATCAAGGGCGTCGCACGGGAGGCGATCGACAGCGGCGAGGTGGTGCTGACGCTGCCGACAAAGGCCATGATGGGCCACGTCGGGGAGGGGCGGCCAGAGGTGCCGGTCGAAGGGTGATTGTGCATTTGGCGCACGGAATCTAGCCGTTTTCCGGGTCATTTTCCACC
>JAPPNM010000056.1 GCA_028873825.1 Gemmatimonadota bacterium | reverse complement strand
CCTTCGTCGCGCCTTGCCAGCCCGGCGCCTCGCCGCTCTCGGTGCTCGGGCGGCCTTATCCACGGGCTGCTCTCGGGTTGCTGATGCTCGCCTCCAAGCCCCTCTTCTTCTTCGATTTCGTCGATCCCGGTTCGCGCCTCGCCAGTCACATGATCGACGAGGCCGGGGCCGCCGGCGCCGTCCGCTGGTGCGGATTCGAACTTCGTCCGCCCCCGGAGGCCATGATCGACCCCCGGGACCCGGATTGGCGGGCGCGCCGGGCCCGGGTGGCGGACCAAGCCGGCGAGCTGGGTTTCCCCATGGAGATCCCTCACCTGGTCCCGTGGACCCGAAAGGCCCACGAATTGGCCGAGTTCGCCCGGGAGAGGGACTGTTACGACGAGGTCAGGCGCGCCATCTTCCAAGCCCACTTCGTCGACCGGATCGACGTCGGACGCATAGATTTGCTGGTCGAAGTCGCGCACCTCGCCGGGCTGGACCGCACCGAGACGAGGGTCGCGCTGGACGTGGACCGTTGCACCGGGACCGTCCTGGCGCACCGGGCCGCGGCCCGGGACCGCGGAGTCACGGACGTTCCGGCCCTGGTCCACGCCGGGCGGCGCCTCCAGGGGCTGGCCACGCGGGAAGCCGTCGGCGAGTGGGCGCGGTGGATCGCGGACGAACTCACGCCGACGACAGAGGAGTAGCAGCCCGTGGACAAAATCCCCCCGGCATTATCCACGGACTACTAGGGAAGCACGCTATGGCGGGATACGAACGAAAGACCGCGCTGGGTCCGGCGGAGGTCCTGGCCCGCGCCGAGGAGGTCCTCCCTGCCTACATCGGCCTCGGCAGGTCGAGGCGTTCCTCGCACGGCGCCACCTACACCGGCGAGGAGGGCACCGTCGTCCTCACCGCCCGCCGCCACGGCCCCTTCACGGACGTGACGGCCCGCACCGACCGGCTCCGCACCTCGCGCATGGACTACGAGATCCAGCGCTTCCTGAACCATCTCCCCTACGAGCACGGGGACGCCGGCGGACCGGGCTCGGGCGACCCGGGCTAGGCTCTCGCCGCTCGGGCCGCTTTGTCCACGGACTGCTAGATGACCTCCTTCGACGAGCTTCCCCTCGGTCCCGAGATCGTCGCTGCGCTCGCGGCCGGGGGGATCGAGACGCCCACCCCCTTCCAGGCCGCGGCGATCCCCGTCATCGCGCGCGGCAACGACCTCATGGGCCGCGCGGGGCCGGGGAGCGGCATCCTGGTGGGCTACGGCGCGCCGCTGCTCGACCGGCTGCGCGGGGGACGGGGCTCGCCGGTGTGCCTGGTGGTCTGCACGGGGCGCCGTCAGGCCACCGAGCTCGCGCGGTCGTTCGCCGGGTTGTGCGAAGCCTCGGGGGCGCGGGCGGCGGCGCTGGCCGGGCAATGGGCGCTCCCGGAGCGCGCCGACTTCCTCTTCGTGCCCGCCGACCGGATCGGGTCGCTCTACGACCGTTCCGTGAACGTGGAGCGCGTGGAGGCGGTCGTGATCCACGACGGCGACGGGGTGGTCGAGGCGGTTCCGGGCGACCGAATGGAGGCGTTTCTCGCGGGGCTGCCCCGCGAGTGCCAGCGCATCTTCTGCGGCCACCCCTTCGGTCCCGCGCTTCGCTCGCTGGCCGGGCGCTTCACGCGGCGCGCCCCGACCGTTCCCCCGGGACCGCGCGACCGGCCGCGGGCGCCGGCCGCGGGCGGGCGATCCGCGGGAAGGAAGGCGGAGAGAGGGCGCCCGGACGGTGCCGGGACCGGAGGGCGGCCCGCCGAACTGAACCTGGTGGTGGTCGAGGGAGACCGTTCGGAGACCGTGTTGGCGCTCGCGGCCTCGCTGTTGAAGGAGCCGGTCCGCCACCTGCTGGTCTTCACCGCTTCGGCGGACCAGGCGGCCGATCTGGGAGACTTCCTCGGATTGCACGGCTACGTCTCCGGCCCGCCCGGCGACAAGGCCGCCCCCGTGTGGCTCTCCCCGGGCGAGGACGCGGCGGCCCGCGCGGCGCTGGAAGCCGCGAAAGATCCCGCGGTCGTCGCGACGCTCTCCTGCGCCGTGCCTCCGGGCGCCTCGCTGGCCGCCGCGCGGCACGGCCGGGGCGGGCCCGCATGGGTTCTCGCGGCGGTCCGCGAGCTGGGCCACCTCAAGGAGGTCGCGGCGGACGCCGGCCTGCGCCTCAAGCGGACCCGCCCCGCCCGCCCCCCCCGCGTCGCGGCCACCCTGGACGAGTTGGCCGACACCGTGCACGACGCGGTTCGCTCCCCCGAAATCACCCCCTACTACCTACTCGTGGAGTCGCTGCTCGATCGCTTCGCGGCAGCCGAGGTGGCCGCGGCGGCCCTGCTGCTCCTCGACCGCAAACGCGCGAGACGGACCCCGCCGACGGTGGGCGCGGCCGCCGCCGCGGCTCCCGAGAGCTGGGTGCGCCTCTTCGTGTCGGCGGGCGAGCGGGACGATATCGGCCCCGGGGACCTGCTCGGCGCGCTCACGAACCAGTCGGGAGTGGCCGGCAACCGGGTCGGTCGGATCGACGTGCGCCAGAGCCACTCCCTGGTGGAGGTGCGGGAGAGCGACGCCAGGACCGTGATCTCGGCGCTGAACGGGGTCACGCTGGGCGGCCGCAGCCTGCGGGTGGACTACGACCGCGCGAGGGAGGGGCGGCCGCGGGGCAGGAGGACGGGGCCGGGTGGAAGGGGCCGGCCGCCGGGCGGGAAGCCGACCCGGCCGGCAGTCCGTGGATGAGGCAGCTCGAATGCCGGGGGGACTCTGTCCACGGACGGCGACGGGCGGCCAAAGTCCGGGAGGGGCGGCGGCGGGCTACGCAGCCGGCAGCCAGGCGCAACCGGAGGTCTCGATCTCGTAGAGGCGGATCCGCGTCTCCAGACCGTCGCCGGTGTGGTTCAGCGCCCGGTCCAGGAGGAACAGCGTGTCGCGCGACACCGTGAGCCGCGCGCGGGTTTCGTTCGCGTAGGGAACGGATCCGTCCACGCAGGCGGTCCGGCGATCGGCGGAGAGGACAGTGACGTATATGTCCGCCAGCCACTCCACCATTGGAATCTCACCCCTGAACGTCCGGTCGTAGTGGACGAGCACCGCCTGCCCATCCGACATGCGGTAGATGCCGTTGAGATTCGACATCATCTCAACCCGGTCCAGGAAGCTCAGCGACATGTCGGTGTCGTACTTCACCTGCGCGTTGGCGGGCACGCCGCGCCGCCGGACGCCGGGCGGACGGATTGTGTCCAGCGCCTCGCCCCCCCATGTGGCAAGCACCAGTTCGTTCACGGCAGCCATTCCGACGAGCAGCGTGTCGGCCCAGGCCATGACGCTGCCATTCGGCATCGTCCCCGCGAACGGTCCGTTTCTCCTAATGGATCGCATGTACGGTTCCGGGAGGTCGACGAGGTACCTGAAGGAGCCTTCGCCCGGGTTCCATACCAGCACCGAGGTGAAGCCCTCGCCGAGTTCCACCGACGGGGCTACCACCACTCCCCCCACCACCGACACGGCGCCGTGGATGGAGCCTCGGTACTGGAACGACTCGAGGTACGCTCCGCCCTCGCGCGAGAACAGCTTGAAGAGCCGCCTTCGTGCGTCCAGGCCGACCACCACCGAGTCGTTCAGGATGAACGCGAGCCCGATTCCCCGGAACTCGGCAGGCCCCTCCCCCGGCCGGCCGTAGCCCTGTACGACCCTGCCGTCCCGGCCGAAGCGGATGATCCGTCCCTGCATGAAGTCCGAGACAAGGAACGACCCGTCCGCCGTATCGACAACGAGGGAAGTCGGGTTCCCCAGGTAGGACCGGTCCGTTTCCTCGAGGAGGATGTCTCCCACGGGAACGACCACGGGTCCCGCAGCGTCCGCGCGCCCGTCGGGTTGGGGGACGCCGTCGAGACAGCCGCACGGGAACGCGAGCGTCCCGGCGGCGGCGACCGAACGGAAAACGCGCGCCATCCCACGACGATGGCCGGCGGCAGCTTACCCCCCCGCGGCCTCCTGAGCGCCGGCGGTCCCTGGATGGACCCGCGCGGGCACCGGGGCGGTGTGGCGAGCCGCTAAGCCGCCATTTCGTCCCGGCGGCGCCGGAACATCCGGTAGAGGAAGTAGCAGACCCCCAAAGCCAGGCCCACCTTGAAGGCCAGCGCCAGGAAGGCCACGAACATTCCGAGAAGCGGTGCCGCGACTGCCGCGATCAGCTTGAGCAGCACGATGCTCGCGATGCCTGTGGCCGCGACCGCGCCGAGAGTCCTAATCATACGCATTCCATGATCTCCTTTGTTTCCGGGAGTGTCCGGTCCCCTACCCCCGGAACCGGTAGGAAAGTTTCACGAACACCCCTTCGGCCCGGTGCAGCACGTCGCGGAAGCGGAAGGCCTCCGAGTCCTCCATGCGCCTAGTGTAGCCCACGAAGAACACCGTTCCGGGCGTCGGCTCGTAGCTGAGAAGCGCTTCCACCGAGAAGTCGTTCGACTCGCCGCCCTCCAGCTTGGCGCACGATCCGTCCGAGCAATGGTAAACTTGGCGGCCGCCCGCCGGCGTCAGCAAGGCTCCCCGCCGCTGGCTGCCGTACTCGAAGATCGCCCGGAGGTAGAGCGCGCGGTTGAACTGGTACTGGGCGCGCGCGCGCGGGATCGTCGCCCGCGAATAGAGCGACCCGTCGCGCTGCCTGAAGAGGCTCGTGTGACGGACGCCCAGCTCCGCGCTGACGTTGGTGGCGGGACGGAGGTCCAGGCCGGCGCCCCCAGACCAGGAATCGGCGACGTCTACCGGCGTGCCGGTGACGAAGTCGAAGAGGGGCGACTCGGACCGGGTCAGCCACGCGTCGCCGCGCACGCGGTCGAAGGTGCTGACCCAGAAGAAGACCGTGCCGGAACCGAGAGCCCGGAAGAGGGACTGGTCGGGACGGAAGAGATGCTGCTGTCCGTCGGCGTCCGCGTAGACTAGGCCGTCGTAGTCGTCGGCGCCGAAGCGGTAGTAGGAGAGCGAGTAGTTGCCGAAGACGGAGACGTTCCCCCGGAAGGAGACGCTGGCGCCGAGTTCGACGCTCGCCTCCTGCGGCCGCCGCCGGGCCCGGAAGTCGTCGTGCGTCCACAGCGCCCCCGCCTCCAGGCTCGGTCCCCAGCGCTCGATCGCGGCGCCGGGCCCGCCGCGGAAGTTGTAGCTCACGTCCGACCCCAGTTGCGCCACCCCCGTGCGGCGGATGAAGCCGCTTCCGGCCTCGAAGTCGCTGCTGACGTAGGAGCCGCCGAACTCGAACTGAAGGTTGCGGCCCGAGCGCTCGGCCTGGGCGGCGAGGAGTCCGCCGCCGACGGCTTCGGGGTCCCCGTGCGAAGTGCGGCTGCCCGCCGCCAGCAGCGTGACCGTGTACCGCCGCCGCAGCTGAATGCGACCGTCGAAGCCCAGCAGCCGGTTGAAGCGGTCCCGGCCGAAGGTCCTGTCGGTGTAGACCGCGCCCGCGTTGGAGGTGCCGCCCAGATCGCGCCGGAGGCGGAAGATGTTCACCACCGCGTCGCCCGGCTCGTCCGGGTGGTTGGGATCGCCGACGTCGTCCAGGGCGCCGAGGTATCCGGCGTTGAAGGGGCCGATCTTGCCCTGGAGCTTGGCCCCCACGACCGGGTTGGCGATCGAGCGCGTATGCACCAGCCGCCGGGGAAGCTGGAAGATCTCGGTGCCCTCGAGAAAGAACGGGCGTTTCTCGCGCAGGAAGATGGCGAAGCGCTCGTTGACCGCGATCTGGCCGGCGTCGGCCTCCACCTGCGAGAAGTCCGGGTTGTAGGTGCCGTCCAGCGTCAGGTTGGAGGTGATGCCGTAGGTGACGTTGAGCCCGAAGTCCCCGTCGGTCTCCTCGCGCTCGAAGCTCCCTTCATCGTCGTCGTACGCGCCCTGCTTGCTGAAGGTCTGGACCGGATTGATCTCCAGGAAGAGGCCGGGGCTGAGGTCGGCGAGGCCGGTCAGTGTGCCGAACTGCTCCATCTGGTTGGCCACGTCGGCCGTCACCGGCGCCCACGACGCGCCGTAGCCGTTGCGCGCGATTCGGCGCTCGATCTGAAGTCCCCAGTCCTGCACCGGCACGCTCGGGAACCGGATGCTCTTGAACGGCACCCTCACCTCGACCGAGTACCCCCCGTCGAAGATGCGGCCGCCGGAGTCCCACACGAAGTCCGGATTCCAGTCGATCGGCGGACCCCGCCCGCGCCGCCTTCCTCCCACGACCCACAGCCCGTCCTGCTGGACGCCGAGCGGGTTGACCATGATGGCGTAGCCCCGCCGGTGGTCGTTGAAGGTGTCGAGGATGATGCGCACGTAGTCGTCGGAGCGGCCGAAGGAGTCGCGGTCGCCGAGGGTCGCGCGGATGCCGCCCTCTGCGTCGTCCCAGGCGGTCACGGCGAAGTAAATGGCGTCGTCGGCGAGGAGCACGCGCGCCTCGGTGCGCTGCGTGGCGGGCACCCCCTCGACCGGGTCGAACTGGGTGAAGCCGGTGAGCACCGGCGCGTCCGCCCACGCGGCCTCGACGATTTCGCCGTCGATGTCGATGTCGGCGTCGGCCACCGCGGGACCGGGCACGTCGAGCTGCCCGGCGCTGCCGTCGTAGACGGCGGCGGCCGGGCGGTCGCCCGCGCCTCCCGGCGGCGCCTCGTCCTGCCGCTCGGCGGCTTCCTGTCCCGCCCCCGCGAAAGCGGAGACCATCGCCGCCACAAGTATCTTCATATATTCGTACGCCTCGCTTTCGGCCGGGCGCTCCCGCCGAAACCCGGCCCGCCAGCCCGCAAGGACACCCGGTGGGGCGCGGTCGTTGACCCCAACGTACGCCGATGACGGATTCCCCGCCCACCCCGAAGCGCGGTCGCGAAGGCGGGACCGGAGTCTTCACGCCCCGTGAACGACGCGAACTGCTGAGGAGAGCGGCCCCCGGCGGGTCCGGTCCCGCGTGCCCACGCTGCGGCGTTCCCTGCGCGGTCATTCGCACCGGGCCGAGAGCGGACGTCTCCTACGTGCGGGACCGCGTGGTGGTGCGGTGCCCCGCCTGCCGCGGGAGTGCAGCGGCGGAAGCGGGGGGGTAGGTGTCATGTCGTTGCGCGGCCGCCGCGGCCGGGCCGAGATACCGGCGGTGAAGGCGGGTGGTGGGCCCCCGGGAGGCCGCGGATTCGGGACCGTCCGCCCTGTGCGGCCCTCCGCTGGTGCCGTACAATGCCTTTCCCGGCCGGACCCGCCCGCCGGCGACATCGTACGTTGCGGGAAAACCGAACCCGAAAGGGGCCTTCCCGATGAGAAACACGGCAACCCTGCTACTGGCCCTGGCCGCGCTGGCGGCCTGCGAGCCGCACCGGCCCGGCGCCGGGGGGACGGACCCGCGGGCGCCGGAACCCGCCGCGGTCGCGGACGAGGCCCCGGAGGCCCCGGACTGGTTCGCGGGAATGAACTTCATGGGTACGGCGGCCGAGCGCGCCGCCCGCGCCCCCTACTCCCCGCCTGGCTGGCCCCTCCAGCGGGGAGACAGCATCCCGTATGCCCGCTGGAGGGAGCTCGAGGAGGAGTTTCCGGGGTTCGCGGCCGGGGTGAGCATGCCGTTCTGGATCGGTACGACCGTCTTCGGCGCCTATGATCTTCTTGCGGGCGGCGGCGGCTGGTCGCCCAACATCAAGTACATCGGACACTATCCGGCGAAGACCTACGACCTGTTTTGGACCTATCACATACCGGACCACTTGAAGGAAATGAGCCGGACGGCGGAGGGGTTCGCGGAGATCGCGAAGAGCGTCTTCGACCCGGACGCGCTGCGGAAGACGTTCGAGGAGCTCCCGGAGAAGCAGAGGGTCTGGACGCGGGAGGCCTGGCTCGACGGCTACACCGGGGAGGAGGGCGGAGGCGGCGGCGGGCAAGAGGGCGGGCCGGGCGCCGGGGAGGAGACCGTACGTCCGCACGGTCCTCGCGCTGACGCCGCAGTCCCGCGCGATGCTCGAGTAGTTGAGGAGTTCGCCGTGCGAAAAGCGGAGCGCCTTGAAGAACGGGCGCTCAGCGGAAAGCGGACATCGAAGTCCGGAAGATCCAGGTACACGCTGTCCGGAAAGCGCTCCCGCAGGTAGGTCGACTTGCCCGTCTGGCGGGCGCCCCACAGAAACGCGGATTGCCCGGGCGGCAGATCGATGCCGAGGGTTCGCGGGCAACTCACTTGAATCCATTGTCCGATTGGTGATACCAATTGGGAACGGTAGTGCCGATCGGTTGGGAATATCAAGCAACACGGAAGGGACACGCAATGCGTTCAGACCGGAACGACGCCGGGCCCAGGCTCCGGACCGGCACCAGCGGCTTCTCCTACAGGGAGTGGAAGGGGAGCTTCTACCCCGAAAAGCTCCCGGCGAACCGGATGCTGGAGTACTACTCCCGGCAGCTGAGCGGCGTGGAGATCAACAGCACCTTCTACCGGATGCCCCGGGCGGAGATGCTGGAGAAGTGGGCCTCGCAGGTGCCCGAAGACTTCACGTTCGTGCTCAAGGCCAACCGCCGCATCACCCACATGAAGCGGCTCAAGGACGCCGGCGAGCCGTTGGACCACCTGGTACGGACGGCCGCGGGCGGGCTGGGCGGGCGGCTCGGCGCGATTCTCTTCCAGCTGCCGCCCTATCTGCGCGCCGACGTGGGACGGCTGCGGGACTTTCTCTCGATCCTGCCGGAGAGCGCGCGCGCCGCCTTCGAGTTCCGGCACGAGAGCTGGTTCGACGACGAGGTCTACCAGGCGCTGGCCGACCGCGGCGCCGCGCTGGTGGCGGCGGACACGGGCGAGACGGCCGCCCCGGTCGTCGAGACGGCCGGGTTCGGGTACGCGCGACTGAGGCGGCCGGGATACGGGGAAGCGGAGCTGGCGGAGTGGGCTGCCGCGCTGAAACGGCCCCGGTGGCGCGACGTCTTCGTCTTCTTCAAGCACGAGGACGAGGGTGCGGGACCGCGGATGGCGGAGGGCTTTCGGGGGGCGTGGGAGCGAGCGGCCGGCTAGCAATCCGTGGATAAAGCCGCCCGAGCACCGAGAGCGGCGAGGCGCCGGGCCGGCAAGGCGCTTCGAAAGACGAACGTGGGCGCCATTCGTGTGGGAAGCGACGCGGAGCGGGGCCGCGAAGAGACCGGAAGCGCCGCAACGGTCCCGGGCGGCCAGGCAGCGACCCCTTGACGCGCCCCTCGCCGGGGATCGATCATCCACCCTGGCGTGTACGAGGAGGCGTCGCCCACCGTCTTCGTCGCGCCCCGCCGCCCCACGCCCAAGGGAGTTCACCATGATCATCCGGATCCGCGGGAACAGCGACATCCCGTCCTCCGAAATCACCCCGGAGCCGGTCTACATCGACCGCCGGAGATTCCTCGGAGCTTCGGCCGGCATCGGCGCCGCCGCCTTCCTCGCCCCCGGCGCGGCCGCGGCCTCGCCCCTCGCCGGGCGCCAGGACGAGAAGCTCAACACCTGGGAAGAGATCACCAGCTACAACAACTTCTACGAGTTCGGGCTCGGCAAGGAGGATCCGTCCCGGAACGCCCACACGCTCGTCACCGAACCGTGGACGGTGAAGGTGGACGGCCTCTGCGACAAGCCCGGCGACTACCGGCTCGAGGACTTCGTCCATCCGTCCACGCTCGAGGACCGGGTCTACCGGTTCCGGTGCGTGGAGGCGTGGTCGATGGTGATCCCCTGGCGCGGCTTTCCCCTCGCCGACGTGATCAACAGGGCCGAGCCCGGGCCCGGCGCGAAGTACGTGGCCTTCGAGACGCTGTGGGACCCGGAGCAGATGCCGGAGCGCCGCTGGCGGCCCGTGATCGGCTGGCCCTACCGGGAGGGACTTCGTCTGGACGAGGCCCTTCATCCCCTGTCGCTCTTGGCGACCGGGCTGTACGGAAAGACGCTTCCCAACCAGAACGGGGCGCCCCTCAGGCTCGTCGTGCCCTGGAAGTACGGCTTCAAGAGCATAAAGTCGGTCGTGCGCATGACCTTCACAGCCGAGGAGCCCCCCACCACGTGGGCCACCCAGAGTCCGCGCGAGTACGGGTTCTACTCCAACGTGAACCCCGGCGTGCGCCACCCGCGCTGGAGCCAGGCGACCGAGAAGCGCATAGACGGCGACAAGCTGTTCGGGCACCGCCGCGTCGACACGCTGTTCCTGAACGGATACGCCGACGAGGTGGCGCATATGTACGAGGGGATGGACCTGAAGAAGTACTTCTGAGGGTGAAGCCGGAGCCGGGAGTCCGCGAGCAGCCAGTGGGGCGAAGCGGTCCGGCCGGGACGCCTCGCGGCCCCGATTCCGGGGGGGCTCTCGCGCGGGCCGCCGGGACCGCCGGGCGGTAGTCGTGAGACCTCCCGCGGCGCGCGAACGGCAGAGGTCCCGCTCCGCCGGCCCCGGGCGCCGCATCCTCGTCCTCAAGGTCGCCGTCTGGGCGACTGGGCTCGCTCCCGTCGTTTGGCTAGCAGCGGGGTTTTTCCGCGGCACCCTGGGCGTCCTCCCCGCCGAGACGATCATCCTGGTCGAGGGCCGCTGGACGCTGGTCTTTCTCCTGGCCACGCTGGCGGTAACCCCCGTTCGCCGGCTGACCGGGTGGAACCGGGCCGTCCGGATCCGGCGCCTCCTGGGCCTCTTCGCATTCTTCCACGCCTGCGTCCACTTCCTCGCGTACGCCGGCATCGACCAGCTCTTCGCGCTCGGGTACATCCTCGAGGACGTGCGCGACCGGCGCTACATCACGGCGGGGTTCGCGGCGCTGGTCCTGCTGATCCCTCTGGCCGTGACGTCGACGAAGGGGTGGATCCGCCGCCTGGGCCGGCGTTGGCTCAAGCTGCACCGGCTGGTGTACGTCTCCGCCTCGCTGGGTGTCCTGCACTTCTACTGGAAGGTCCGGGCGGACACCTTCTGGCCGCTCGTGGCGGCGCTGACGCTCGCGGGGCTCTTCGCGGTTAGGGTGGCGCACCGGAGGCGCGGGCCGAAGAGGGGCGGGGGTTCATGAGGCACCTCCAGTACCTCGAAATCCGCAACTTCAAGGCGTTCGGCGACAGGGTCCGCATCGAACTCGACCATCCGGCGGTTCTGGCCGGCCCCAACAACTGCGGCAAGACGACGGCGCTGCAGGCGATCGCACTCTGGTCCCAGGCGGTGCGAACCTGGTTCGATCGGAAGGGCCGGGCGCCGCCCAAGGAGCGCACCGCGACGGGCCTCAACCGGCTCGCCGTCGTGGCGGTGCCGGTGCGAAGCGCCCGCGACTACTGGCACAACATGGCCGTCCGCACCGGACCGCGGAACATACCGCTCGAAATCACGCTCGGAGTCCTGCACGACAATCGCGTGAAGCCGGTAACCATGCGTTTTCGCTGTTTCGGGGACGAAACGGCGTACTGCACGCCCGACCAGGCGACGCTGGACCTTCCCGACTTCGTCCGGGCGGCAGCCCGCCTGAACGTTCGGCTGCTGTACCCGATGTCGGGAATCGAAACCGAGGAGCCGATCATTCAGCCCGGCCGGATCGACGTCCTCCTGGGACAGGGCCAGATGGCCCAGGTGCTGCGCAACCTGTGCCTGATGGTGTTTCGCGAGGACCCCGCGGCTTGGTCCAGAATCGAGAAGCTCGTGGGCCGCCTGTTCGCCGTGGACCTGGAAGCACCCTCCGAGACCGGGCGCGGCGCGATCGACCTCTTCTACCGTCAACCCGGCGCCCGCAAACCGGTGGACATCGCCTTGGCCGGCCGGGGCCTTCAGCAGATGCTTCTGATCCTCGCCCATCTGCACTCGCATCCCCGGAGCGTCCTTCTGATCGACGAACCGGACGCGCACCTCGAGATCCTTCGCCAGAGACAGGCGTATGTGCTCCTGCGGGACGAAGCCGCGCGCTCCGGCTCCCAGGTCGTTCTGGTCACCCACTCCGAGGTCATCCTGGACGAGGCCCTCGACCGCAACCTGACGCTGCTCCTCGCCGGGCGAGCGGACGAGCTGGCGTCCAGGAAGGAAATCGTCGCAGCGCTGCGGCACTACGGCGCCGAGCACTACATCCGGGCACGGCAACGGGGATATGTCCTCTACGTCGAGGGGGGAACGGACCTAGCCGTGTTGCGGGCGCTGGCTACGAAGCTGGAGCATGCGGCCGCGGACGCATGGGACGACAACGCGAACGTGTACTACGTCCAGGACAACTACCCCGAACCGGACCGGGACTCCGAACTCGAGCGCGTCGAGCAGGGCTTCGGTCTCAGCCCGGACCAGCACTTCTTCTCGCTCCGGCCGATGCTGCCCGGCCTGAGGGGGTTGGCGATCCGGGACCGCAACGCACGGCAGCGCAAGGACTCGGACAAGGGTGGTCTGACCACATCCTACTGGCGACGGTACGAAATCGAAAACTACATCGTCAGCCCCGAGGTCCTCCGGGCCTACGCGGCTCACGCATACCGCGACCTGCCGCTGTTCGACCGGTTCCGCCGGGAGACCGACGAAGTCCTCGACGAACTGATCCTGGACCGGGTCTTCGACGGCCGCGAACGGGATCTTCTGACCTGGAAGGGAATGGACGCCGACGCCGCACGCCTGTTGTGGGAGGCAAGAACCGAAGGCCGGAAGCTCAGCGACTTCGCCGAGGAGTTCTTCCGGCGCCTGGCCGACAAGCTCGACCACGCCATGTTGCTTCGCAAACGCGACCTCCACCGGCTGGTCGACTTCATCGACGCCGAGGACATCGCGGAGGAGGTTTCCGAGAAGCTGGGGTTGGTGGCGGACTTGTTCGCGGGCTCGGGCGGGCCCGAGGAGTCCGCCTGACCCCCCACCGAACCCACACGGAATGCGTATCGACAGCCAGTCCAGTCCCCCGTCTCCGCCACACCCAACCCACGGTGCCATCGCCATGCTCGCAACAGTCACATCGTCCGCTCCCGAGATCCCTCACCCCGGCGCCGCGGGGCGTGGCAAGCACTCCCACGGACCGTTGGCCGCGCTTCTCCCCCTGTTCCTTACAGCCTGCGGTTCAGACGCCGGCCGCGGCATCGTCGTCCACAACACCGGCGAGCCGCTGTGGGCGCCCGGCGAAGAGTGGCAGGTGGTCGAGGAACTGCGGTTCGGGAGTGCGATGAGCGAGGGTCCCGATCTGTTCGGGGCCATCTACTCCTTCGACGTCGACGCGTGGGGCCGGATCTTCGTCCTCGACGATCAGGCGCAGGAGGTCCGCATCTTCGACTCGGACGGCACCTTCGTCCGGACCGTCGGGAAGAAGGGCGAGGGGCCGGGGGAATTCACCTCGGCCGTTTCGGTCGACCTCTCGCGGAACGGCGAGATCTGGGTGATGGGCATGGGCGAGGGTCGCGTCTCCATCTTCGACTCGACCGGTACCTACCTGAGACAGCAGCAGACCAACACCGGCGGCTGGACCGTCAGGCCCTACCCCGGGGGGTTCGACCCGGTGGGCCGCTACAACGTCCTGATCCGGTCCGCGGGCAGGAGAGCGCTGGCCCGCTTCGACCAGTCCTACAACCCGATCGATACGATCCCCGTACCCGAGAATCCCCTGGACCTCGAGTTCTTCGAAACGCCGAGGGCAAGCACGTCCGTCCCGTTCCAGGGAACGATGCGCTGGCGCTTCTCGCCGACGGGCACCGTGTGGAGGCTTCTTACCCGGCGGTATGAGCTGACCGAAATGACGACCGGCGGCGAGGTGCTGCGAACCGTTACGAAGGACCACGAGCCGATCCCGGTGACGGACGAGGACAGGGAGCAGGCCATTGCCAACCTCGAGTGGTTCACCAGCCGGGGCGGACAGATCGACCCGTCGAAGTTCCCCACGACCAGACCCGCCACGGCTGCCTTTTTCATCGACGACGAAGGGAACCTCTGGGTGGACCGGCGAGTCCCCGCCTCCGAAGCACACGACAGGGGACGCCTCTTCGACATCTTCGACTCCGAGGGCCGCTTTCTCGGCACTATCAGGCTCCCCTTCGAGCTGGCATCGTCGATTCCCGAACCGATCGTGCGCGGCGGCGTCCTCTACGGCGTCACCAGCGACGAACTCGGGGTGCTGTACGTGGTGCGAGCCACGATCGTGAGGCCATTTCTTCGGAGGAGAACGAACCGGATTCGTAGGGCGGATCACCGTTCGGACGACAAGGGGTGCCGGCTTGTTCGAACCCGTTTGCCCGCGGCCCGGTACTCCACTCCTTTGTAGTTGACAGTGTATCGTGCCGGGCGTCTCCTGCCCCGGGGGTGAGCCGATCACCATCCCAGCGTGAAGGGCCGGACTTGCTGCGGCGCAGGAGCGGATGACGATCACGAATGACTCTGTGGTGACTACGCTCCGCTCTCCCACAGGTCCAGATGGCGCGAGAAGACCTCGTCAAGGTCGATCAGGCCCAGGCGCTCGCGACCAAGCCGGACCGGGAGTTCGCCGGAGAAGCGTTCGTGCCCCTGCTCGTCCGCGAAGCGCCACACATCGACCACATCGTCGACCGGATCCGCGATCCAGTATTGCCGGACGCCGGATCGTGCGTACAGGTCGAGCTTGATCCCGCGGTCCCGGTGCGCGGTGGAAGGCGACAGGATCTCGACGACCAGGTCGGGTGCGCCCGTCACCTGCTTCTCGCCGACGATCTCCCGCCTCTCGTTGGATATGAACAGAAGGTCGGGCTGGACGCGATCGTCGGTGCCCGGAAACTGGACCAGGAGCGGGGCGGAGAGCACCTCTCCGCGTCCGGAGTCCACGAGGATGCGAAACAGAGCCGGCCAAAGACGCGCCAGGACGCGCTGGTGCCGGGTCACGGGCGCGGGCGTCATGTACAGCCGACCCCCGATGAACTCGTAGCGGTTGCCGTCGTCCGGCATCCGCAGTACATCCTCCCAAGTCGTCGGTGTCTGGGTCTGCATGGTGGACACATCGTACCTCCCCGCTCTCGGGTGCGCGAATCGCTCCGGGGGAGGAGGGTACGGGGGGGCGATCAGGGTTCCGTCATAAGCGATCCGGTGGTCGCCGCGCAGTTGGAATCGAAGTGAGGAAAGGGGATCGGGCTGTCCCGGAGCGTGGCAACGACGGCGAGTATCCGCAACGTGTCGAGTCTCGAAACCTTGTGGCTCGGGATCTCGTGGAGCACGGGGCCGGTCCTTGCGGAAACGGCGGCTCCCGCGCGGGCGCTGGGACTCGGGGTCCCGTCTACCGCAATCCCCCTGCCGGGATGCCCCGGGTGACCGTCACGTTCGCACTCTCTTCGCCGGGGAGCGGACCTCCGTCCCAGTCCCTGACGATCGCCCGGAGTCTTCCCGTGGCGGGATCCGACAGCACGGCCATCTCGGACTCTCCGTCGCGTGTAAGCGCGTACTCCCCCTCCGGCCCGGTGAGCACCATCCGTCCGAGGTTGTAGGCCCACTCGCGCTCGTAGGGGACGAAGAACGGGAAGCTGCTTCCCCCATGGTCCACCGGAACCGGCGAGAACGAGAGGGAGAACCTCGTCTCCCCGTTCTCTCCGAGTCCCTCGACCCGGTAGGGGCCGTCGGACTCGGGAAGCACGACCGGCCCCTCCAGCACGAACGCCGGTTCGAGGAAGAGACGTCCCTCCTGGACCGCGCCCCAGACCACGAGCATCTCGCCGCGGTCCAGACCCGGCGGAGCCTCGGTCTCCGCGTCGTGGTTGATGCCGCCGTCTCCGTTCAGCCGGTGGGTCATCGCCCGGTCGAACTGGTAGTCGCTGATCCAGATATGATCGAAGCAATAGCTCATGATGTCCCTGTACCGCTCCGGATCCAGCAGCATTCTCTCCGCCATGTCATATCCCCAGGCTCCGATCGATCCGTTTTCGTAAGGATACCGGGGGTCCGGCCCGCCGGCGCCGCCGCAGGGGGCGTGCCACAGGTTCATGGTGTGCCCCACTTCGTGCGTGTAGACGTAGTCGACATCGGACCCCACGCTCACCGGATAGCCGATGTTGGCGATCCCGGCGACAGCCAGGTTCCGGCTCACGACCCCGTAGTAGTACCCGCGTCTCCCCTCCTGCTCGTACAGAACTCCGATCTCGTTACGCCAATACCACCAGTTCCCGAAGTATCGCAAATCGAGGCTGGTGGTGTAGGTCTCCCGGACCTCGACCTCCATGTCGCCCACCGGGAGGATGGTTCTGCCCAGGCGCATCTGTTCGCTTTCCGGGTTCACTCCGTCCACCCAGTCGAAGACCGCCGAGTCGGGTGCGGGGCGAGAGATGGTAGGGACCAAAATGATGCGGTACACGGGCAGCTCCACCACGTCGAGCGCCATCGCGCCCTCGGCCGGATACCGGGTCCGGCTCTCCGGGGCCAGCGGCAGCACGCCCTCCGGATCGAGTTCCACCACCATCTCGACGCCGGGCTGAATGGCGGACCCGGGAATCTCGACGTTGTAGGACCCGGCCAGCGTCGACTCGTCGATGCTGGTGGAGATGCGTCCAGCCTCCGGCGGGGCGAGCTGCTCGAAGACCACGTCGTTCTCCCGCGTAAGCGTGACCCGGACCGGCGAGTCCAGGCAGTTGACCTTGTCCGCCACCGCGAATACCCGCAGGAGCGCGGGCCGGCCCGCGATGAGACTTACGCTGCCGTCCCGGTTCTGCGTGGCCTGGTTCAGATAGATCATCGGGGCGGACAGTGCGATCCGGTCGGGATTCACGCAGTAGTTCAAGTGCGTCTCAAGCCCGGCCAGCCGCGCAGTGACGTCCACCCAGCCGATCTCTTTCCCCGTCAGCGTTCCCTCCTCGCTCACATCCGCGACGGACGCGGGAGCGGCCTCCCAGATCGGCGACACCCAGCTCGGAACCGGCAGGACTTCCCCATGCTGGTCCTTGACCACGAACTCCAGCTTTGTCGGTTCGCCGACCGTAAACCGGCCACTATCGGGGGGGGATACGGCCAGCTCCGTGGGGATCCGGTCCGATTCCAGGGCCAGGTCGCCACACCCGAGGAGAATCGCCGTCCCCGCCAGCATCGCCTTGAAGAATGTTGCTCCGGTCGTGCCTGCTCCCGTCTTTACCACAGTCTCCACCCCCCTCGCACTGGACACCTTACTCCCGATCTGCACTACGCGCGGAGTGTGATACCCCGGAACGCTCCCCCGGGTTCCGAACTCCGGTCGCAGTCCGGGAACGGACCTCGTCGGCCGCGACCGCCCGGATCCCCCCGAGCGGCACGTAGTAGCGGACGTAGCGGCGCCCGTCGGACCAGCGCGTGCCCTCGGGATCTTCGACCAGCACGGTGACGCGCTTGGTGATACGGTTGACGCGCCCTTGCAGCCGCTTCCCCCGGTAGCGGAACGTCACCCGCGTGCCGACGCCGATTCCCAGCGCCGCGGCCCGCTCGGAGCGGGTGATCAACTGGTGGGTGTGGGCGCGGTGGAGAAAGAGTCGCGATGCGATGTCCTGAAAGCGCTTGCGCCCGCAGTGGCTCTCGTCCCAGCACACCCACTCCGCGAGGTGGACGAGTTCGTGCTCGAACAGTTGCTGCAACGCGTCGAGCCGGTGGCGGCACGCCAGCCCGCAGACGCTCACCTCCGGATCGCCGTCCGCGAAGCCGTCGAACAGGATCGAAGTGGCCACGGCGATCTCGAAACGGGCGCCGCCGTCCGGTCCGCGCAATCGCGTGGTCTTGGCGCCCGCGCGCGTCATCCGGCCGGAGAGGCGGAAACCCACGCCTTCCGGACCGAGCACCCTTCCGCAGAGCCCGTTCAGGAAACGTCCGTCGTAGGCGGCGAACAGAAACGACAGGTCGTCGGGATGAAGCCGCGTGAAGTCGGGTTCGCGGGCATGGGGCGACGAGCGGAGCAGGTGCTGGCCGATGTCGCGCGTCCGGCTCCCGATCCGCGCCGCTCCGGGATCGCTCGTGAGCAGGACGCGGGCGAGCGACTGCGTGGAATCGCAGCGCTCACCGGCCGGCGGCGTGCCCGGCGGCCGTCCCGTCCGCCCGCGCCTCCGGTTCGACGCGCTTATCCGGGGCCCGCCCCACCCGTGGCCAACGCCTCGTCGAGCATCTCCGCCCTCCCGGTGCCCCCGCCCCGCCTTTCGCCCTCCGGGATCGACGTCAGGAGCGAGCTCATGCGGCGCAGGTCCTCCGCGTACTCTTCGAGCCGCCGTTCATGGCCGGCACGGTTCTTCGTGCAGACCAGGGTATAGGGTCTGCCGGTGCGTTCGGTCACGTGATGCATGTCGAGGCGGTGCCGGTCAATGACCCGATGCAGATGTTTGCGCAGATCCTTGCGCACCTTGAAGCGCTCCTCGCGCTGGACGGGGTTGTGGAGATCGGCGCCGAGCCTTTCGGCGGGCAGGCCGAGACCGGCGGCCACGAGGTCCATCACCTTCCGGAAGGAGTGCGGCCACGCGCGTCCGGTCAGACGCACCTGTTCGGCGTCGATCTGCCAGCAGTCCCGAACGGTCCGGTCCACGACCGTTTCGGTCCCCTTTCCGCAGGGCGCGCGCTCCGCCGCTGCGATCAGCGACCGGATCTGCGCGCGGGGGATGGGAAAGGAGAGCTCCCCGGCCCCATCCACGACGACGCGCGGCAGCGGTGTGAAGAGCCGGCCGCCGACACAGTATTCGCCGGGACGGTCGACGGAACGCAGTAGGTGCTCGAGCCGCTCGTGTTCGTGGCCGTATTCGATGCCGCGGACGCCCATGTCACTCCTGCCTTCCGCCAGCCGTTCGCGCTTCGTTCCGCTTTACCCCGGACCGCGCTTCTGGAACGGCGGCAGGCGCGTCGACCGGGACTATGCTCGGCTCTTCCAAAGGTCCGGATGACGCGAGAAGACCTCGTCCAAGGTCGGTCAGGCCCAGGCGCTCGCGACCAAGGCGGACCGGGAGCTCGCCGGAGAAGCGTTCGTCCCCCGGCTCGTCCGCGAAGCGCCGGACATCGACCACATCCTCGTCCGGATCCGCGATCCAGTATTGCCGAACCCCGTGACGAGCGTACAGATCCAGCTTGATCCCGCGGTCGCGGTGCGCGGTGGACGGCGAGAGGATCTCGACGACGAGGTCGGGTGCGCCCGTCACCTGCTTCTCGCCGATGATCGCCCGCCTCTCGCCGGATATGAACAGAAGGTCGGGCTGGACGCGGTCGCCGGTTCCCGGGAACTGGACCAGGAGCGGGGCGCAGAACGCCTCTCCGCGCCCGGAGTCCACGAGGATGCGAAACAGAGCCGACCAAAGGCGTGCCAGGACGCGCTGGTGCCGGGTCACGGGCGCGGGCGTCATGTACAGCCGCCCCCCGATGAACTCGTAGCGGTTGCCGTCGTCCGGCATCCGGAGCACATCCTCCCACGTCGTCGGCGTCTGAGTGCAGGGCAGCATGACCGTGGACTACGGGCGGGCGAAGGTCATGGGCGCTACCCGGCGGACGTAGCGACCCCTCCGGCAGGCGCCCACGACGGCACTGCGGCGCACGCCATCCCGATCGTTCTCCTGTACCCCGCCGACCACCCCTTCTCGATCGCCCCGGCGCTTGCGAGGGACCATGCCGACACAGTGTCGGCCAGATCGCTGGCCAGGACCGATTCGCGGACGCCGCCGGCTACGGCCCTCCCCCGCAGGTAGGTACTTCGGGCAAGTTCGGAGCAGGATTCGGTCCATTCCCGCGATCCGAACCAGTCGCGGACGATTTGGCCCAGTTCCTCGGCCTTGGGCTCGGCCTTGTCGTAGAGCCCGGTTGCCACGAGATAGCTCACGACGCCCAGGACCAGGGTCACCCACGCGGGTGCCGGCATCAGGCGCGAGGTACCGAGCAACGCCGTCGTTCCGACCATTCCACGACCCCCACCACTCAGGACCCGCTTGAGTCCCGCCCCGTGTCTGGCTTCGTGAAAGCACTTTGCGAGCCCGACGATGGTGACCATGACCATGAGCGGATTCGCCCCGACTACGGCGGAGAGGCCCAGGCTCGCGACGATCTCCGCGAATCTGCGGGTCTCGGCGTTGTTCCAGCTCAGAACCAGCGCCAGAGCACCCAGAGCCGTCCCGGTGAACTCCGTGGCCGTGAACGTGACCATGTCCTTCGACCAATTTCGCGATACCCCCAACGTCTCGTTCAGAAAGCCTGCAACGGTGTCGAAGGCCCCCTTGTCCCAGGTCACCACCGGTATTCCGTTGGGCGTGACCGTGTCCTTCCACAGGGCCGAGACGTACCCCTCTCCCCGGTCAAGCCACCCTTCGTCGGGGAACGCCTCGGCGATGGTCTTCCATGCCCCGATGGGGTCGTGGCTGCCGTCGAAGATGCGGTGGTCGCCGCCGTGCTGCTTCAGCGTGTTGTACGTCAGGTCCAACGCCTTGTCGTAGGGCGAGGCTCCACCCGATGCGAACGCGGTCCGCGTCCACCGATCCAGTGTCACCGCAACATCGGTCGCCAGGAGGGCGTTTCCGAAGTTCGCGGCCCATGTCGTCACCGGTTCGGACAGACGTTGCACCGGGACCTGCCCGAGCGTTTCGGAAACGAAGTGACCAGCTCGGACGGACACGTCGCCCATCCGCCCTCCGACCGCTTTCGCGGAACCGGCCATTCCGTCGCCCGCGGCACCGGCCGCCCGGCCCGCAGCCGCCGCACCGCGCCTGAGCGTCTCGCCCGCAAAGCCTGCCACACCTCGAAGTCGGGCTGCCGTGACACGCCTCGCCGAGTCTGTCGCGGGCGTTCCGTCGTCTCCATGATCGTCGGTTGCTTCCCTCCGGTCGCGCCCTTCCTCGCGTTCCGGCAGGTCGTCGCTCATGTGAGAGTCTTCCTCCGGGGGGGAGGTTCCTCGGTCGCTACCCTCCCTTGTTCCCCACACGTCCAAGTGGCGGGAGAAGACTTGGTCGAGGTCGATCCGGCCCACTCTCTCGGCCCCAAGCCGCACGGGGAGCTCGCCCGAGAAGCGCTCGTGCCCCGGCTCGTCCCCGAAGCGCCAGACGTCGACCACGTCCTCGACGGGATCCACGATCCAGTATTGCCGGACCCCGCATCGTGCGTACAGGTCGAGCTTGATCCCGCGGTCCCGGTGCGCGGTGGAAGGCGACAGGATCTCGACGACCAGGTCGGGTGCGCCCGTCACCTGCTTCTCGCCGATGATCGCCCGCCTCTCGTTGGACACGAAGATGAGGTCCGGTTGAACCCGATCCCCGATGCCCGGGAATTCGACGAGGAAAGGGGCGTCGAACACCTCGCCGTGGCCCGCATCCTCCAGGACCCGCAGCAGAGCCGCCTGCAGCCGCTTCGAAATCCGTTGGTGCCGGGTCACGGGTGCGGCCGTCACGTACAGACGTCCCCCGATGAACTCGTAGCGGTTGCCGTCGTCCGGCATCCGCAGGACATCCTCCCACGTCCTCGGTGTCTGGGTCCGCATGGCCGACACATCATACCTCCCCGCTCTCGGGTGCGCGAATTGGTCCGGGGGAGGAGGGTATGGGGCGCCCGTCGGACCAGCGCGTGCCCTCGGGATCTTCGACCAGCACGGTGGCGCGCTTCGTGATACGGTTGACGCGCCCTTGCAGCAGCTTCCCCCGGTAGCGGAACGTCACCCGCGTGCCGGCGCCGATTCCCAGCGCCGCGGCCCGCTCGGAGCGGGTGATCAACTGGTGGGTGTGGGCGCGGTGGAGAAAGAGTCGCGATGCGATGTCCTGAAAGCGCTTGCGCCCGCAGTGGCTCTCGTCCCCGGGATCGCTCGTGAGCAGGACGCGGGCGAGCGACTGCGTGGGATCCGCGCGACCGGCGGCGATGAGCACGTCGTCTCGGTCGTTGGGAGGCCGCCGGAATCCGGTGCGAGGATTCGATTGCACGGATTGCGACGGGGAGGCTCGCAGTTCATTCGCCCCGCCAGCCCGGCAGCCCCGCACCGTCCGAGTCACCCGGTTCACCCGTTTCGACGCTGTACCCCAGGTTTCTGTAGCCCGCAACCCGTTTCTCGCTCATCCGCCGCAGCATCGGAACCTGCTCGTCCAGGTAGTCGTGGACCCGCACCTCGCGCTTCTCCGGGTGCAGCCGGTGCAGGCGGCCGACATACTGGGCGAGCGTTCCCCGCCACGAGAACGGCATCGTGAGGAACAGCGTGTCGAGGCGGGCGTCGTCGAACCCTTCGCCGACGTACCGGCCGGTCGCGACCAGCACCCGTTCCTCGGTTTCCGGAATCTCCTCGAGGCGCTGCATCAGCGCACGCCGCTCCCTGGTCCCCATGCCACCGCGAAGCACGAGCACGTTTCGGGCGGACTCGGCGAGGCTCTCGGCCAGGCGCCGGGCGTGCTCCCTTCGCTCGGTGAGGAGGATCGGGGACCTGCCGGCTTCGAGCGCGGCCCGCGCATCGTCGAGGATCAGACCGTTGCGCGCCCCGTCCGCCGCCAGCGCGCCGTACACCTGCTGGATGGAGGGCCGCTCGGTGTCCATGTCCGCCGGCAACCGGAACGCGGTCGGGCGCAGGATCGCACGATGGCGGAAGGGGCGCCGCCGGGCCTGTGCCCTGGCCGTTGCCCTGTACCGAACGCCGCCGCATTGCATGAAGATGATGGGATGGTGGCCGTCGCGCCGCGTAACGGTCGCCGACAGCCCGAGCACGTACTGGGCCTTCGCACGGCGTGCCACCGCCTCGAAGCTCACGGCGGGGAGATGGTGGCACTCGTCGACCACGAGGTGTCCGTAGCCGGCCACGATGTCGTCCACTTCCCTGTTGCGCACCAGGCTCTGGATAACGCCGACATCGACGAGGCCGCGTGGATTGCGCCTGCCTCCGCCGATTTGCCCGATGGACGCGACGGGAAGATCGAGGAATGCCGCGAGCTGTGCGAGCCACTGGTCCATGAGCTGCAGGCGGTGGACCAGCACGAGTGTGCTCGTGCGGCGCGAGGCGATCACCGATGCGGCGACCACGGTCTTCCCGAACCCGGTTGCCGCCGCGAGAACGCCGTTGTCGTGCCGCAGCAGGGCATCGGCGGCTGTCTGCTGCTCCGGCGTCAATTGACCGAGGAAGGCGGTCTCGACCGGCGTGCCGGGGTTGCGCACGTCACGGACCTCCACGCGGATGCCGAGTTCGTCGAGAGTCGACTCCATCGCCGCGCGGCAGCCTCGCGGCAGGGCGATGTGGTGCGACGGCAATTCCGCGCAGGCCACTATCCGCGGGATGCCGAAGGTGGAGCGCCGCATCGCCTGCGCGCTGTAGAAAGCGGGGTTCTGGAATGCCGCGAGACAGATGAGCCGGTTGACCAGGCCGGACGGGAGGCCGTCGCGCGGGATGTAGATCTGGTCGCCCAGCACCGCCTCGATTCGTTCGGGCACCGCCCCGGCGATCTCCGGCAGCGGCAGGCGCCGCGAGGGTGGTGCCGTCCAGGGCTCCTCGTCCCGGTCCTCAACCGGCAGGCGCAGGCCGATGACGCGTCCCCGACGGCCGGCTTCGTCGGCGGCCGCCGTGACTTCCGCGGGGGACAGGCGCCGCAGCGACGAGAGAAAGGCCCATTGGTCGCGGTGGGGCTGGAAGTCGTCGGCGAGGAACAGACTGTTGCCGTTCCTGCGCGGGCCGCCCTGCAGCGGCAGCGCGATCAGGTTGCCGAACCCGCCGGTCGGCACCGTGTCCTGGCTCGGAAAGAACCGGTCGTACGATCCGAAACCGATGTCGGGGTGGCGCTCCATGGCTTCCGTCAGCAGATGGGCGCCGAGGCGGCGGGCGACCGATGCCGACACAGGGTTGTCGAATAGGATCCAGACATGTCCGCCGTCGCCCGAGCGGGAGCGTTCCAGGGCCGCAGGAATCCGCTTCGACCGGCAGGCTCCGAGAAAGGCCTCCGCGTCCCGCCGCCAAGTCTTCCTGTCGAAGTCGGCGGCGAGGAACCGGCAGGTGTCGTCCGCGCGGATGGGATAGACGCCGATCGTGTGACGACCGCGCAGGTGCCCCTCGATCACTTCATCCGTCACGGGCAGGAAGGCTTGGTTGGGACAGGCTCCGCACTTGACCCTGGGTTTGCCGCATACCCGCGGCCTCCATTCGTTGCCGCACGCCGGCGCGTAGCCTGCTCTCCCCGTCCGGGCGTTCTCCCAGCGCATTGGGAACACGTCCTCGCGGCCGGCGAACAGGGCCCGGAACAGCGCAATCTTCTCTCCCGGCGTGGACCGGCCGGTTACGGGGGGCGGGGGCCGCTCGCTGTCCGGAACGGGCGATCCGCTCGCCTCGATCTCCGCGAGGCGCGCGGTCAGTTCGGCTGTTTCGGTCCCGAGACGCGCAAGACGCTCGCGGATGCGGGTGGCTTCCTGCGATCGAGAATCCCGGTGAGTCAATTCCGTCCCCGGAGCATCGCCGAATTCCTGTGAGTGTTGCCGTTTCGAGGTCGCGGAGCGCGGAAACACGGTTGACGGTCACAGATGACCGCCAAGGTCATTTGACAATCACATGGCCGCCGACATGATCGTCAAGATGTTCCGGCGATCACGCGTGATCCGCAACAGACCATCGGGCCGCCCCGGGTCGGTGAACGCCGCCATGAGGTGCGGGTTGGCCGCGACGGCAACCTCGGGGATCGTGCCCCGGCACCGCAAGCGAGGCCGCCCCACATCTCCGACGACGAGGAGCTGCGCTTCCAGACTGGGCGTTGCGGTGTACGGTTTGGAGCTCGGGCAGCGACGAGTTGCGCTGGACGCGCTGAAGGAGTGGGGCCGGGGGCTCGCCTTCCGCCACGGGTTTTCGGTGCGGACCGGCTCAGTTACATTCCGAGCGGCCCGCGGACGCGTCGCCTGTTCCGGCGGGGTGGTGGAGTTTCCGCCGCGGGCCGTTCGGGGCGGGAGCGCCCGATATGCCATTGCACAGTCGAAGTATCATTTGACCGAATCGTCAGCCTTTTCGGCCTTCGGGCTCTCGGCACTCCGTATGGCCGCCCTGGAGGCCCTCGGGTGGACCCGGCCGACGCCCATCCAGCAGCAGGCCATTCCGCTCGTTGCGGGTGGCCGGGACGTGGTCGGGATCGCGCGTACCGGAACCGGCAAGACGGGAGCGTTCATGCTGCCCGCGTTGGAAGCCCTCGAAGAGGGGGCCGGACTCCAGGTGCTGGTGCTGTGTCCCACGCGGGAGCTGGCCCAGCAGGTGTGCGAGGACACGGACGCGCTCGCACTGGGATCGCCGGTGCGCTCGATAGCGATTCACGGCGGGGTGGCCTACGGACCCCAGCTGGACGCCCTGGCCCGGGGGGACGAGATCGTCGTCGCCACTCCGGGACGCCTCATCGACCTGCAACAGCGGGGCAAGGCGAAGCTGAAGGGCGTCCGTCTCCTGATCCTCGACGAGGCCGACCGGATGCTCGACATGGGCTTCCGGCCCCAGATCGAGCAGGTGGTGCGGGGACTCGGCCGGAGGCCCCAGACGCTGCTCTTCTCGGCGACCATGCCCAACGCGGTCCACGATCTGGCGCTTCGCATGACCCGCGACCCGGCGTGGATCGAGGTCACGCCTTCGGGCACGATGGCGCAGGGCATCTCGGAGATCGCCTATTCCGTGCGGCCGGAACTGAAACCCGATCTCCTGGTCCACCTCCTCGCCCAGCCGGGGTGGGACCAGGTGCTCGTCTTCACCCGCACCAAGATCGGCGCCGACACGCTGCAGGCGCGGCTGGCGCAGGCCCGCATCTCCTGCGACGTGATCCACTCGAACCGGCAGATGCGGCACCGCACCCGCGCGATCGACCGCTTCAGCGAGGGCAAGGTGCGCGTTCTGGTCGCCACCGACATCGCCCAGCGGGGACTCGACATCGAGGGCATCTCGCACGTGGTCAACTACGACGTCCCGCGCGACCCGGGCGACTACGTGCACCGCACCGGCCGGACGGGGCGGGCGGGCGCCACCGGCGAGGCCGTCACCTTCGTGACTGCGGCGGACCTGGGGGCGTTTCGCACGCTGGAGAACCAGCTCGGGCGCAGGCTGGACAAGGTGCATCACCCGGACTTCGACTTCGCGGGCGGCGCGGTCGTGGAGCGGAAGGAGGTTTCGCGCCGGCGGTCGCGGTCGGGACGCGGCACGGGCAGCAAGGCGGGAACCCGGCTGGGACCCGAGGAGCTGGCGGAGTTGCTCAGCTTCGAGAGCTAGCAGCCCGTGGACAAAATCCCCCCGGCATTCGAACGGCGATGCATCCGCGCTGGCCGCTTCGCTTCACCCGTTCGCGCTGTAAGGTATACATTACACTATGTAATGTCTGCTATATATTTTACCACTGCAAGGCTGTGCTCCGCGTTGCTCCTCGGGCGAATAGCGCTGCTATTCCCCCTTCGTCGCGCCT
>JAPPNM010000099.1 GCA_028873825.1 Gemmatimonadota bacterium | reverse complement strand
GTGATGGCGCCCAGGCTGTCGAGCCTGCGGGCGATGGTGGCGATGAACCGCCGCTCGCCCTTGACGTCGGTGGTGACGGGCCGGAAGAGCGGCGCCGAAGCCTGGTGCGTGCGGTGGGTGCGCCCCAGTCCCTGGATGGCCTGGTCCGCGCGCCAGCCGGGCTCCAGCAGGTAGTGGACCCGGCGCCCGGTGTTGGCGGACGAGAGGTCCGCGTGGTAGCTCCGGCCGGTGCCCCCGGCCATGGAGAAGACAAGGATGCGCTTGGTTCCCTCCATAAAGGCCGAGGTCTCGGCGAGGTTGGCGGAGGCGGGCCGGCCGCGGAGCGCCAGGCGCTCGCCGTTCCCGTCCGATATCCTCAGAACCCGCCGGGAGCGGCCCGTCACCTCCGCCACGGCCTCGTGGCCGAAGTGGTGCACGATCTGGTCAAGAGCGGAGTGCACCGGCGGCAGCGACGCTAGCTTCCCGATCAGCGCGTCGCGCTGCGCGAGCGCTTCCTGGCACAGGACGGGCCGGCCCTCGGCGTCCACGGCCGGTCGGCTCATCAGATTCCCGTCACTGTCGGTGAAGGGCTCCTGGAGCTGCACGGGGAAGGCGTGGGCGAGGAAGTCCAGGACGGCCTCGCGGGGCGTGAGGTCGATGCCCAGGTCGTCCCACTCCGACGCCGGTATCTCGGCCAGGCGCCGCTCCATCAGCGCCTCGCCCGTGGACACGAGCTGGATGACCGCCGACCGTCCGGCGTCGAAATCGGCCTCTATGGCGCGGATCAGGGACGGGCACTTCATGGCGGTCAGGAGATGCCCGAAGAAGCGCTGCTTGGCGCTCTCGAAGGCGCTCAGCGCCGCGGACTTGGCGTTCCGATTGAGGGTGGAACCCTCCTGCATGATTCCCGTGGCCTCGAGGGCTGCTTCGATGTTGGCGTGGATGACCTTGAACGCTCCGGCATAGGCGTCGTAGATGCGCCGCTGCTCCTGCGACAGCTCGTGCACGAGGATGTCCACCTCCACCCCGTCGTAGGCCAGCGCCCGGGCCTGGTAGAGCCCCAGGGCCTTCAGGTCCCTGGCGACCACCTCCATCGCCGCGACCCCGCCGGCTTCCATGGCGGAGACGAAGTCGCTGCGGCTCTCGAACGGCGTCTCGCCGGCTGCCCACAGGCCCAGGCGCCCGGCGTAGGCCAGTCCCGGCACGGTGGTGGCGCCGGTGGCGGAGACGTAGGTGATGCGCGCGCCGGGGAGCGCGTTCTGCAAGCGGAGCCCGGCGCGGCCCTGGGCCGAGGGCTTCACCTCGCCGCGCTCGCTCTTGCCGCCGGCCGCGTTGGCCATGGCGTGGGCCTCGTCGAACACGATGGCGCCGTCGAAGGCGTGGCGATGCTCCTCGTCCGGCCCCCCGGCGAGCCAGCCGACGATCTGGTCCAGTCGCGACGGACGGCCCTGGCGGGACGGAGAACGGAGCGTGGCGTAGGTTGTGAAGAGGATGCCGTCAGAACGCGGGATCTCGGCGCCCTGGCGGAAGTCGCCGAGGGGGACGATGTCGTCCTCGCGTCCGCCCAGCGCGGTCCAGTCCCGGCGCGCGTCTTCGAGGAGCTTGTCCGACTGGCTGAGCCAGAGCGCGCGCTTCCGTCTGCGAAGCCATCCGTCAAGGATGATCGCCGCCACCTGGCGTCCCTTGCCGCAGCCCGTGCCGTCTCCGAGCATCCAGCCCCGGCGGAAGCGCACCGGCTCCGACAGGGTCTCGCCTTCGTCCGTGAGGGCGGTGTTGTCAGCGTCGTCCTCGCCGCAACGCTGAACCGTCTCCCAGCCCGAGCCGATGCGGTAGCGCGCCGCGAGATGCCCCTCATGGGCCTGGCCCGCCAGGACGACGCTCTCGAGTTGGGCGTCGGACAGGAGGCCGTCCGTGACGACGCGGTCCGGCAGCATGGGGCGGTAGGACGGCGCGGGATGCGGGACGGCGGCCATTGCCGCGGACTGCACCAGAGGTGTCGGATGCGCGACAGCGCCCGGAACCCGGACGGCGCCCGGCCTCCAGGGCTCGTAGGGTCCCGAGCCGGCGGCACGGGCGTCGGTGGCGGACTCCGCCGGGCCGGTCTCGACGGTCAGCTCGGACACCGGCCCCCAGTCATGCGCTGGGGTGGATGCGGGCGTCTCGGGCACGGTCCCGCGCTTCGGCCGGCGCGGCGTGGCCGTATTGCCGAAGAGGTCCCTGGCAGGCGCGGCGCCGGCGGTACGGACCTCCACCGGCAGGCGGGACGGCACCCGGTCGATGACGGCGTCGAGCAGTTCTCCGGCGGTGGCGGCGCGGGCGTGGGGATCGACCCCGATGCCGGGCCGGTCTCCACGGTCGAGCACGGTGAGTCTCGTGTCGAAGCCCGTGCCCCGGCGCGCGTAGACGCGGCCGTCCACGGCCATGG
>JAPPNM010000084.1 GCA_028873825.1 Gemmatimonadota bacterium | reverse complement strand
GTAAGCGTCCGCTGAACCCCACCTTACGAGGGCTGAAGTAGCAAGCGATCGTCCCTGTCAGGAGGGACGAAATGAACGAAAGGCGCGGACGCGAGTATTGGAGCCGACAGGTCGCCGAGTGGCGGTGCAGCGGTCTGTCGAAGAAGGCGTACTGCGAGCGGCACGGGCTGCCGTATTGGTCGCTGTGCCGCTGGGCGGGCAAGGTGGCGCAGCCGCCGGCGCCGGAGAGTCAGCCGCTGGTGGAACTGGGGCCGCTGGCCGGGGTCGACGTGGGCGCCGAGCAGCGAGCGGCCATCGAGTTGGTGGTGGCCGACCGGTACGTGCTGAGGTTGTGGCCGTCGGTGCGCGCTGCCCACCTGCGCGAGGTGCTGGCGGCGCTGGAGGACGTGAGGTGATCCGGCTGGAGCTGGGCGCGGCGCGGATCTTCGTGCGGCCGGGAGCGACCGATATGCGCAAGCAGATCAACGGGCTGGTGCTGGTGGTGCAGGAGCAGATGCAGCTCAGCCCGTTCGAGACGGCGCTGTTCATGTTCTGCAACGCGCAGCGACGGGTCCTGAAGGCGGTGTACTGGGATCGGACGGGATTCTGTCTGTGGATGAAGCGGCTGGAGAAGGGGCGGTTTCCGTGGCCGCGAACGGCGGCCGAGGCGCGCCGGGAGATCGGCGTCGAGGAGCTTCGGCTGTTGCTGATGGGCATCGATTTCTGGCACCGTCACGAGGAGCTTACGTACCGGGAAATCGCCTGATCGGAGTTGACACGATCGGTGTATTTCGTGCTACTGTATCGACATGTCCAGCGCATCAGCGGTCGCCGAAGAACGCGATACGCTGCGTGAAGACAAGCGCCGCCTGATCCTGGAACAGCAAGAGCTGACGGCGAAAAACGGTGAGCTGGTCACCAGGAACGATGAGCTGGACGCGAAACTTCGGGAGCTGAACAAGAAGCTGGATCTCTACGAAGAACAGGTGGCGTGGTTCAAGACCAAGCTGTACGGACGCGGCACCGAGCAGCTCACCGCCGCCGAGCGGCTGCAGATCCGGCTGTTCGATGAGATCGAACAAGCCGCCGACAGCGAATCCCCCGAGGACCAAGCGCCCGAGGATGAGCCGTCCCGGGATCAGGCGGCCGCCGAGGTGCTTGCTGGTACTCGCAGCCGCCCGCGGCGCAGACCGCTGCCGCAGGCGCTGCCACGGGTCGAGCAGGTCATCGACCTGCCCGAGCAGGACAAGCAGTGTGCATGCGGCCACGCGTTGGTGCGCATCGGCGAGGACACCTCCGAGAAGCTCGACGTGATCCCGCCGCAGGTACGGGTGATCCGCACGGTGCGGCCCAAGTACGCCTGTCATCACTGCGAGGGCTCCGGCGACGAAGAGCATCCGGCGGTGCGGATCGCGCCGCCGCCGGCGGCGCTGATCCCGAAAGGGCTGGCCTCCGAGGGGCTGCTGGCGTTCATCGCCACGGCGAAGTTCTGCGACGCGTTGCCGCTGTACCGGCAGGAGCGGCAGTTCGCGCGCCTCGGAGTGGAGTTGTCACGGCGCACGATGTCGGACTGGATGATCGCAGCCGCCGGCGCCTGTCAGGCGCTGATGGAGGCGTTGCTCGGCAAGCTGCGCTGCGGACCGATCCTTGCGATCGACGAGACCACCGTGCAGGTGCTCAAGGAGCAGGACCGCGCCAACACCGACACCAGCTACGTGTGGGTGGCGCGCGGCGGTCCGCCTGATGAGCCGGTGGTGGTGTACCGCTATGAGCCCAGCCGCGCCGCGCGGGTGGCAGCCGAGATCATCGGCGACTACCAGGGCTACGTGCAGACCGACGGGTACGACGGCTACGCGCGCCCGTGTGCGCAGCCCGGCATCGTGCACGTGGGCTGTTGGGCGCACGTGCGGCGCGCCTTCAAGGAGGCCGCCGACGCGCTGGGCAAGGTGTCCAGCCGCGCCGGAGCGGCGCTGCAAGCGCTGGGGTTCATCGCCAAGCTGTACCGCGCCGAGTCGCAACTGTCCAAGCACCGCGCTGAGGACCCCGAGCGGTTCGTGGCCGCGCGTCGCGCACAGGTGCAGCCGGTGCTGGCCAAGTTCCACGGCTGGCTGCAGGACAAACGCGACCAGGTGCTGCCCGGCTCGGCGCTCGGCAAGGCGGTCGCCTTCGCGCTGAGCGAGTGGCCGAAGCTGATCCGCTATCTGGACCACCCGCAGTTGAGGCCGGACAACAACGCCTGCGAGCAGGCGATCCGGCCGTTCGTGGTGGGACGAAAGAACTGGCTGTTTTCGGGAAGTCCGCGCGGAGCCGAGGCGAGCGCGATCCTGTACAGCCTGATCGAGACCGCCAAGGCCAACCGGCGCGAGCCGTACTGGTATCTGCGCGAGCTGTTCGAGAAGCTGCCCCACGCGCGCACCCGCGCCGACTACCT
>JAPPNM010000058.1 GCA_028873825.1 Gemmatimonadota bacterium | reverse complement strand
AGCCCGGCGCCTCGCCGCTCTCGGTGCTCGGGCGGCTTTATCCACGGACTGCGAGAGAGCGTCGTGAAGGCAACCGCTCGTCCCGCCTCTCCCGCGCCGTCAGCTCCCGGGCGCGCGAGCGCCCTGGTCCGCCTGGGCCTGAGCCCGCACCGCTGGGACCGCCTGATCGCGCTGGCGGGCAATCCCAACGTCGGCAAGACCACCGTCTTCAACGCGCTGACCGGCCTGCGCCAACACACCGGCAACTGGCCCGGCAAGACCGTCGCCCGGGCCGAAGGGGCGTTCCTGCACGACGGCCGCCGGGTCAAGGTGGTGGACCTGCCGGGCACCTACTCGCTGCACGCCGGCAGCGCCGACGAGGAGGTCGCCCGCGACTTCATCCTCTTCGGGCGGCCGGACGCGACGGTCGTGGTCGTCGACGCGACCCGCCTCGAGCGCAACCTCAACCTCGTGCTCCAGATCCTGGAGATCACCGACCGGGTCGTGGTCTGCCTCAACCTGGTGGACGAGGCCCGCCGGCACGGGATTTCGGTGGACGCCAAGAGGCTCGAGCGCGAGCTGGGGGTGCCGGTGGTGCCGGCCGTGGCGCGCCGCGGGGAGGGGATCGACGCCCTGCTCGAGGCGGCCGCCGAGGTGGCGTCGGGAGTCCGCAGGAACCGTCCCCGCCGCGTCGGCTCGCACCCGCCGGCGGTCGAGGAGGCCGTGAACGCCATCGCGCCGCTGGTGGCCGGCGAGTTCCCGGAGCTGCCGAACGCGCGCTGGGTGGCCCTCAGGCTGCTCAACGCCGACGAGCGCGTGACGGAGGCCGTGCGGTCGGGCGAAATCGGAGAGTTGAACGGGGATCCGAAGGGCGGCGCTCGCGCGGCGGCCTCCCGAGCGGGCGGCCCTCCCCCGTCCCGCGACGACGGCGGCGAGATCCCGCCGGGCCGCGCCCGCATACTGAAGGCGGCGACGCGGCTTCGCTGGACGCTTAGGCCCGGCTTCCACGACGCGCTCGCCGAAAACCTCTACCGCGAAGCCACGCGGATTGCGGAGACCAGCGTTCGCAGGGGGACCGGCGGGGCCGGCGCCGGGCTGGACCGGCGACTGGACCGGTGGCTCACCAGCCGGGTCTTCGGCTTCCCCCTCATGCTGGGCGTTCTCGCGGTCGTGTTCTGGCTCACCATCGCGGGCGCCAACGTGCCGTCGGCGATGCTGGCGACCCTGCTCCTCGACAACGTCCACCCCGCCCTGCTGTCCTTCGGCGAATGGGCGCGTGCGCCCTGGTGGCTGAGCGGCTTCCTCTTCGACGGCGTCTACCTCGCGACCGCGTGGGTGGTGAGCGTCATGCTCCCCCCCATGGCCATCTTCTTCCCCCTCTTCACCCTGCTCGAGGACTTCGGCTACCTGCCGCGGGTCGCCTTCAACCTAGACTCGCTCTTCCGCCGCGCGGGCGCGCACGGGAAGCAGGCGCTGACGATGAGCATGGGGTTCGGATGCAACGCGGCCGGGGTCGTCGCCACGCGCGTGATCGACAGTCCCAGGGAGCGGCTCATCGCCATCGTCACCAACAACTTCTCGCTGTGCAACGGGCGCTGGCCCACCCAGATCCTGATCGCGACGATCTTCATCGGCGCGCTGGCGCCGCCCCACCTCGCGGGGGCGGTATCGGCCGGGGCCGTCGTCGGCGTCGCGCTGCTGGGGATCGTCTTCGTCTTCCTCACCTCATGGGGGCTCTCCCGCACGGTGCTGAAGGGCGAGGCCAGCACCTTCTCGCTGGAGCTTCCCCCCTACCGCCCCCCGCGCGTGCTGCAGACGCTCTACACCTCGGTGATCGACCGCACCCTGATCATCCTGTGGCGCGCCGTCCTCTTCGCCGTCCCCGCCGGCGCGGTCATATGGCTGCTCTCGAACATCCCGGCGGGCGGCGCGTCGCTGGCCGAACACGGCATCGGCCTGCTGGACCCGTTCGGCGTCCTCCTCGGGCTGAACGGGGTGATCCTGCTCGCCTACGTAATCGCAATCCCCGCCAACGAGATCGTGATCCCCACCGTGCTCATGCTGACGGTGCTGACGCTGGGCGATCCGGGTCTGGGCGCCGGCGCGGGGGTCATGTTCGAGAGCGACTCGGCGGGGGAGGCGGTGGGGCTGCTGCGGGCCGGGGGCTGGACTCTGCTAACCGGCGTGAACCTCATGCTCTTCAGCCTGCTCCACAATCCGTGCTCCACCACCATCTACACCATCTTCAAGGAGACGGGGAGCGGCCGGTGGACGGCGTTGGCGGCGCTGCTGCCGCTGGCGATGGGGTTCGTCGCGTGCTTCCTGGTGGCGCAGGTGTGGCGGCTGGCGGGGGGGGTCGGCTGACGGCGACCATGCTTCTAGTAGGCTCTTGCTCCAGCAGTGCCGCGAGTGTCCCGGTCACCTGCGGCGTCTCCGTCCTGGTCGCGGCGGCCCTGTGGGCCGTCGGCTGCGACGAGACCGTGCCGAACGGTGCCCCTGAGGCCGTCGGGGAGATCGACGATCTGGACATCAGGGAGGACATGACGATGGAGGTCGCGCTCGCCGAGTACTTCAGCGATCCAGACGGAGACGACCTCGGCTACTCCGCGAGCTCTTCGGACACCGATGTTGCGACCGTCGCCGTCTCGGGAGACACCGCAGCGGTCACGGGCGTGGCGGCCGGAAGCGCGGAGGTTACCGTGACGGCCTCCGACGGCAGCCTCTCGGCAACCCAGACCTTCGTCTCCATCGTCCGGCGGCCCACCAACCGGGAAGTGTTGGAGATCCTGTACGACGAAACCGACGGAGACAACTGGTTCCACAACGCAAACTGGCTGACCGACAGGCCTCTTGACGAGTGGCATGGGGTGGGCACGGATGCCGACGGTCGGGTTGACTCTCTTAGCCTCCGGGCAAATCGGTTGGCGGGCCAGCTCCCTTTGGAGCTGGGCGACCTGAGCGATCTGGAGTGGCTATCCCTGCACGACAACGATCTCACTGGCCCGATCCCCCCGGAGCTGGGCGACCTGAGCGGGCTATTGGGGCTCCACATGCACAACAACGCCGACCTCGAGGGCGAGCTGCCGTCCAGCTTCTCCAACCTGACGTCGCTGGAGGAATTCCTCGCGCACGGGACGGGCGTGTGCGTGCCGGAAGCGCTGCTGGACTGGTACAGGGACATTTCCAAGCGGTGGGCCATGGTCTGCGCCTACCGTCCTGCGGACGCGTACATGGTGCAAGCAGTGCAGTCTCGGAGTTATCCGGTGCCCGTGGTGGCGGAGAAGGAGGCCCTTCTCAGGGTCTTCGTAACCGCCACCCGCACGACGACGGAGACGCTGCCACCGGCAACGGCGACCTTCTACGTCGACGATGCCGAGACGTACTCGGTGGAGATCGACGGAACATCCGAGCCGATCCCGACCGAGATCGACGATGGCTCGCTCGACAAGTCGCTGAACGTGACGATTCCCGACTCGGTGATCGAGGAGGGTCTCTCGGTGGTGATCGAGATCGACCCCGACTCGACGATCGATGCCGAGATCCTCGCCGCCAAGCGGATCCCGGAGAGCGGCGAGCTGGATCTGGGGGTGGAGGGCGTCCCCGACTTCGAGCTCACGGCCATTCCGTTCCTGTACACGGAGGAACCCGATTCTTCGGTGATCGAAACCGTGGAGGAGATGGCAGACGACGAGGAGGGCCACGAACTCCTCCACGACACCTACGACCTGCTCCCGATCGAGGAGATGACCGTCGACTACCACGACCCCGTCGAGATCAACACCAGGAGCGGGCTCCATGTGCTGATCCGGACCAAAGCGATTCGGGCTGCCGAGAGCGGGTCAGGATACTGGATGGGCCTGATGACGAGTTTCTCGGATGTGCAGGGCCTCGCAGATCGTCCCGGCACCTCCTCGGCCTCAGTACCCGACGTTTGGGTAATGGCACACGAGCTGGGGCACAACCTGAGCCTTCGGCACGCTCCATGCGGCGGTGCCGGCGGGTCCGACCCCGCCTACCCTTACGAGGGCGGCAGCATAGGCGCGTGGGGCTACGATCACCGCGGCGACTCGCTGATCGACAAGGATGAGGCGAAGGACCTCATGACCTACTGCGAGCCAGTGTGGGTCAGCGACTTCCACTTCACGAACGCCTTCGGGCACAGGACCGCGCAGGAGATGTCGCACGGCGAGGCGAGGCGCCGGACGGGGCCGTCGCTGCTTGTGTGGGGTGCGCGGAGCCCGTCGGGGGAGCTGTCGATGGACCCGGCGCTGCTGGTGGAGGGCCGGAGCCTGCTGCCGGAGGCGCGTGGCGACTACACGCTGACGGGTCTGGACGAATCTCGGCGGGAGCTCTTCTCGATTTCGTTCGAGATGGCGGAGCCGGCGGATGGGGAGGAAGGGATCGGGATCTTCGTCTTCCTATTGCCCGTCGAGCCGGGGTGGGAGGCGCTCGCGAGCTTGGTCCTGGCCGGTCCGGGGGACGCCCTAGTCACCCTCGACGGCGACACGGAGGCGACCATGGCGCTGATCCGCGACGCGCGGAGCGGGCAGGTGCGCGCCATCCGGAGCGACTTCGCCGAGCGGCCGAGCGCGCCGCCCGGCCATGTGTTGCGCTGGAGCCGCGGGGTGCCGGACCGCGAAGCATGGAGGCTGATGACTGGCGGGAGGGCGGGTGCCGGTTCGTAGCGCGCAGGGGCCCGAGGACCCTCAGGCGCCGGGCCGCGACTCATCTCCCCGCCAGATCCGCGTCCCGAATTGCTCGAAACTCGTTCCCCTCCCGCCAGTTCGGCCAGTCCTCCGACGTCGCCAGCCGGTACCCCACCCTGAACAGCAGTTCCAGGTCGTCGAGCGCCCCCGTCAGGTCCCACGCCGGATCGAACTCGTCGCCCGGCTTGTGGTACCGGTTTCTGGTGTAGTCCGCGCGCCGCTCCAGCGTCCATTCCGTCCCGTGTTCGACGTGGTCGATCCCCGAGTCGGTGTAGAGCGAGGGGACGCCCGCCTGGGCGAAGCTGAAGTGGTCCGAGCGGTAGTAGAAGCCCTTCTCGGGCTCGGGGTCCGGCCTCAGCGTGCGCCCCGTCCGGCCGGCGGCCGCCGCGAGGACGTCGTCCAGCTCCGACGCCCCCATCCCGACGACGGTGATGTCGTTCATGGGGCCGTCGACGTTGAGCCCGTCGATGTTGATCGTCGCCACCGTGTTCGCGGTGGGGTAGACGGGGTTGGCGGCGTAGTAGGCGGATCCCAGCAGCCCCTGCTCCTCGGCGGTCACGGCTAGGAAGAGGACGGACCGGGCGGGACGCTCCGGCAGCGCCCGAAACGCCCGCGCCAGCTCTATCAGGCCGGCGGTGCCGGTGGCGTTGTCGAAGGCGCCGTTGAAGATCGGGTCCTCCAGCGTTTCGTCGCCGACGCCGAAGTGGTCCCAGTGGGCGGTGTAGACGATCAGCTCTTCCGGGCGCTCGCTCCCGGGGAGCAGCGCGAGCACGTTCTTCGACTCGGAGCGCCCGATGTCGAAGGATACCGCGACCGAGGCCGAGGTCCCGAGCGGGACGGCGCGAAAGCCGGGCCGGGCGGCCGCCCCGGCGAGCGCGTCGTAGTCGTGTCCGGCCGCCGCGAATATCTCTCTCGCCACCTCGGTCCGCACCCAGGCCTCGACCGGGATCCGGTGCATGTTGCCGCCCTCCCCGGCCTGGTCGAACTGCGGGCCGGTCCAGCCGCCGCTCACGACCGACCAGGGGTATCCGGCGGCCGCTTCCTCGTGGACGACGATCGCGCCGGCCGCCCCCTGCCGGGCCGCCTCCTCGAACTTGTAGGTCCAGCGGCCGTAGTAGGTCATCGCGTTGCCGCGGAACAGAGCCGTGTCCTGGGTTGCGAAGCCTGGGTCGTTGACCAGCATGACCACCGTCTTGCCGGCCGCGTCGACCCCTTCGTAGTCGTTCCAGCCGTACTCGGGCGCGACCGCGCCGTAGCCGACGAAGACCATCTCGGAGTCGGCGATCGACTCGTTCTCGACGACGCGCCTGGTCCAGGCGACGAAGTCCTCGGGCCACGCGTAGCCGAGTCGGGCGTCGCCGGCCTTGATCGCGAGTTCGGGCCGGCCCCGTTCGGTGAGCGCGACGAGGGGGACGTTCTGGAAGAAGGAATCGCCGTTGCCGGGCTCGAGACCCGCCGCCCGGAACTTGTCGACCAGGTAGGCGACGGTGAGTTCCTCGCCGGGAGTCGAGGGGGCGCGGCCCTCGAATTCGTCGCTGGACAGGGTCCGGACGGCCTCGGCGAAGTTCTCGACGGACATGGCGGCGACGCCGTTGGCGGCCGGGTCGCGGGCGTCGGTGGAGGCGTCGCCGCAGGCGGCCGGAGCGGCGAAGGCGAGCAGCGTCGCGAGCAGGGCGGGGCGGGGGGCGGGGGCGGTGGTCATGGTCGGTTCGTCTCGCTGTGGGTTGTAAACTTTACCTGACTTTAAGTCAACCGCGATTTACATGAGTTCCACGGCGGCGTCCGCCGTCGGCCGGTGGCAGGGTAGCCGGGCCGCCGGGAGCGGGTCAAGACGCGCCGTCCCGGCCCGCCGGCGGTGTTTTATACTGGTGGGCGGGCTTGGCTGCCCGGCAGGCCCGCCGGCCGCGCGGGTCCGGAATCGCGGGACGCGCCGCCCCCGCCTCACCTTCCGCCGACCGCCGAGGACGAAACGACATGCACACGACGAACAGGGACTGGTGGCCCGACCGGCTGAACCTGAAGCCGCTGCGCCGGCATTCGCGCTCGCGCGATCCCATGGGCGAAGACTTCGACTACGCCGAGGAGTTCGAGTCGCTCGACCTGGACGCGCTCAAGAAGGACCTCTTCGACCTGATGACCGCGTCGCGGGACTGGTGGCCCGCCGACTACGGACACTACGGTCCCCTCTTCATCCGGATGGCGTGGCACAGCGCGGGAACGTACCGCATCAGCGACGGCCGCGGCGGCGGCGGGGCCGGCGCCCAGCGCTTCGCGCCCCTCAACAGCTGGCCCGACAACGCCAACCTGGACAAGGCGCGCCGGCTGCTCTGGCCGGTCAAGCGAAAGTACGGCCGCAAGATCTCCTGGGCCGACCTGATGATCCTCGCCGGCAACTGCGCCCTGGAGTCGATGGGGTTCCGGACGCTCGGTTTCGGCGGCGGCCGCGAAGACGTCTGGGAACCCGAGGACATCGACTGGGGATCCGAGGACGGGTGGCTCGGCGACGAGCGCCACGGCGGCGACCGCGAGCTCGCCGAGCCCTTCGGCGCCGTGCAGATGGGCCTGATCTACGTGAATCCGGAGGGGCCCGGCGGCAGGCCGGATCCCCTCGCGGCGGCCAGGGACATTCGGGAGACCTTCCGCCGCATGGCGATGAACGACGAGGAGACCGTCGCGCTCATCGCCGGCGGGCACAGCTTCGGCAAGGCGCACGGGGCTGCGGATGTGGGCCGCTACGTCGGGCCCGAACCCGAGGGGGCCAAGCTGGAGGAGCAGGGCCTCGGCTGGAAGACCGCCTACGGTACCGGGAAGGCTGCCGATTCCGTCACCAGCGGGCTGGAGGGCGCGTGGACGACCAACCCCGTGAAGTGGGACAACAACTTCCTGGAGAACCTGCTCGGCTACGAGTGGAAGCGGGCGACGAGTCCCGCCGGCGCGGCGCAGTGGACTCCGAAGGACGGCGCCGGCGCTGGCACCGTGCCGGACGCCCACGACCCGTCGAGGAGGCACGCCCCCATGATGCTCACGACGGACCTCTCCCTGAGGACGGACCCGGTCTACGCGCCGATCGCGCGGCGCTTCCTCGATAACCCCGACGAGCTGGCGGACGCCTTCGCCAAGGCGTGGTACAAGCTGACCCACCGCGACATGGGGCCCGTCTCGCGCTATCTGGGCTCCGACGTCCCGCCCGAGCCCCAGCTGTGGCAGGATCCCGTCCCCGAGGTCGACCACGAGCTGATCGACGCTGGGGACATAGCCGTTCTCAAGGCCGCGATCCTCGCATCGGGGCTCTCCGTCTCCCGGCTGGTTTCGACCGCCTGGGCGTCGGCGTCGACCTTCCGCGGGACCGACAGGCGCGGCGGGGCGAACGGGGCGCGCATTCGCCTCGCGCCGCAGAAGGACTGGGAGGTCAACGAGCCGGCCGAGCTGGCGAAGGCGCTCCGGGTCCTGGAGGGGATCCGGGAGGACTTCAACGGTTCGCGGCCGGACGGGAAGCGCGTCTCGCTCGCCGACCTGATCGTTCTGGGGGGGTGCGCGGCCGTCCAGCGTGCGGCCGCGGACGCCGGACACGAGGTGGAGGTGCCGTTCTCGCCCGGCCGCACGGACGCGCTCCGGGAACAGACGGATGCGGAGTCGTTCGCCGTGCTCGAACCGAAGGCGGACGGGTTCCGGAACTTCCGCGGAAACGGAGACGGGAGACGGGCGGACGAGCTGCTGGTGGACCGGGCGGACCTCCTGACCCTGACCGTGTCCGAGATGACGGTCCTCGTGGGCGGCCTGCGGGTCCTGGGCGCCAACTTCGGCGGGTCGGATCTCGGCGTCTTCACCGCGCGGCCAGGGACGCTGACGAACGACTTCTTCGTGAACCTGTTCGACATGGACGTCGAGTGGCGGGCGTCGGGCCCGGACGAGGACCGGTTCGAGGGGCGCGACCGCGCGACGGGAGCGCCGAGGTGGACCGGCACCGGCGTCGATCTCGTCTTCGGTTCGAACTCCGAGCTGCGCGCGCACGCGGAGATCTACGCGTGCGACGACGGGAGGGGGGCCTTCGTGCGCGACTTCGTGGCCGCGTGGGACAAGGTGATGAACCTGGACCGGTTCGATCTGCGGTGAGCGGGGGGTGGGCGGAGGCCGGTGAGGAGCGCATTTTGCCAAGTGTGGTTTACATCTTGACAAGCGCAGTGTACGTTACGGGCAGGGTGGAGGCCGAATCTGTCGCTATGTGGCCGCCATTCGTGTAGCTGCGTGACTGTCCGTTTCTGCTGTTGGAATGACGCCGAACCTATCGCTACGCCCAATGCCGCCCTAGGGCCGGCGTCCTTCCGCACACCGATCCTCCGATCCCGTCCGCTCTGGTGCAGCCATGACCTACCAACCCAGAATCGTGGACACGGAGCTGGCCGAGCGCTTGCGGGCCACTGGAGCGGTGGTGATCGAGGGCCCGCGCGCCTCGGGAAAGACCACTACGGCGCAACGGATCGCCGCCAGCGAGGTGCGGCTCGACGTGGACCGCGTGGCGCGACGCCTCGCCGGAATCGAGCCTGCCCGCATCCTGGCCGGCGACGTGCCGCGGCTGATCGACGAGTGGCAGCTCGAACCGGAGATCTGGAATCATGTGCGGCGGGCGGTGGACGATCGGCGCCTTCCGGGTCAGTTCATCCTCACGGGATCTGCGGTGCCGGCCGACGACGCGACCCGACACACGGGGGCCGGACGCCTGACGCGTCTTCGCATGCGCCCGCTCTCGCTGTTCGAACTTGGGCGCTCCTCGGGCGAAGTCTCGCTGGCCGGCCTTTTGAACGGGGAGCGGGTCACGGCAGGCCGGTCGGTGATTCCCCTCGACGACCTGGCCGAGCTGATCGCCGTCGGGGGGTGGCCGGTCAACCTGGGACGCGCCGCGCGGCCGGCGCTCCGGGCCAACGCGGATCACCTCGACGAGATCCGCCGCCTGGACATTTCGAATGGCGACGGCAGGAGGAGAGACCCGGTGAGAGTGGGGATGCTGCTTCGGTCCCTTGCGCGCAACGTCGCAACCCCCGCGGCGACCGCGACGCTGGCCTCCGACACCGGCGAGGGTGTTTCGGCCATCGGGGAGCGCACGGCCGCCGACTACCTGAGGGCGCTGGAGCGGATCATGATCGTCGAGAACCAGCCCGCCTGGCCCACGCACCTGAGGTCGAGGTCGGTTCTTAGGCGCAAGCCGGTTCGACACCTCGCGGATCCCTCCCTTGCCGTGGCCGCCGTTCGGGCGACGCCCGCCCGCCTGCTGCGCGACCTCGACTTCCTGGGACTCCTGTTCGAGTCGATGGTCGTGCGGGACCTGCGGGTCTACGCCCAGGCGGCGGACGCCGAGGTGTTCCACTACAGGGAGAAGGGCGGTTTGGAGGTGGACGCGGTCGTGCAGGCGAACGACGGTCGCTGGGCGGCTTTCGAGGTCAAGCTGGGGGAGGGGAGGGCGGATGAGGCTGCTCGGAACTTGCGAAGGCTGGCGGACAGGGTGGATTCGGAGGCGATGGGAAAGCCGGCGGCGCTGGGGGTGATCGTGAGCAGCGGGTACGGGTATGTGCGGGGGGACGGGGTGAGCGTGATTCCGGTGGGGGGGTTGGGGCCGTAGGGGCGGGGGCTTGGCCGCTGCGCTCGCCGGATGCGCCGAACGAACCGCTCCTCCGGGGGCGGACGGCCCGGAGAGTCCGAAGGAAGCGGCCCGCGACGGCCCGGGAGATCCCGACGCGTGGCCACTCCCGGCACCCCCGGTCACACCTCCAACCCCTCCCCTCAGGCCTCTGGCTGGACTGTGTGAGAAATGCTAGCTTTGTTGCCGCGCAAGGAGGCACAAGCCCATGGCAAGCATCACGATCCGAAACCTCGACGACGACATACGGACCCGCCTGCGAGTGCGGGCGGCCGGCAACGGCCACTCAATGGAGGAGGAGGTCCGGCAGATCCTTCGCAAAGCCGTCGGGCGCGCGGAGAGCTCCCGAGATCTGACGAGCATCATCCGATCCTACTTCGGATCGGAAAACGGCGTGGATCTGGAGTTGCCCGAGCGTGATCCAGCGCGTGAGCCGCCTTCCTTCGAGTGAGGTCGCGACCCATGTCCACGCTGCTTGACACCAATGTCGTCTCCGAACTGATGCGCGAATCTCCCGACCAATCGGTCGCACGCTGGGTCTCGGGCCATCCCGTGGAGGACCTGTGCCTGTCCGCCGTGAGCGAAGCCGAGTTGCGCTACGGTGCCGCCATCCTCCCGTTGGGTCGGCGCCGCGAGACGCTCTTCTTCAAGATCGAGGCGATGCTGAGCGACGCCTTCGAGGACCGGGTGCTCCCGTTCGACAGCGATGCTGCTCGTGCCTACGGCTACATCGCCGCCGCGAGACGCTCCGCCGGGCGTCCGGTGGCTACGGCGGATTGCCAGATCGCGGCCATTGCGGCTGCTTCCCGCATGAGGCTTGCGACGCGCAACGTTCGCGATTTCGAGGACATGGGGGTCGAGATCGTGAATCCCTGGGCAGGGTAGTGATAGCGAAGACCGATACGTTCTCCGGGGTCACGATCGACGCCCTGCTGAAGAGACTCGGTCCCCTCAGGAACTTTGCCAGCACACCCCCAAGCGTACAACATATCTGTACCGAACCACACCATCACGACCCGATTCCCGGAAGCGCGGAGCGACGACATGATACGCGAAACCACCTACAGCGGCGCGCGCAGGAACCTCGCCGCGCTCATGGACCAGGTGACCGACACCCACGAGCCCGTCTGGATTCGGCGGCGAGGCAAGGAGTCCGTCGCGCTCATCTCGGCGGAGGATCTCAGCTCGCTGATGGAGACCGACTACCTGCTGCGGTCGCCCAGGAACGCCGATAGGCTTCTCGAGGCGAAGGCCAGGGCGGACGCCGGGGAGGGACGGGTGATGGACATTGACGAGCTGCGCGAGCGGGTCGGACTTCCGACGGAATGAAGGATGGCCAGCGCAGAGACGCCGTATTCGACCCCGCCTTCCGGGAAGACCTCGAATTCTGGGTGCGCACCAACCCAAGGACGGCGCTGAAGGCTATCGGACTGGTCGACGCCGTGCTTCGGGATCCGTTCGACGGCCCGGGCAAGCCCGAACCCCTCCGCCACCGTCTGGCCGGCACGTGGTCGCGCCGCATCGACAAGGAAAACCGGCTGGTCTACCAGGCGGACGACGACCGCGCGTACTTCCTCGCCGCCCGCTACCGCTACTGACCCGAACGCCGTCACGCCAACAGAGGCAGGACCCTACATTCCCCCACGCCCGCAACGGCGCGAGCTCACGCCGCCCCCTCCCCCCCGGCCTCCGCGACCGGCGTGCCGAACAATCGCAGCACGAGCGCCAGGACCGCGACCCCCCCGAGCAGCGCTATCCAGTGGGGAAGACCCAGCGACGTGCCGAGGCTGCCCAGGACGAGCCCGACGAGGCCGACCAGCATCGCGTAGGGCAGCTGGGTGCGCACGTGGTCCACGTGGTCGCATGCGGCGGCGGTCGACGACAGGACGGTGGTGTCCGAGATGGGGGAGCAGTGATCGCCCCAGATGGCGCCCGCCAGCACCGAGCTCGTGGTCGCGAGGAGGAGGCCGTACAGCGAACCGTCGGCGAAGCCGGTGCCCCCGGCCAGCGACACTGTGAGCGGGATGACCAGCGGGATGAGGATTGCCATGGTGGTCCACGAGGTCCCGGTCGCGAAGGCCATCGCGCCGGAGGTGACGAAGACCACCGCCGGGAGGAGAGCGAGGGGGAGGTTGTCGCCCAGCAGGCGCGACAGGTACGCCGCCGTGCCGACGTCGGTCGTGACGGCCCCGAGCGACCACGCCAGCGTCAGGATGACCATGGCGGTCACCATCGCCTTCGCCCCGCCCACCCACGCGCTCACGCACTCGTGGACGGTCAGCAGCCGCTGGCCGACCGACAGCGCGGCCGCGACGACGCAACCCGCCAGCGACCCCCACAGCAGCGTGGAGAAGGGGTCCGCCGCGCCGAAGACGTCCTTGAGCGGCGCGCCGGGGCCCGCCGCCGCCCTGCCCGAGGCGTACAGCCCCCCCAGCACGACCAGCACCACGGTCAGAACGGGGATCGCGGCGTTCCACCAGCAGTGCGGCGTCTCCTCCTTCGCCCGCAGGAACCCCTCCTCGGTGTTCGTGGCCAGCACGGCCCCCTCGCGAAAGAGCCCCCCGCCCGCCGCCGCCCGGGTCTCGGCCCTGGCCATCGCGCCGAAGTCCCGGTTCATCGCCGAGGTCAGAAACACGAAGGCGAGGGCGAGCAGGGGATAGAAGAGGTAGGGAACGGTTTGGATGAAGACGGCGTACGGGCTGAGCCCCGCCAGAAAGGCCGCCTCGGCGCCGCCCGCCTCGCCCGCCGCGGCGGCGAGCCCGTCCCCGATCAGCGAGACCTCGTAGCCGACCCACGTCGAGATCGGGACCAGCGCGGCCACCGGCGCGGCGGTCGAGTCCACGAGGTAGGCCAGCTTCTCCCTCGACACCTTCAGCCTGTCCGTCACGGGGCGCATGGTGTTGCCGACGACCAGGGTGTTCGCGTAGTCGTCGAAGAAGATCGCGAGGCCGGCGAGCGCGGTGGCCACCTTGCCCCGCCGGCGGTTCCGGGCGAGCGGGGCGACCGCGCTCACGATCCCCATGGTGCCGCCGTTTCTGCCGATCAGCCCGACCATGCCGCCCAGGAGCAGGCTGAAGACGACGATCTGGGTGTGGCCGCCGGTGTCGCCCAGGGCATGCACGACGTAGTCGTCGACGAGCCGCCAGGTGGCCTGCAGCGGGTCGTAGCCCGCCACGGCGAGGGCCCCCAGCCAGATCCCCGCCAGCAGCGCGGTGACGACCTCCTTGAAGATCAGCGCGAGCAATATCGCGAGCAGCGGCGGCAGAAGGGAGAACCACCCCGGAGCAAACGGGCCGGAGAACTCGCGGACCGTGTCGCCGATCCGCACCTGGAGGGGCAGCGCGTCGCGGGAGGCGACGGAGACGTCGCGGAACTCGCGGGTCGCGCCGGGGCCGACCGTCCCCGCGGCCAGCAGCGCGCCCGACGCGTCGCGGACCTCGACGAGAGACGACAAGTCGGCCGCGCCGTGTACGGTCAGGGAGAAGGGGACCGAGGACAGGACGACCTTCGGCCCCTCGACGGCCTCCTGGGCGCGGGCGGAGAGCGGAGTCGCCGCGATCAGGAGGCACGCCGCGAGCAGGCGGCCCCGCGCGCCGCGGCGGCGGTCGGTTTCGGGGAACATCGGGGGCTCCGGGCTCGGGGAAGTCGGCAGGTGCGGTCCGGATCGCCCGGCCGCGCGTCCCCATCATCATGTTGGCCGGGCGCTTCGGGGGCAATTACCTTTGTGGCCGCCCGCCGGAAGCGTCGTGGCGAGAAGGCGGGCGGGTCGGCGCCGGAGCGGGCCGTGCAGCGCCCGCGGCCGGTCCGGCTCCGGGCGACACTCCGGACGGGAGCGCGAATCGAAAAGGTGACTCCGGCAGATCCCGCGGTGCTGATGGCCGGCGCGGACGTGAGGCGCGCCATCGACCGCATGGCCCACGAGGTTCTGGAGAAGCTGGGCGGCACGCGGAGCCTCGTGCTCATCGGCATTCAGCGAAGGGGCGTCGACTTGGCCGGCATGCTCGGCGAGGCCATCGCCGCCGCCGAGGGGGAGGCCGTTCCGACCGGCACCGTGGACATCACCTTCTACCGCGACGACCTGATGACGCTGGGTCCCCGGCCGCTCGTGGGGGAGACCAGGCTGCCGCCGGGGGGGGTGGACGACAGAGCGGTCGTTCTGGTCGACGACGTGCTCTACACCGGGCGGACGGCGCGGGCCGCGCTGAACGAGCTCATGGACTGGGGCCGCCCGGCGCGCATCCTTCTCTGCGTGCTGGTCGACCGCGGCGACCGCGAGCTCCCCATCCAGCCCGACATCGTCGGCCGGCGGTTCCCTGTGCTGCCGCACCAGCGCGTGGACGTTCTCGTTCCCAGGCTCGACGGGGAGCTGGCCGTGGTCCTGAGCGCCCTGGAGCGCGGGTGAGCGGGACGGCCGCCGCCCTGGGCAAGGACCTCACCGGGCTCGAACCGCTCTCGGCCGACCAGATCCGCGTCATCCTCGACACCGCGGAGCCCTTCAAGGAGATCACCGGGCGGCGGGTCAAGAAGGTTCCCATGCTCAGGGGGAAGACGATCGTCAACCTCTTCTTCGAGGCCTCGACCCGTACGCGCATATCCTTCGAATTCGCCGAGAAGCGGCTGTCGGCCGACACCGTGAACGTGGGGGCGGTGGGCTCGTCGGTCTCCAAGGGGGAGACGCTGGTGGACACGGCGCGGAACCTCGAGGCGATGAGCATCGACATGGTGGTCGTTCGCCACTGGTCCGCCGGTGCCGCCGCGTTCCTGGCGGCGCGCATCCCCTCGAACGTGATCAACGCCGGGGACGGCGCCCACGAACACCCCACGCAGGGCCTGCTCGACATCCTCACCCTGCGCGACCACTTCGGCCGCCTCGAAGGGCTCAGGGTCTGCATCGTCGGAGACGTGCTGCACTCCCGGGTCGCCCGTTCGAACATCTACGGACTCGTCAAGCTCGGCGCCCGGGTGGCGGTCTGCGGGCCGCGCACGCTGCTTCCCGCCGGGATCGAGGAGATGGGCGCGCGGGTCTTCGGCCGCGTGGAGGAGGCGGTCGAGTGGGCCGACGCGCTCAACGTTCTGCGCCTGCAGCTCGAACGCATGCAGGACGGCTTCGTGCCCTCGCTCAGGGAGTACAACCGCGTCTTCGGGATCACCCGGGAGCGCCTGGAGCGGGCGCCGGGGCGGCTGCTGATCCTGCACCCGGGTCCGATGAACCGCGGGGTCGAGATCGACTCGGACGTGGCCGACGGGCCGCACTCGGTCATCCTGCGGCAGGTGACCAACGGGGTGGCCGTGCGGATGGCGGTGCTGTATCTGCTGGCCGGGGGAGCGCCGCACCTGGCCGAGGCCGCCAGGGACTGGACGGGGGCGTGAGGGCGCGGATGCGGCGGCCGACCCGCGCGGGGGACGGGGGTTCCCTGTGAGCGGCGTGCTGATCCGGGGCGGCCGGGTGGTCGACGCGGCCGCCGGCACCGACCTCGAAGGCGACGTCCTGGTGGAGAGGGGGCGGATCGCGGCGGTTGGGGCGGGGCTGGGGGCGGAGGGGGCGGAGGCCGTGATCGACGCGGCGGGGCTGGTGGTCGCGCCCGGCTTCGTGGACCCGCACGCGCATCTGTGCGAGCCGGGCTGGGAGCGCCGGGAGACGATTCGCAGCGGGGCGCGGGCGGCGGCGGCGGGCGGGTACGCCGCCGTGTGCTCGATGCCGGACACGGATCCCGCGGTGGACGACCCGGCTTCGGTGGGCTTCGTCGCGGCGGAGGGGCGGCGGGCGGGGGGCGCCCGCGTCTTCCCGGCGGCGGCGGTGTCCGTGGGGCGGAAGGGAGAACGGCTCACCGAATTCGGCGAGGTGGCGGCCGCGGGAGCCGTGGCCGTGACCGATGCGGGCAGGACGGTGAAGTCCTCGACGCTGATGCGCATCGCGCTCGAGTACGCCCGGTCCTTCGACATTCCGGTGCTGGCTCACTGCGAGGACGCGGATCTCGCCCGGAACGGGGTCATGCACGAGGGCGTCGTCTCCACCCGTCTGGGGTTGCGCGGGCGCCCGGCCGTCGCGGAGGAGATCGGCGTCGCCCGCGACCTGGCGCTGGCGGAGGCGACGGGGGGCCGCCTGCACGTCCAGAGGGTCTCCACGGCGGCCGCGGCCGACCTGATCCGGCGCGCCCGGAGGCGGGGAGTGCGCGTCACGGCCGAGGTCACCCCCCATCACCTGCTGCTCACCCACGAGCGGCTCGACGGCTACGGCACCGAATACAAGGTGAACCCGCCGCTCAGGACGGGAGCCGACGCGGAGGCGCTGCGGGCGGCCCTGGCCGACGGCACGATCTGCTGCGTCGCCACCGACCACGCGCCCCGGCACTACGACGAAAAGGAACAGGCCTTCGACGACGCGCCCTTCGGCGCGGTCGGTCTGGAGACGGCGTTCGCGCTCCTGCACACCCGTCTGGTGGCGGGCGGCGTCCTGACCCTGCCCGAGCTGCTGGAACGCATGTCGGCGGGTCCCGCGCGGGCGCTCGGTCTGCCGGGGGGAACGCTGGAGCCGGGCCGGCCGGCGGACCTGGTCCTGATCGATCCCGGGATGGAGTGGACCGTCGACGCCGCGGACTTTCTCTCCAGGAGCCGCAACACGCCCTTCCGCGGCGAGAAGGTGACGGGGCGGGTCGTCCGCACGCTCGTGGGCGGCAAGACCGCGTGGAAGCTCGCCGGGAGACAGTGACCCGTGCCGTCGCGGGCCCCCGGTGATCGTAGCCGGACGACCCGTCGGCGCTCAGGACGATCCCGCCCCCGCGATCGAACCCCGGATTCGGGTCCCCGCCCGCGGGCGAGGGCGATCCTCACCGTCGAGGATCGGAATCGGATCGTCTTCGGGTCCCCGCCCGCGGGCGAGGGCGCTTCCGTCCGGTCAGGCCGAGTTCCGGACCAGCCGGTCCAGCTGGGACTTGATCCGGGCGGCCCGGTTGGGGTGGAGCACCCTGCGCGCGGCGGCCCGGTCTATCAGCGCCACCGCCGCGCGGCGGCACTCTTCGGCCCGTTCCCGCGAGCCGGCCTCGCGAACCCTGCGGACGGCCGTGCGGATGCGCGACCTGGTGACGCGGTTTCGGCCGCGCGCGGCGCGGCTCAACTCCATCCGCTTCCTTGCGCTCTTGATGTTGGGCATTCGTTCCGGCTTCCCGAATCTCCGTGTGGCGGCGACGGTCCCCGAACAGGGGAGAAGGGCGGAAAAGCAAGGTAGAACGATATACGCGGCCGGATCAACCGCCAAGGGGGAGACTCGCCGGAGCCGCGTCCCCGCAACGTCTCGGCTGTTTCGAGCGCCGGCGCATCCGGGCCGAATCGCTTCGCTCGGCTGTTCGCAATGTAAAGACAACGTTACATTATGTCATGTACAGTATACATTCCGGCGCTCCGAGGCCCCGCTCCGCGTTGCCACTTGGGCGAACGGCGCCGCCATTCCCACTTCGGAGCGCCTTGCCGGCGCGGAGCTCCGGCGCTCCCGGCGGCTCGCGAACCTCCGGGACGCGACAATAGACTTCGTGCATGGACCTCCTGCTCATCGTTCCGGTGCTGCTGTTTTCCGTCGTGGTTCACGAGGTGGCCCACGCCTGGCAGGCTCTCAGGGAAGGGGACGCCACCGCCCGCGACCTGGGACGCCTCACGCTCAATCCTGTCCGGCACCTCGATCCGCTGGGATCGTTCGTCGTCCCGCTGGCGCTCTACCTTCTTCCCGGCGACTTCCTCTTCGGTTGGGCGAAGCCCGTCCCGGTGAACCCGCGCAACTACCGGAACTACCGCGCGGGCGACGTGCGCGTCTCACTGGCCGGGATAGTCTCCAATCTGGGGCTCGCTGTCGTGTGCGCCCTGGCCCTGGCGGCGCTGACCGCCTTGCAGGGGATTCCGCAGGTTGGCGGGTCACTAGGTGCAATTATCGTCGCAATGGCGACTTATGGGATTTTTATAAACCTCATTCTAGCATACTTCAACCTTATCCCGGTTCCGCCGCTGGACGGTTCGCACGTCCTCTACCACCTGCTGCCGCCGGCCGCCGGGGCCCGTTACAGGGCGATGGGACGCTACGGCGTCGCGGTGCTGTTCCTGACCGTGGCGTTCTTTCCGGGCGCGCTCGGCGCGGCGCTGTCTCCGGTGTCGGCGGCCTTCTCGTGGATAGTGGGGGTGGCGGCGAGATGACGGGCGACGGCCTGCTCGTCGTCGAGACCGAGCGCTTCCACGGGCCGCTGGACCTTCTGCTGCACCTGATCCGCACGCAGGACATCGACATCTTCGACATCCCGATCGCACGGATCACGCGGGCGTTCCTGGAGGCGATAGGGGGGACGGCCGTGGCCGACGTGGACGAAGCCGGCGAGTTTCTGGAGATGGCCGCGGCGCTGGTGGGGATCAAGTCCCGGATGCTCCTGCCCGGCCCGGCGGGCGAGGAGGACCACGACCCCCGGGCCGAGCTGGTTCGCAGGCTCCTGGAATACGAGATGATCCGCGAAGTCGCGGCCCGCCTGCGAACGGCCGAGAACGACCGGGGACGCCGCTTCGCGAAGGGCTACGTGCAGCCCAGGCCCGGGCCCCGGACGGCCGATGCGCCGCTGGAGGTCGCGTGGGAGGATCTGTTCGCCGCCGCCCTGCGCGTGGAACCCCCCGCGGCGCGGGACCTCGAGCACCGCGTCGCGGCCCGTCCGGTGGCTCTGCGCGAGAAGGCCGGCCTGATCGTGGAGATCGTCGGGAGGGCGCGGCGGATCGAGTTCGCGAGCTTGGTCGCCCCGTGGCGGGAGCGGATTCACGGGGTCGTGACCCTGCTGGCGGGACTCGAGCTGGGACGGCGCCGCATCGTGACGCTGCGCCAGCGGGAGCCCTTCGCGCCGCTCTGGTTCTACGGGGTCCGGAATCCCGGGACCGGGGCGGCGGGCCCGGCGCCGAACTTCGACCCGCCGGCGGGCGACGCGACCGAACGGCCCCGCGAGGACCGGGACGGGGGCCGGACGCCGGCGGACGCCGGGGCGGGGGAGGGTGCCGCGTGAACGACGCGCGCATCGTCGAGGCGGTCCTCTTCGCCAGCGACGCCCCGCTCTCGCCGGGGGAGATCGCCCGCGCCGACGAAGTGCTCGACGAGGACCGGGTGGAGGCGGCGCTGGCCGTTCTGAAGACCGAATACGACGACAGCGGAAGGGCCTTCGAGCTGCGCGAGGTGGCCGACGGCGTGCAGATCATGACCCGTCCCGAATTCGCCTCCTACCTCGAGCGCTTCGATACGGTCCCGAGGTCGTCCCGGCTCTCGGGCCCGGCGCTGGAGGCCCTCGCGATCGTCGCCTACCGGCAGCCGATCGGCCGCGTCGAGCTCGAGTACGTCCGGGGCGTGAACTCGACGGGGGTGATCCGCACGCTGCTGGATCGCGAGCTGATCGAGGCGGTTGGACGGGGGGAGGGGGTGGGGCGGCCGTTGCTCTACGGCACCACCTCCAGGTTCATGGAGCACTTCGGTTTCCCCTCCATGGAGCATCTCCCGAAGCCGGAGGAGCTGCCGGTCGTCCTGCGCGAACGCGCCCCGCTCGAGGACGCGGCGGGCCAGCCGGGCGGAGACGGCGACGACGGGGGGGAGGAGGCTCCCGCGCTGGACGGGGAGGAGGCGGTGGCGGCGGTGCTGGCGCACGCGGAGGGCCGCTCGGAGTCCGTCCGGTGAGCGCCCGGGCCGAGGGACCGGTGCGCGTGCAGAAGTACATCTCCCGGGCGGGCGCGGCCTCGCGGCGCCAGGCCGAGGTCATGATCGCCGAGGGCCGCGTCGCGATCAACGGGCGGCCCGTCACCGCCCCGGGCGCGCGGGTCGTCCCCGGCGCCGACACCGTCTCGCTGGACGGCCGCGTCGTGAAGCCGGCTCCCCGGCGCTGGGTCGTCCTTAACAAGCCCACCGGGGTCCTGTGTACGCGCGGCGATCCCCACGGAGGCCGGACCGTGTACGACCTGCTGCCCGGCCGCATGGCGGGGCTGCGCTACGTGGGACGCCTGGACCGGGACACCTCCGGTCTGCTCCTGCTGACGAACGAGGGCGACCTCGCGGCGGCGCTGGCCCACCCGAGCGGGCGCGTCGAGCGGGAATACCTGGCGCGCGTGCGAGGCCGGATCACCGCCCGGGCGCTCAAGCGCCTCAAGGGCGGCGTCGAGCTGGAGGACGGCTTCGCCCGCCCCCGCCGGGTGCGCCGCGTCGCTCTCGGCGACGACCGGTGGGGCGTGACGCTCGTCCTCGCGGAGGGACGCAAGCGCGAGGTGCGCAGGTTGCTCGAAGCGGTCGGGCACCCGGTGTCGGCGCTTGTGCGAACCCGGTTCGGTCCCTTCCGGCTGGGCGGGTTGAAGGCCGGCGGCTGGCGTCCGGCGCGCAAGTCGGAGCTCGCCGCGGCGCGGGCGCTCGTGGCCCCTGCGGGGAGGAGAACCCGCAGTCGCCGGGGCGCTCTCGGAGTCGGCGCGGGTTCGTCGGGAGGCCGTTAGCGATGCCGGCTCCGACGCTGGAAGTGGTTCGTCACCCGCTCATCGAACACAAGCTTTCCCATCTCAGGGACAGGCGCACCGGCAGCAGGCGGTTCAGGGTGCTTGTCGAGGAGGTCACGCTGCTCATGACCTTCCGCGCCACCCGCCACCTGGAGGGCGAGGCGGTGACCGTGGAGACGCCGCTCGAGACCGCGCGGTACCGCCGCGTCCGGGAGGACCGGCTGGTCGTCGTGCCCGTCCTGCGAGCCGGCCTGGGGATGGTCGAAGGCGTGCTGCGTCTGGTCCCGGGCGCGCGCGTCGGCCACCTGGGGTTCTACCGCGACGAGGAGACGCTCCGGCCCGTGCGCTACTACGGCAAGCTTCCCCCGGACCCCGGGCGGCGGAGCTTTCTCCTGGTGGACCCCATGCTGGGCACGGGCGGGACCGCGACGGCCGCCGCGAGCGAGCTCAAGGAGCGCGGCGCGCGCGACATCCGCTTCATGTGTCTGGTCGCGGCGCCGGAGGGCGCGGCCCGCATGGCCGAATTCCACCCCGACGTCCCCGTCTACGCCGCCGCCCTCGACCGTCGCCTCAACGATGCCGGCTACATCGTTCCCGGCCTGGGTGACGCGGGCGACAGGCTCTTCGGTACGTAGCCGGGAGTGGGACGGTCGCGGCGCCTCGCCGCTCCAGGTGGGCGCGCGCGTTTCCACGGGCTGCCGAAGGCGTAGCCGCGAGAATCGCCGGGCCCGGCGAAGGACGGAGTCTCGCGGTCGCGCCGCCCGGCTCCCCCGGCCGCGCCCGAACCGTTATCGTTACGCGGGCCCATAGCTCAGGCGGTTAGAGCAGCGGACTCATAATCCGACGGTCGGGGGTTCAAGTCCCTCTGGGCCCACTGGCAGCCCGCCCGCACCTTGACGGCCCCCCCCCGCCCGGCCATTTTCCGCCTGCGTTCACATGACCTCCACCATCGAGGGCGCCAGGGTGTTCATCGAGCAGTCGACCCGGCGGCGGCAGCTGCGCGTTGGAGCGGCCTTTGTCGCGCTGATGCAGATAGGCGTGTTCGCGGTGCTGTCACCTGCCGACGCGATCGCGGATGCGGAGCGATTCGGCTTGCCGGCGCACGTCGAGTCTCCGGAGAATCGCGCGTGCGCTGCGCATCACGGCCACTTCTTCTGCCAGGTCGCCAGGTCGCTGCCCTTCGGGATCCCGACCGGCCGGATCGCCGCTGCGAACCTACCCGCGCCCTCGGTCTTCACAATCCACAGGCCCGGCGGGCACGTTCCCGCGCGGAGCGCCACCTTCCTGATCGGGGCGATCGTTCCGAGGGGACCTCCTCTCGGCTGATCCTTCCAGCGTAGCCGTCCCCGTTTTCCGGGTTCGCGCATCACCCGTGCTTCCCGGAGAACGAACGCCACGACCCGCCCCGTGTCTTAGTGCAAAACCCACCTCCCCACAGAGTATCTGCGGGTGTCGGCGGGGGTCCCGGGGGCATCCGCGGATGTCCCGGGAGTGTCCGCGCGCCCCGGTCGCGCCCCCGCGCCCTCGCGTGCGCGGTCGCCTTGGCGGCCGCGACGGGGCTTCTCGCGCCCCGCTCGTTCCTCGTGCCCGCGGCCGCGGCGCAGGAACCGGAGCACGAGGGCGAGATCGAGGGTGCGGTGCGCGACGCCGAGACGGGGCTTCCCCTCGCGGGAGCCCACGTGTCGGTGGTCGGGTCTGGAACGAGCGCCGTAACCCACGGCGACGGGAGCTTCCACCTGACCGGGATCGCCGCGGGCGACTACGCCGTCCGCGTCGACCGGCTCGGGTACCGGGGCGCCAACGTCGAAGTCGCGGTGGGGTACGAATCGGCGATTGTCGTGATCGAGCTGGTCTCTTCGCCGATCGCGCTGCAGGCCATGGTGGTGACGGCGACGATCAGCGAGCGCGGCGCGGCCGAGGCGCTTCGCCCGGTGAGCGTCATGGCGGGCGACGAGCTGCAGCGCAGTATGGAGGCGACAGTCGCTACAACCCTGGCCTCGATGCCGGGATTGGCCGCCGCGAGCATGGGTCCGACCGTCTCGCAACCGGTGATCCGGGGGCTGAGCGGGGACCGTGTCCTGATGCTCGAGGACGGAACGGCCACGGGGGACGCCTCCGGCTCGGGCGCGGACCACACGACCGCGCTCGACCCGTCGTCCGCGCGGCGGATCGAGGTCGTACGCGGACCGGGTGCGCTGCTATACGGGGGCAACGCGCTGGGGGGAGTCGTCAACGTCATACGCGACGAGATCCCGTCGGCGGTGCCTCACCACCTGACGGGCGCGGCTACGCTGCAGACCCAAACCGTGACCAGTGCGCTTGCCGGCAGCGCGACCGCCGTCTTCGCCGCGGCGGAGAAGGTTCCCGTGCGCGTGGAGGTGGCGGCCAGGACATCCGGCGACCTGAAGACGCCCGCCGACACGCTTCGCAACACCGACGGCAGACTTTGGAGCGGGGGAGCGGGTGCGGCCTACGTTTCCGAGTGGGGTCACTTGGGCGCCTCCTTCCGCGGCTATCTCAACGACTACGGCATCCCCGGTTTCGAGGGCGGACACGCGGAAGGGGTGCGCATCGAGATGGAGCGTACCGCTTCGAAGTTCCGGACCGTGGTCGACAGGCCCGTCGCGATCTTCGACAATCTCCGTTTCGACGCGACCCACACCTGGTACAGGCACCGGGAGATCGAACCGCCGGACATTCTGGGTACGAGCTATGTGCAGCAGGCCGCCAGCGGGGACGTTCTGGGGCGGCACGGAGAGTGGGGACCGTTGGCGGCGGGAGCGGTGGGCGCCCGCGTGTCATGGGAGGACTTCCGATACGGCGGCGGTCTGTACACGCCGAACACGCGTCGTTTCAAGGCGGCGCTCTACATGCTGGAGGAGGTGGACCTGGGGCAGGCGAAGATCGAATGGGGACTGCGCTACGACTGGACCCTGGCCGATCCTCTGGACGAGGACCCGGATTCCGACATCGGCGAGATTCGCGACCGCAGCTTCCACTCCCTTTCGGGTTCCCTGGGTGTCCTGTACAACCACCCGTCGGGGCTGACGCTCGGTGCCAGCGCCGTTCGGGCCTTCCGCACGCCCGACGTCAACGAACTCTACTCCGAGGGGCCGCACCTGGCGGCCTACGCCTTCGAAGTCGGCAACGATTCCCTGCAGGGCGAGATCGGCAGGGGGCTCGATGTCTTCGTCCGCTTCGAATCCGACCGGATGAGGGCCGAAGTCACCGGCTTCTACAACGACATCAAGGATTACGTCTACGGGGAGGACACGGGCCGGATCAGCCGGGTGTACCCCCTTCGCATATACCAGTTCCGCGGCAACGACGCCGTGTTCAGCGGCTTCGAAGCCGGCCTGGACGTGGACGTGGGGCGCGGACTGGCGGTCGAGGCGGTGGCGTCATCGGTCAGCGGGAGTCTCAAGGACACCGCGCAGGCGCTGCCCCTCGTCCCTCCGCTCAAGGGGCACGTGGCCCTGAAGTACGAGCGGCCGCTGTGGTTCGTCCGCGGCGAGGCCGAGATGGCGGCCCGGCAGGACCGGATCGGCGAATTCGAGACCGCGACCGACGGATACGTGGTCTACAACGCCGCGGCGGGGGCGCGGCTGACGCTCGGAGGGCGCCTGAACGTCGTCACAGTCAGCCTCGACAACGCCACGAACACGGCGTACCGCAACCACCTCTCCCGGGTGAAGGAGATCATGCCGGAGGCCGGGAGAGGACTGAGTGTAACCTACAGGGTCGTGTTCTGAGGTGCTCTTGTATGATCTCGTGCACGGATCCGGCAAACGAGTTATCCAAACCAACACGACAGGAGAACGAACGATGAAGAAGTTGATCAGCAGTGACCTAGTGGCAGTGGCCGCGATGGTGTCGGCACTGGCGCTGGCGGCGTGCGGCACCGAGCCGGATGAGGGAGACCACCACGAACCCCATGAGGTCGAACTCGTAATGGGAGGCATCGTCCTGGCGACCTACGAGGTGGAGGAAACCAGCTGGGAGGTCCATGTCCCGCTGGCGGTCGACGCCGGCGAGGAGACGAGCCAGATCGAGGTTCGCTTCCTGGACGACGAAGGAGACGAGCTCCACTTCGAGGACGAGGAGGAAGAAGTCACCCTCGGGGTCAAGGTAGCCAACGAAGCGATCGCCGAGTTCGTGCAGAGTGCGCCGGGCGCGTTCACGGGCAAGTTCCGCGGCAAGATGGAAGGCGAGACGGGGGTGACCATCGAGCTCCTGCACGGCACCCACGCCGACGTGACGACGAGACCCCTCCAGGTGAAGGTGAACGCGGCCGGGTAGGGGACCCGGCAGTCCGCGGACAAGCCGGCGCGAGCACAATGAGCGGGGAGGCGCCGGGCGGGCTGGCTGCCGGCACCGGGACTTCCTCGTCCGGGTGCGTGAGACGGGGCCCGGTCGACCGCTGGCGGAGGTTGCTCCGCCGCGGGGGCCGGGCGCCCGCCCCTGCTCAGCTCCCTGCCACGTCCATCCGTACGTACCAGATCCGTCCGGCGATGCCGTAGGGGGACTCGGCCGGGTAGTTCATCGACCACTGAAGTTGCGCCGCGTGCTCGTCCGGGAACCGGCTGGGGAGCTTGTCCAGGAGGTTCGCGGCACCGAGCGACAACCGAATCCGGTCCGAAATGCGGAAGTCGGATTCCGCGTCGGCGATGGCGGCCCCGCCTATCGTAACGATGGGGTGACCGCTGTCGTGATCCTCGAAGATCGCCGGTGTCATGACCTCGCCGATATGCTTCAGACTCACCCGGACCCCGACGCCCGCGGCGAAGCGGACGTCGACGCTCGCACCGAACGTCTGCGCGGGGTTCGCCTTCTCGATCAGGGTCTGCTGAGCGAGTCCCATGAAATCCCGGTTTCGGTTGCCGGTGATCTCCGTCCGGTTCCGGTGGTAGCTCGCCGACAGGTCTGCCGCGCCCCACCTCATGCCCCGAAGACGCCAGTTCGCCACGATGTCGAAGCCTAGCGTACGCGTGTCGACGGCGTTCGTCCAGAAGGCCACCTTGTCCACCGGGCGTCCCTGAAACCGGGCGCCAGAGCGGAGCCCCTCATCCGGTCCGAGCGTCCGGGTGAGGCCGATGGCATCCGCCACCGAAACCACGTACGCGTCTGCCGTGAGTTGAAGCCCGCTCCGGTGGGAATAGACCGCTCCGCCGGTCAGGCTCAGCGACGTCTCGTGGCTCAGCGAGCAGGAGTCGAAGTCGTCGCACGCGATTTCATCGCCTTCGGGGAGGAAACCCGTGGTCTCCAGTCCCCCGCCTCCTCCTACGAAACCGACCGTATTGAATCCTCGTTGTGCCAGGCGAGGCGCTCGGAAGCCGGTCGAGACCGCCGCCCGCAGGGCCGTGCCGGCTCCCAGCTCCATCCGGCCGGCCACCTTGCCCGTCAGCGAAGCGCCGGCGTCGCTGTAGTGCTCGAAACGCAACGCTCCGCTCGCCGTCGTCGCGTCGGTGAGGCGCAGCTCCAGGTCTCCGTACGCACCGACGCTGATTCGTTCACGCTCGCTGGCTTCCGCCGAGCGTGGGCTGTAGCCTGGGTAGCCCTGCATCCCGCAGCTGGCGAACGCGGCGCCGCCGGCGTTGAGGTGATGCGCGGCCGGAAAGCTCCCGGCGACGTCGCTCGGGCCGCAGGCCCACGAGACCCTCTCGCCCTCCTCCATCCAGTACGAATCGCGGCGGAGCGCGCCTCCCAGGGCCAGGAACCCCGGCGTCGATCCGACTTCCAGGTCACGGGTCGCGTCCGCGTTGAGCGTAAGCTGGCGGACATTGAGGGCTCCGCTGTAGGCGTCCGTCGGCCCGGCGTTGGCGGCGATCGCGGCTCCGTCCGCATCGGGGTTCCCGGACAGGTATTCGGCCGCGTAGGCGGACGGCTAACGGCCAACATCCCGGCAGGAGATCACGTAAGTC
>JAPPNM010000014.1 GCA_028873825.1 Gemmatimonadota bacterium | reverse complement strand
CACGCCGTCAGGTGCAGAAACGACCATAATCACGCCACCGTGCAGGATCCGGGCTCAAGAACCCCTACGCGTTTCCTCTCGTTGGCGAATTCGCCGGAGAGCACATCCGCGCCCGGTCCATCAAGCGGCACGTCCTCTACTCTTCGTCGATGAGTCCGCCAACACCGTGACGATCGTGGACGTGGTCCACTCCGCCCGCGCGAGCGCAAGGGAACGATACGAAGGGGGGTGAGGATCTCCTGTGCGCTCCATGAGGCGGATCTCAGTCACGCGGAGGGCGGTGTCCTGGAGATCGGCAGGGACGACGCAGGCGAAGTCGTCGGGGTCACGGGGGTCCTTGGCCTGCTGGAGGAGATCCCTCATCGACTTCCCGCGGAGCGCATATCGGGTCGCCCGCGCGCTCGTGCAGGGCGACGATCAAAGGACGCAGGCTCGCGGACTTCCCGGTGTCTCTGGACAGGACGGCCAACAGGCTCCGGGGGTGTCGACCGCAACGACTGTGGTGAGGTCTGCTTCGGGTTGGACCGCAACTGATCAGGGCGGCCGGACTTCTTCAGTCGCTCCGAACCCGATCGATGAACTCGTCGCCTGTGGCGCACTCGACCAGGGCGTCGGTGACTCTGTCGATGTCTTCGGGACCAGGCGGTTCGTCGAGTAGCCGGGACAACTGCCCAGCCGTCTCTTCGCCGAATCTGCGGGCAGCCTGTCGACGCAAGACGCGTACCTCACCTTTCTGGACCAGTTCGTCCATGCCCTGCTGGAATCTGTCCACCACCTCTGTCATGGTCTTCGCTCCTCCCTCCATCAGTAGTGCCGGGTAGTCTCTCAACTCTAACATCGTATCCACCGTCCGGGCGATCAATCCGGCCAGGCCGGGATCTCCGTACCTCTCGATCGTGCGCCACAGGGCCGCCAACTGCACGGCCATCTCCTCCGGTGAAAGGTTGCGGGCCAGCCCGAGGACCAACGCCGTGAGATCGGCGTGCGACGCGTCGTCGCTCACCGCGTTTTCTTGCTCACGAGCCCGGTGGATTCCTCGCGGAGTGTGGAGAAGTCAATCTCCGTGGCCCACTCGGGTGCGTGGTGGCGGATCAGGATCTCGGCCATGCGGCGGTCGGCGAAGACCGACTTGAGAAAGGCGTCGTGCACGGAGTCTCCGGGGTGGTTGGGACTCCAAGGTGGGGGAAGGTTGTGGGCGTTGGGATGGTGGGATGGGCCTGATTGGGGATGGGAGGCGGAACGCATCGGCCAGTGGTGTCCCGGGAGCCCGCTGATGTCAACTACACTTGACTTTGTGTCAACCATAGATCACATAGCCGTCTCACCGTCGTCGTCGCCATAGGGGTGTCTCAGCCGGACGTCACCGCTCGCACCCGCTCCTCATCCTCGCGAAACCGGTCACGAATGTCGGCGGCCACCTCCTCGACTTCCCGCGGAGCGCGTACCGGGCTACCCGCGCGCTCGTGCAGGGCGACGATCAGGGGACGCAGGCTCGCGGCCTTGGCGGCGTCACTCTCAATGACGGCCAACAGGTTTTGGGGTGAAACATTCCTCCTGACCAACCCAACCAGCAAGTCCAGCATCTCCCGCGTCGTCACCTCGTCGTCGGCAGGGAACACGGCATAGGCACCCGTGAACGAGTCCAGCGCAGCACGATGATTCTCCTGGACGGCCAAGGCCAGCGACCTCGCCCCCTCGGTGCGCCATTTCAACCACTCAACCCAAGATCCCGCGGACGGATCTTCCTCGTCGATCGGCCAGGAGTGAGCCGTGCTTTCCAGCCTCTCGCAACTCACAAGGGCTTCGTCGGCCCGACCAACACCCGCCTGCGCCATGCACTTCCAGCTTAGCGCCACGGCCGCGTCTCGCCGGATATCCAGCTCATCAGAGCAATCGAAGCGCTCGATGACGGCATCGTAGCTCCGAATCTCCCCTTCCGTGTCACCGAGGCGTCGGCATGCCAGGGCCTTGCTCATCAGCGCGGCAACGAGGCTCGCCTGGATTTCGGGGAGTTCGCTGCCGTCGAACCGATCCACCACTTCGTCGTAGTCGCGGATCGCGCCCCGATCGTCGTCGAGATGGGCCTTGGCGCATCCCCGTGCTGCAAGCGCGTCCGCGACCACCGCGCCGAAGGGGCTTTGCGGCCAGGAACCGAATCGGCGAACGATGTCGTCGCAGGTCGCGACCGCGGAACTGAAGTCGCCGAGTTCCAATTGTGCCCCCGCCCGCGCCGCCAGGGTCGGTGCCGTCCAAGCCAGAATCGTGGTGTTGGGATGATCGGCAAGAGCAACCGCTCGCTCGGAGACCGAGAGAACAGTGCGCGCGTTCCCCAGGTGCGCATGCGCGAACGACAGGAGGTAGGTCGTCCAGGCAACACGCAAGTCCGCCATCGATTCAGGGACTTCAAGCCACCCGTCCGCGACACATTTGTCGACCAGACTGACGACCTTCTCGTACCGTTCCTCCGCAAGCGCGGCTTCGATGTCGGACCGAAGGCGTTGAGTGGCGGCGCTCTCGGCAAGGGATTCGGCCACGTAGGAGACCCGCTGAATGGCGCCCCACTTCATATCCAGGTCGCAGTCACCCACGGTGGGCCTGGCTCCCAGCGCTCGCCGGACCCCCCGGCGCAGGGCATGTGACTCCGCCGCCTCGGTCGACAGCGGCGCTACGAAGCTCATCAAATCCTCCAATCCATAGCACGCCACCATGAACCGGATCAGGTTCTCGACGACCGCCGCCTCGTCCCGCTCGCGCCGCAGCTTGTAGTACATGCTGTACAACGGCTCCGCAGCCGCGTAGAGCCGCTTCCGGCCGCGGCCCTGCCGGAGCACGGCCCCGCGCTCAACCAAGCGCCCCAGCATGGTTGACGCCACCCGGATGTCCACACGGGCCCGCGCCGCGACCTCACTCGCCGAAGACGGCTGCCACAGGTCGATCACGGCCACGTACACGCGCCGTTCCGTCTTCGCCAGCGCCTCCAAGTGACCCCGGAAGTACTCGGTGTGCTCATCGATCATGGTGACCAGCTCGGACATCAGCCGGCGGAGGGAGCGATGCCGGGCGAACTCGGCCGCCATCACCAGCAAGCGGGGGTTGCCGCCGGTGAGAATCTGCAGGGGTCTGACTTCGGACCGGCTCGCGCGCTTGCCGCTCACGACCTCCCACAGGCGACCGCATTCCTCCGTGTTCAGCGGCGCCAAGTCGACGATGCGGAACATCTCGAAGAACGGCTCGCTCACATCGTCCAGTTCGCGGAAGCGGCTGGTGGCGGAGCCCAGCAGGATGATCTGCGGTTCGGTCTGAAGGACTTCGCGGAGTTGCCAGCCGAAATCGTCGTGGACGTCACGGAAGAGCGACTGCAGGTTCTCGACGATGAGGACGAGCTGCTTGCCCAGTCGATCCGCGGCATCCAGCACGGTGGCGCGGGCGGGCGCCTCGGTGATCTGCTCCCGCCAGCGCGGCGCCAGCGCTTCCCGGGTGTCGCGCAGCTCCCGGGCCAGCGCGGCGTCGTGTTCGTCAACCTCGTTGGCCAGATGGAACATGGTCTCCAGCCAGAAGTCGGTGAGACTGAAGATCTCCTGGCTCTCCTCCATGAACCGAACCGGCAGCAGCGACCCGGCGAATTCCTCGTTGCCGCGCAGCTCGGCCGCGACCCGTGCGAGGAGCATCGTCTTGCCGCGTCCGCGAGGTCCGACCACCAGAATGTGCTGGCACGAGGGGGACCCGATGTTGCCCCGCAGGTCGTCGAGCAGGAGGCCGAGTTCGTGATGGCGGACCACGAATTGCTCGCTGACTTCCTCGTCTGATTGGAGCAGGCCTGGGTTGAACTTGCGGATGGTGGGGGTGGGGTGGGTGGTCATGGGCTGGAAGATATACACAACAGATTCGTTGTCAACAGTATTGGTGTGTATTGGGAATTGGGGTGTGCCAGACTCGACGGTGCCCCAAGGGGCGTGAGTCCGAGTCCTGGATCGGTTGTCTGGGCTCGCCAGGTCAGCCAACTTCAGAGTCCTCGCATCGGAAACGGAGAACGCAGGATGACGAGACAGCTGACCGCGATTGTGGAACGTGACGGGAACGGGTATGTGGCTCTGTGCCCGGAGGTGGATGTGGCCAGCCAGGGAGATTCCGTGGCCGAAGCGCGGTCGAACCTCGAAGAAGCCCTGGCTCTCTTCTTCGAGACCGCATCCACCGAGGAAATCGAGAGGCGCCTGCGGAGCGAAGTCTACGTGACCCACGTCGAGGTTGCGGTTGGGTAGGCTGCGTGTCCTTTCTGTGCCGTCTGCCGGATTCTGGCTTCGCACGGTTTCGCCGAAGTGAGACGACGCGGCAGTCATGTGGTGATGCAGAAGACTGAACCCACAGGAACCGTGACTGTTCCGGTGCCGGATCACCGTGAGCTCCGCGCCGGTACTTTGAGGTCGATCACAGACAGTCCGGCTTGCTGCGGTCGGAGTTCGAGTGAGCCAGCTAAGCGGTTAGCCCCCCATGCCCCCGAGGCGAATATCGCCCCCACGCCGGTCGCGCTGGATCGCCTCGACGGCCAAGGCTGGGCGGAAGCACTGCGAGGCGCGAGGAAGTGCCTGGACCCCCGGAGGCAACATCGCGGCCGCAGGAAGGTCCCGGTCACGCGGCTCCCTTCGAAGCGGTATCCGTGGGAACGAGAGGTTGAGACGGAGGGGAGCCCTCACCTGAAGATCAGGACTCAGCTGGTCGGGATCACGAGTCGGGCGATGCGGGAGTGGAGGGACGACCTGGAGGGGATCTGGGAGTTCGCGGTTGAGCGGTCGTGTCAACCGTCCGGGCCATGAATCCTTCCAGGTCCGCAGTCCCGTACACTTCGAGCGCACGCCGCAAGGCCGTCAGCTGTTCGGCCATGTCGGGCGGCGAGAGGTCGCGGGCCAGACCCAGCACCAACGCCGTCAGGTCGGCCGACGCCGGATCGTCCCCGGCTTTGCCGCTCCACCGGACGAGGCGGTGCCGACACCGGCGGACCAGATCATGTCGGGATGGCGCCGTTGAAGCGTCTTCCTGCTGACCAGCCCGCTGGGTTCCTCGCGGAGTGTCGCGAAGTCGATCTCCGACCCACTCGGGCGCATGGCGGCGGATGAGGATCTCGACCATGCGGCGGTCGGCGAAGACCGATTTGAGAAAGGCGTCGTACATGGTGTGTCCGGTCGGTGGAACTCCAAGGTCGGCGGAGCGCGCGGGCGAACACATGGCGGGATGGGCACAGGGCCTGAGGCGTCGCTGGCATCGCGGGGGCACTATGCGCCCGATGGCGCGCTTGCGTGCCTGATCGGGGACTTTAGACTGTCCGGCATACGAGCCCGTCCCGATCTTCCGAGCCTGTTCCATGGCCATCAATCCTGACGACCTCCAGCGGCGGCTATGCGACCAGCTCTGCGCGCCCGTTCGCGTCGAGCGGCGTCCCGATGGCCAACTCATGCTCGGGGCTGATTTCGAGTTCCCCGACGGGGACCGCTACCCGATCCACCTGTCGGAGACCCCAGGCGGCGTCCGCCTTTCCGACAAGGGCGACACGCTGACGCGGATCAGCTATGACCAAGACATCGACGCCTTCCTCGCCGGGAGCCGCGGGCTTCTCATCGAGCGGATACTGGGGGAGGAACGGGTCGGCCAGGACCGGGGCGTGTTCTACGTCGATGCCCCCACCGACGGTCTGTCCGATGCCCTGTTTCGTTACGGCCGATTCAGGTTCCGACCTCTCCCGAAGTCGAGCGACTAGCCATCACCGCGTTCACAAACTCAAGCACTGCGGGTCGAAGGCCATCCCACTCGTCGCTGGTCTTGAAGGAAAGGGCGTATCCTCCGTGTATCCAGTCGCGAAGATCGACAGCCTCACGAAGTCGTTCGAAGGCGTCTCCACCCCAGTGGATCGCCATTGGCAAGATGCTGACGCTGTACGTTCCGGGTCCGAGATACCCGGCGTAGATTCCGAAGTAGGTCTTCCACGTGGTTGAGTCGTCAGGCTCTTTGAGCTGAAAACCGATGCCCGTGCTACCCGGTTGCTCCCAAACGCCCTGCTTCGGCAGGCGACCCCTGATGTCGGCATAGACCTGATCGAACAGCGCCTGGTATTCCTCGGTGGCCAGGTATTCCCGCAGGGCTGAACGCCTCTCGGAAATCGAAGCGGCCCGGCGCAAGCGCTTCGGCTTCGGCCCCGGTTCCACCTCCAGTTGTCGCGCCAGGAGTCGCTCGCCTTCACGTGCGAATCCGTGGAACGTAATCACGGAGATGTCCACCGGCCCGCCGGAAATGAACCTCGCGATCCGTTCGGCAGCGGGATCCACGCCCAATCCAACCAACACCATGCGCGGAGGGAGAAGACGCGACAGGTCGTCACCGCCGAAGATGTCCCCGTACCATTGCTCGAAGTCGGCGATTTCGTCGATTCCATGGCTTCCCGAACGGTCGGCGATGTGCGCCGCCAGTTGGCTGGTGCTCATGGCGTCCAGGTCCGAGGCGTAGACCAGGACCTGGGTTACGGCGTCCTGTATGAGCTGACCGCGCTTGAGTTCGTAGACCACCAGGCGGCCATCCTTGTCGACTGCGAGCAGATCCAGCCAGCCCGCCTGGGTGGGTGTCTGTCGCCCTACCACCTTAAGGCCGGGCTCCAGCATCTCGGGATTCCGCACCAGGAGCTCCTCGAGCTCCAACTCGGTGGACATTTGCTGGAGCGGTTTGAGCGGCTCGACGTCCCCCGAGTCGCCGATCGACCAGAGTCGCAGCTCTTCGGTCATGGACCTGCAGGTGAGTAGGTCTCGCTGTAGACGTCGCTGAGCAGTCGCCCGTCGGGAGTCCGCCAGTGGGGCATCGGTGCGACCGCGTAGTCGATCTTGCGTGCGCGTTTCGTCGCTTCCGTCATGGATATGATCTCGTTGTCAATCCGTACACGCCTCTCGTCGACCACTTCCGCGGTCACTGTCACGTCATCCCTGAACCGCAGCTCTGTTCCCGGCTCAATCCCCATCTCTTTGAAGTTGAAGTCGGGACGTCGCTGATCGGCGCGTTCACGAGCGGCCCGATCGATCACCGTTAACTCGGTGTCGCGGTCATCCGCCGCCTGCACCTGATCGGTGACGTCTTCTCCGAGTAACCGCATGATCGCCCGCACGTTTTCCGGCTCGACCTCGAAGAACTCACGGGCGGGGTTCAGTCGGTGCGGTTCGAACGCTTGGTGCAGCGCCCGTTCGACCTCTGCGGCCGACCGTTCAGGCTTTACGGCCATCACGCACTTGAACGGCACAGGCACGCCGGTCGTGTACAGTTGCGACAGGCGTGCGTCCGCTTCCCGGTCGGTCCTCCCAATCTTGATCAGTCCCGGCATCGCCGGGTTCCGAGCGGCGTAGACTATGGACACTGGGTCCTCCTCTCCGCCAGATGGGAAAAGACCGCACGTAGCCGCACCCGCTCGATGAACTCGTCGCCCGTGGCGCACTCGACGAGGGCGTCGGTGACCCTGTCGACATCTTCGGGACCGGGCGTTTCATCAAGAAGCCGGGACATCCGCCCAGCCGTCTCTTCGCCGAATCTCCGGGTGACCTGCCGACGAAGGACAAGCGCTTGTCCCTGCTGCCGCCCCTCGCGCCGACCCTTCTGGACCAGCTCCTCCATACCCTGTCTGAATCTGTCCATCACCTCCGCCATCGCCGTCGCTCCTTCCTTCGTGAATCGGCCCGGGTAGTCCCTCAACTCTAACATCGTGTCCACCGTCCGGGCCATGAATGAACCCCTCCAGGCCCGCGGTCCCGTGCCCTTCGAGCGCACGCCAGAGGACCGCCAGCTGTTCGGCCATGTCGGGCGGCGAGAGGTCGCGGGCCAGACCCAGCACCAATGCCGTCAGGTCGGCCGACGCCGGATCGTCCCCGGCTTCGCCGCTCCACGGGACGAGGCGGTATCGCGCCGGATCGGAACGTTCGAGCAGGTCGGTCACGCGGGTAGGCGCGGTCCAGCGACCATCACCATGATAGAGGACGAAATAGACGAACTCCGGCAGCCGGTCGCCGGCCCGGAAGTCGGGTCCGGCTGCGATTCCTTCGAGCGTCAGCGCGGCGTACGTGGTCGTGCGCAGGGCCATGAGCGGTTCGACGGTTCGCTGAAACTCCAGGAGGAACAGAACCCTTCGGCGCTTGCCGACAGCGGCGGACCAGATCATGTCGGGATGGCGCCGTTGAAGCGTCTTCCTGCTGACCAGCCCGCTGGGCTCCTCGCGGAGCGTCGAGAAGTCGATCTCCGACGCCCACTCGGGCGCGTGGCGGCGGATGAGAATCTCGGCCATGCGGCGGTCGGCGAAGACCGATTTGAGAAAGGCGTCGTGCATGGAGTCCCCGGTCGGTGGGACTCCAAGGTCGGCGGAGTGCGCGGGCGAACACATGGCGGGATGGGCACAGGTCCTGATGGCCGTCCGGCTCGCCACTCGAGCTCGTCCGCCGAGGGGAAGAACGGCGGCCAGGTGTTCCTCTACGGGGTCCCGAACCGGGATAAGGCGAGGCGATCGGCGGGCATGGGTGATTTCCCGCGAGGGACGCTGCGAGGCTGGACCGCGATACCGGGAGCGAACGCGCAGGCGCGGCCGCGATGTCAACTGCACATGACATAATGGAAAGTGCAGATTACATTGGGATTCCCCCGTGGACCGACCATCGGGCGCCGCCGACTCGCTCCGCTCCCGCCTCGGCACCCCACCCGTCCTTGACCCCGCACGGACGCCCCCGTAATCGTGATTGGCCGCCCAGACTGCCACCCCCACCACCCACCTGAGCCCCACCCCCATGCCCCTCCGCAAATCCCACCTCTACTCCTCGCTCTGGCAGAGCTGCGACCAGCTGCGCGGCGGCATGGACGCGTCCCAGTACAAGGACTACGTCCTCACGCTGCTCTTCATGAAGTACGTCTCGGACAAGTACGCCGGGAGCGACGACTTCGCCGACATCACGGTGCCGCCCGGCGGCGGCTTCGCCGACATGGTCGCGCTCAAGGGGACCAAGGAGATCGGCGACGGGATCAACAAGGTCATCAGCAAGCTCGCCGGTGCCAACGACTACCTCTTCAAGGGCGTGATCGACCAGGCCGACTTCCTCGACGAGAGCAAGCTCGGCCGGGGGAAGGAGATGCAGGATCGCCTCACGAAGCTGGTCGGGATCTTCGAGGGACTCGACTTCCGCGCCAACCGCGCGCACGGCGACGACCTCCTGGGCGACGCCTACGAGTACCTGATGCGGCACTTCGCGACCCAGTCCGGAAAGAGCAAGGGGCAGTTCTACACCCCGGCCGAGGTCTCGCGCATCATGGCCCAGGTGATCGGGATCGGCCCGGACACCAGGCGGGATCACACCGTGTACGACCCGACCTGCGGCTCCGGGTCGCTCCTCATCAAGGCGGCCGACGAAGCGCCCCACGGGCTGACCGTCTACGGCCAGGAGAAGGACGTCGCGACGTGGACGATGGCGCGCATGAACATGATCCTCCACGGACGCGTGGCCGCCGAGATCGAGCGCGACAACGCGCTGGCCGCCCCCCGGTTCACGGACGGACCGGGGCGTCTCAAGCGGTTCGACTTCGCGGTCGCCAATCCCCCGTTCTCCGACAAGGCCTGGACGAACGGCCTCGATCCGGCCAACGACGAATACCGCCGGTTCGAATACGGTGAGCCGCCGGCCAGGAACGGCGATCTCGCCTTCCTCCTGCACCTCGTCGCATCGCTCAACAGCACCGGCAAGGGCGCGATCATCATGCCCCACGGCGTCCTCTTCCGTGGAAACAAGGAGGCCGACATCCGCCGGCGTCTCGTCCGGCACGGCCTGATCAGGGGCGTCATCGGGCTTCCCGCCAACCTCTTCTACGGCACCGGAATCCCGGCGTGCATCGTGGTGATCGACAAGGAGAACGCGGTCGGCCGCAGCGGCATCTTCATGATCGACGCCAGCAAGGGCTTCCGGAAGGACGGCGCCAAGAACCGGCTTCGTGAACGCGACATCCACCGGATCGTGGACGTTTTCACGGAGCAGAGAGAGGTTCGCGGCTACTCGCGCATGGTGCCGTCGACCGAGATCGCCAGCGAGGCCAACGACTACAACCTCAACATCCCCCGCTACATCGACTCCAGCGAGCCCGAGGACCTGCACGACCTGGCCGCGCACCTGCACGGCGGCATCCCGAACCGCGACATCAACGCTCTCGGCGACTACTGGGAGGTGTTTCCGGGCCTGCGCGAGCTGCTCTTCTCGCCGAATGGCCGGGAAGGGTACAGCGATGCGCGGGTCGAGGCGGACGAGGTGCGGGGGGTGGTGCTCGAACACGGGGAGTTCAAGGCGTATGGGGAACGCGTTCGCCGGGTGTTCGACGGTTGGCGGCGGGAGCATGCGCCTCCGCGAGCTTGCTGTCGGGGATTCGCCCAAGGCGTTGATTCGGGATCTGTCGGAGGATCTGCTGAACCGCTTCGCCGGAATGCCGCTGCTCGACCGCTACGGTGTCCACCAGTGCCTGATGGACTACTGCAGGACGACGTGTACCTGGTGGTGACGGAGGGGTGGACAGCAGCGGCGCGGCCGCGGGTGCTGGTGCCGGTCAAGGGCAAGGGGACCGCGGAGACACCGGATCTGACCGTGAACCGGAAGAAGTACAGGATGGACCTGGTGCCTCCCGGGCTCGTGGTCGCCCGGTACTTCGCGACGGAGCAGGCCGAGGTTGACCGTTTGCGGACGGAACAGGAGGGCATTGCTCGCGAGCTGGAAGAGTTCGTCGAGGAGTACTCCGGGGAAGACGGGCTGCTGGAGGGTGCGAAGAGCTATGCCGGAAAGGTGACCCAGGCCGCTGTGAAGGCGCGGCTGAAGGCGGTGGCCGGCGATCCCGAAGGGCAGGAGGAGCGGGATGTGCTGGAAGTTTGTCTGGATCTGATGAAGGCCCTCGGCGCGGCGAAGAGGTTGGCGAAGGCGGCGCAGACTCGGCTGGATTCGAAGGTGCTCGCGCGGTATGCGACGCTGACTGCGGCGGAGATCACCGAGCTCGTGGTCGGCGACAAGTGGATGGCGAGCGTTGAGGGCGCGATCGGGCGGGTGGTGGAGCGCTTGACGGGCGGGCTGGTGGATAGGGTTAGAGTGCTGGAGGGGCGGTATGCGAGGCCGCTGCCGGAGCTGGAGCGGCAGGTTGAGGACTATGGGGCGAAGGTAGAGGGCCACTTGGAGCGGATGGGAATGTCGGTATGAGTCGGAGGGCGCGGGCTACGGCTGGAATATCGCAGACAGCGTCTGCGGAATCTGGTGGGCCGCTGGGGATTCAACAGACGGCGTCCGTTGAATCTCCTGGGCCGGACGCGAGCCCTCAGTCGATGCGTCGGCACCCGTCGGAAGTGGGTTCTCGAAGCATTCGCCGAAGGGACCCCCCGAAGAGGTCGCTGGGCATGAACCAGTGGTGGGCGGAGATGCAATGACTTCCGCCACTCGACTTCGGACACCGGTCAGGGTGGCTCTTTCGGCATCGCAGAGCCCCGACATCGCGGCCTTCGGGCTGAGCTCGGGACACATGAGGGACGCGGTGGCCGATCTCGTGCTGCAGCTGCTGGCTGCGGACATGGACATCGCGTACGGAGGCAACCTCTGCAAAGACGGTCTCACCCATCTGCTATCCGAGTTGGCGATTCGGTATGCCCGTTCGGAAGATCCGGAGGAGAGACCGAGAGTCGCGAGCCACCTGCCCTGGCCGGTTCACATCGGCATGCCGATCGGGCAGTTAGAACGCACCGCCAAGGAGCTGCGGGGAATCGCGGAGTTGGTGCTTGTCGGGAAGGACGGGAGGCCAATGACATTGCAGAGCCGTCGCGCCCTGCCGAGCAGGACACCGTCCCCAGCCGAGTGGGTCGAAGGCCTGACCGCGATGCGACGGCTCGAGCAATCCTGCACGGACGCGCGAGTCGTGCTCGGCGGGCAGATTGACGGGTACAGGGGCCGCATGCCGGGCGTCGCCGAGGAGGCGCTCCTGTCCCTTCGCGGCCGCCAGCCGCTCTTTCTGGTCGGGGGATTCGGGGGAGCCGCCCGCGACGTGGCCGAGACCCTCGGTCTTGCCGAGCCGTGGGCCGGTTCGCGCGGCAGCTGGCGCGGAAAGAGTGATTTCGAGGAGTGGACCGGCGACGACCTCAACAACGGTTGTCGCGCGAGGAGAACGGCACTCTGGCCACCACTCCGTTCATGAGACAGGTCGTCGTGCTCGTTCTTCGGGGACTATTCCGGGTGAAGGCGGAGCGTGTCGGGGACTCGGAGGGGACGGCCGCGCCAGCCACCTGAGCCCCACCCTCCATGCGCTTCCGAAATCCCCGACAAGCGGCAAACGGTGTTTTCCGTTTCTGCCACTCGCCCGGTTGACCAACGCCGCGATTCTCCTGTTCGGGAGGGCGCCTCCGCGGGTTCTGAACGGTCTGTCCGGTACGGTCTCGTGCGTATCTTGGTATCTTCACGGAGAGGAGGCCCACCGGGAGAGTAGCTCATGCGCATAACCAGAATCGAGATCAGGAACTTCCGGTCGATCCGGCATGTGACGGTTGACCTCGGCGACGCGACTGTGTTCGTGGGTCCGAACAACGCCGGCAAGACCGCGATTCTGGACGCGCTGCGGATCGCCCTCACACGCCGCTGGGGACAGCGCGGCACGGGATTCGACGAATACGACGTTCGCCTCGCCGACGACACGGTCGACCCAAGGACATCTGATGGAGTGAGCATCGAGCTGCGATCCGACGAGCCCGAACCCGGCGACTGGCCCGACGCTGTGACCGAAGACCTCGGAGACATCATCCAGATCGATCTGTTCAGCGGTCGTCGCTGGGTCGCCTTGAGGGCCCAATGGTCCTGGAACGAGGACGCCGACGCATTTGAGCCAACATGGGAATTCCTCGACGCGAAGCGAGATCCGCTAGTCGGCCGTAGCGCGCGCCGGGTGAATCTCGATCGCTTCTGGCGCTATCTGCCCGTCTTCTACCTCGACGCGCTCCGCGATGTGCGCGACGAGTTCTCCTCTCGATCATCGAAGTTCTGGGGACGACTGCTCCGAGCCCTGGAGATTCCTGCCGATGTCGAAGCGGAAGCCATGCGGGTGCTCGACGAGCTGGACAAGCGCCTGCTCAAGGCCGATCCACGCCTCGACGCGATGGCGAACACTCTGTCGGGAGCCACCCGAATCGCCGCGCGCGACCGGGAGGGCGGGCTCGCCCTGCGGATGGCGCCGCTCAAGACCCGCGATCTGCTCGCCAGAGCCGAGATCATTCTCCGGAACGAGCCGGACGCGCCATGGCTACCGCTGCGGCGGCAGGGTCAGGGCATACAGAGCCTGTCGGTGATCTTCCTGTTCCAAGTGTTCGTGGAGCACCTGCTTGGTGAGCTATACGAAGAGGGAAGCCAGCCGCTGCTGGCCCTGGAGGAGCCCGAAACCCATCTCCATCCGCAAGCGGTTCGCACGCTCTGGCACCACATTCACCGTTTGCCCGGCCAGAAGATCGTAACGACCCATTCTCCCTACTTCGTACAGCACGTTCCCTTCCGCGACCTGCGGCTCGTGCGTCTCACGCGGAACGGAACCGAGGTGCGCTCCCTTCCGGCCAGCTTCTCGACATCGATCCCACACTTCGACGGACTAGACGAGGTCGTGGCGAAATCCGGCGACCTGACGACATACGAGGCCGTCTCGGAAACACTGACCGTCAACGGGGCTCTCGACGATACCACGTATCGCGCCCTTCTGTCCCTTTGCGGAGCGCACCCGAACCGGACGGAGCTCGAGAGCAAGTTGCGTGACCTGAGGGACAGTTCTTCGCTGTACATCACGGATGACGACCTGCGGGCGCTCGAAACCCAGGGGCAGCGGATGCGAGGGGAGATATTCTTCGCCGAGCGCTGGCTGCTCGTCGAGGGTCCGACCGATTATCTGATCGTTCATGCCACCGCAAACGCTTTGGGTTACGATCTTGACCAGCACGGTGTCGCCGTCATCGACGCGCAGAACAACGGGAATCCGGGAACCTTCGCGGCGTTGGCCCGAGCACTGGACATTCCGTGGCTGGCAGTCTTTGACGGCGACAAAGGCGGAAAGGACATGATAAAGAAAATTCGTAATCGCGAATTCGACGACAACTCTCTTCGGGACCGCTGCCGCACACACTCTGCCGGCGACCTAGAGGCGCAGCTGGCGGCCGATGGACCGGAAGCTGAGTTGCAGGACCTGCTGGCCTCGATGGGCGTCCCGAATGCCCAAACGCTCCGAGGCAATGGACTGGCCGCCAAGCTGCGCGACAGCAAGACCGCGTACGCCTCAGAGCTCGCGGCGCGGATTCGCGATGGCCGGGCCACGGCACAATCCATGCCCGCTGCGTTTCGCGAGACGATCGAGAAGCTGCGAGGCATGCAATGAGGGCCGATCCGCTGGCAAGCACCCTGCGGGAGCTCTCCGCGATCCAGCAAAGGGCCGTCGAGTGGCATGACGGCCCGTTGCTCGTGCTCGCGGGCCCGGGTTCTGGCAAGACACGTGTGCTGACCTGCAGGATCGCCCGGATTCTGGACCAGTCGCCCGACGAGCGGTTCCGCGTCCTTGCGCTCACGTTCACGACCAAGGCCGCCCACGAAATGACAACGCGGGTGGCCGCGCTGACGCCGGGACTCGAAGAGCGGGCCGACATCCACACGTTCCACGGCTTCTGTGCTGGCGTACTGCGGCAACACGGCGTGCATCTTGGGATCAAGCCCGATTTCGCCATCTACTCCAACGCGAGAGATCGACGGTCGGTGCTGCAAGACGCACTCGCACGCGGAACCTCGTACCCTGATCGGGCCGACCAACGTCTGCTTCCGCGAATCGATTACCTAAAGGCCAGACTGGTCGGTGCGGATCAGGCCGAAGAGTGGTGCGCCAGTCGCAACGGGACACCCGCCCGGGAAGCCGCCCGGATCGCTCGGGCCTACCGACTGTACGAGGACGAACTGCGTCGCTCGAACGCGCTGGACTACAACTCCCTGATCCTCGAAGCGCACAAGCTCATGGCGTTTCCGGCAATGGCCCGCCACTACCGCACCATGTATCGGCACTGGCTTTTTGACGAGTTCCAGGACACGAACGGCTCGCAGTACAAGCTCCTGCGGCGGATGGCAGGCAGCGACTTCCGGCGCATCTTCGCCGTTGCGGACGACGACCAGACAATCTACGAGTGGAACGGGGCGAGCATCCGTCGGATCGGGGACCTTGTGAGGGATTTCGGTTGCGAAGTCGTGCAGCTGCCGACGAACTACCGGTGTCCGCCGCCGATCGTCGAAGCCGGGAATCGGTTGGTCGTGTACAACGCCCGGCGTCGAATGCGCAAACGGCCAGCCGAGGCGGCCCGGCCGACTAGCTCCCATGGCGAGCGCCACATTCAGTGCCGTGAGTTCGAGACCGATCATGACGAGGCGACCGGCATTGCGGCCGAGATCGCCGCGCTGGACGCTACCAAGCGCGCAGGTACTCTGGTGCTGGCAAGGACCCGCGCCCTACTTGAGTCGATGCAGGTGGCCTTGAAGGAGGAGGGCGTGCCCGCAACGCTACTGGCTCGTCGCGACGACTTCGTGTCGCCCCAGATGCGCTGGATGGTCGCCTGTCTCAGGCAGCTCGCCCGACCAGTCGACCGGCGTAACATGGCGATTCTGGTCGACGCCTTCCAGCGCTTCGCGCAGGTATCGCTGGACTTGGACGACTTGCTGTTCAGTTGCGCAGCGGAGGGCGTAACTCCTCTATCGGCCTGGACGCGTATGGTGCAATCGGCCGGACTGCGGTCGCCCGTCTCAGAGCTCGCTAACCGGGTGGCTGGACTCGCCAGCGGCGAAGCCCGGCCCGCGACGGCGATCGAAGAAATTCTCGATCTGTTGGGAAACCACGAATCGGACGAGAACCTGAAGGATGACCTCAGCGCTTGGCGACGGTTGTCGGGCGAGATCAGACGGGAGGTCGGGCCAGCAGCGGACCTCGGTCGATTCCTTCAGGAGCTGGATCTGCGTTCCAAGGAGCCACCTCCCGCTCCGGGATCCGTGTCTCTCGCCACCATTCACGGGGCGAAGGGCTTGGAATCGGACAGGGTCCACCTCATCGGCATCGTCGAAGGGATTCTACCTTCATGGCACAGCGTCAACGCGGACGGCGTCGGGCCGCTGGAGGAGGAACGGCGCAGCTGCTTCGTTGCCGTAACCCGGACGAAGCAGCGGCTCGTTTTGTCATGGGCTCGTCGATACGGAGAGTGGCCGAAGGCGCCATCCCGTTTTCTCGAAGAAATGGGCCTCTTCGGCCGCGAATGTCGGCGCGGCCCGGGCGCGGGGCCCTCGGTCCCGCATTCCTCGCCGGAGTGACAGTGTCTGTTGAATGTCTCTCAGCAAGGCCGCAGGGGGACACCCCGGCATGGCGGTCTCCTGCCGGGATGCCCCGAGAAGTCGCACCCCGAGTCGCGTCGCACTCGATTCGCCGTGGAGGTGCGGACTGATGGCGCCGAAGGCAGCTACAGGATACCGGCGCACCGACGTCGGAGTGATTCCAGAAGATTGGGACGTGCAGTCACTGACGTCGACCTTGGCCGAACCTCCGGGCTATGGTATAAACGCGCCAGCAGTGCCGTTCGACGCTTCCCTACCCACCTATATCCGGATTACGGACATCGGGAAGGACGGTCGGTTCAGGCCAGCACCCCAGGTATCTGTGAAAGTGAACGGTGCGCACGCCGCGCGCTTTCTTCTCAGACCGGGCGACTTGGTATTCGCACGGACAGGAGCCAGCGTAGGCAAGTCGTATCTGTATGATCGGCGGGACGGTACACTTGTCTTCGCCGGTTTCCTGATCCGCATTGCCCCGGACCCCTCCCGCCTTCGACCGGAATTCATCTCCTATTACGCGCAGACCCAGCGCTATTGGGATTGGGTCGCAGACAACTCCGCCCGAAGTGGACAACCGGGTGTCAATGCCAAAGAGTATGGTGCGCTGCCGGTGCCGGTTCCCTCGGTTCCCGAACAACGCGCCATCGCCACCGTCCTCTCCGATGCTGACGAGCTGATCGAATCGCTGGAAGCGCTGATCGCCAAGAAACGGGACATCAAGCAGGCCGCGATGCAGGAGCTGCTGACCGGCAGGACGCGGTTGCCAGGGTTCGGGGGGGAGTGGCAAGCTGTGCATGCCGGGGATCTTGGGCGTTTCGGAAGCGGTAGTGGATTTCCAATACGATACCAGGGCCAAGCGCAGGGGGATTTTCCGTTCTTCAAGGTCTCGGACATGAATCGTGATGGCAATGACGTGCTCCTGAAGAAGAGTGCCAACTACATCACAGATCATACCCGTCAACTCTTAGGCGCCGTGGCGTTTCCACCGGAGTCAATTGTGTTTGCGAAGGTTGGGGCAGCAGTGTTCCTGGAGCGCAAGAGGATCCTCGCCCAGCCAAGTTGTCTCGATAACAACATGGCGGCCTTCGTGCTGACCCACCGACGGACCGACAGTTCATTTGTGTACCATTTGCTCTCAACCGTTCGCTTTAGTGCTCTCGCCAGTACTACGGCGCTCCCCTCCCTTAATGGCGTCGCGCTCTCCAGTATTCGGCTCCCCCTCCCCCCCCTCCCCGAACAACGCGCCATCGCCGCCGTCCTCTCCGACATGGACGCCGAGATCGCCGCACTCGAACGCCGCCTCGACAAGACCCGCGCCATCAAGCAGGGCATGATGCAGCAGCTCCTGACCGGTGCGATCCGACTGCCCATCCCGGACACTCCGCCCCACGAGAGCGCGGAGCCGTGACCCCAATCCGCATCTTCATTGGCGGCACCCAGAGAGAGTTCGCGCGGGAACGGGCACACCTGCGCAACTACCTGCGCGGCGACCCCCTGATGCGACGCTTCTTCGAGGTTCTCGTCCCGGAGCCTGACCCCGCTCGCGACGGACTGCCCGATGCGGCCCGCCGGGACGCCGTCGAACATTGCGACATCTATGTCGGCCTGTTTGGCACCGACTACGGTGACGAGGGCAAGGCCGGCACCTCGCCCATCGAGCGCGAGTTCGACCGGGCCGTCGCCTTCGGCAAGCATCGGCTGATCTTCGTGAAGGGTGCCGAGGGGGCCGAGCGTCACCCCGGGATGCGCACGGTCATCGACAAGGCGCAGGCGGGAATCGCGAGAAGACGCTTCACCACGCCGGCGGAGCTCGTCGCCGGGCTGTACGCCGCGCTCCTCCGGCACGTCGAGGCGGAGCGGCTCCTGCATCTCGTCCCCTTCGACGCCGAACCGTGTTCGGGGGCCACGACGAACGACCTGGACGCCGAAGCCATGGGCCGCTTCATCCGCACCACGCGAAGGTCGCGCGGGCTCCCGGTGGCGGACGCGGCGCCGCCAACGGACCTGCTCCGCCATCTTGACCTTCTCTGGAGGGGACGCCTCACTAACGCCGCCATCCTGCTCTTCGGACAGGCGCCGCAGCGGTTCCTCATCTCCTCCGAAGTCGAGTGCGCGCACTTCCACGGCACCGCGGTCGCCCGGCCGATCCCGTACCGGCGGGTGTACGGGGGGACGGTCTTTGAGCTGGTGGACCAGGCGGTGGACTTCGTCCTGGGCGCGATCGACCGGAGCGTGGGGACGAGGGCCGAGACCGTTCAGGCACCGGCTGCCTACGAAATCCCCGAACAGGTCGTGACGGAGGCCATCGTGAACGCCGTCGCGCACCGCGACTACACCGATCCGGAGAGCGTTCAGGTCCTGCTGTTCAAGGACCGGCTGGAGGTCGTGAGCCCCGGCCGTCCGCCGTCCCTCTCCGTGGACAAGCTGCGGGTCTCGCACCCTTCGCTCCCCACGAACCCGCTGATCGCGGCACCGATGCACCTTCTCGGATACGGCAAGGGGATGGGCTCGGGCACTGCGCACATGATCCGGCGCTGCGCGGAGGCGGGCCTGCCGGAGCCCGATTTCGAGGCGGATCAGGGGTGCTTCACGACACGGATATGGAGACCGACCGCGAGTGTGCGTGGGACGACCACCTCCTTCCCGCACCAGCCCACCACTACCCAGAACGCTCCACCCACGGCCTCCACTACCCAGATTCCAACGCGCGAGCGTATATTGGAGCTGCTCAGGGCCGAGCCGAAGCTGACCCGCAACGATCTGGCCGTCCGGACCGGCATCACGCCCCACGGGGTGAAGTACCACCTCGCCAGACTGAAGAAGGCCGGTCTGCTCCGCCGAGTCGGTTCGGACCGAGCCGGCCACTGGGAAGTCCAGGACCCCAACCCGCACGATCATGACGCCTGAAGCCCAGAACATCGAGTGGAAAAGCTCCTGGCGCGACGAGTACCTGGCATGGATCTGCGGGTTCGCGAACGCGCAGGGCGGCGTGCTGGAGATCGGCCGGAACGACCGGGGCGAAGTCGTCGGGGTCAAGGGGGTCCTGGGTCTGCTGGAAGAGATCCCCAGCAAGGTCAGGTCCCTGCTCGGCATCGTGGTCGATGTGAACCTGAAGTCGGAAGACGGCCTGGAGTACATCCAGATCGTCGTCGAGCCGCACTCCAACCCGATCAGCTACCGCGGCAGATTCCACTACCGGAGCGGCAGCACGAAGCAGGTGCTGGAGGGGGCTGCACTGACCCGACTCCTCCTGGATAAGCATGGGCGCACCTGGGACGACGTGCCGTTGCCCGGCGTCGCGCTCGGAGACCTCGAGAGCCGCGCCTTCACCGAGTTTCGCCGGCGGGGCGTCGAGAGCGACCGTCTGCCGAGGAGCATCCTGCAGGAATCGGACGCGGCGGTGATCGACCGGCTGCAGATGCGCGAGGGCGCCTATCTGAAGCGCGCCGCCGTCCTGCTCTTCCATCCGGCGCCGCATCGGCTGGTGAGCGAGGCCTATGTGAAGATCGGCTACTTCCGGGGCACGGAGATCCTGTACCAGGACATCGTCCAGGGCGACCTCTTCAGCCAGATCGACCGCGCCATGGAGCTGCTGTACAGCAAGTACACGCGAGCGCTCATCTCCTACGACGGCATCTATCGGGTCGAGACCGTCCCGGTTCCCCGCGACGCCATGCGCGAAGCGGTGACCAACGCCGTCATGCACCGCGACTACGCCAGCCCGACCTCCACGCAGATCCGCGTCTACGACGACCAGATCTCGATCGGGAACGCGGCCCAGCTGCCGTCCGATTGGACCGCTCCGTCCGATCGAGCCATGCAGTCGCGGCCCCACAATCCTCAGGTCGCTCACGCGTTCTTCCGCGCGGGCATGATCGAGGCGTGGGGGCGAGGCATCCCGCGGATCACCGAGTTGTGCCGGGACGCCGGGAACCCGCCGCCGACCTGGGAGATGCAGCCGGGCGGCATCCTGCGCATGCGATTTTCGTTTTCCGACGCCTACCAGGCTGCCGATTCCGTTGCGCGAACCCCAAGAACCGGCCGTAAGGATGCCGGAAGTTCTGGATCTTTCCGGACACCACCAGGAAACATCCAGAAAACATCCAGAAAACATCCAGAAAAGACCGACACCAGCCATAGCCTCGCCGACCGGATCATAGCGTTCCTGAGGGAGAATCCATCGGCCAGCCGTCGCAAACTGGTCGAGGGACTTCAGGATGCCACGGAGGGTAGCGTCAAGTATCAGATGAGTAAGCTCAAGCGATTGGGTAAGTTACGCCGTATCGGACCGGACAGGGGAGGACGCTGGATGGTCGTTGACGGTTCCGAGACGGTGGACGACGGAGAGAACGAAGCGTGCGCCGATGAAGCGGGAGGAGCACCGCCGGAAGACGACCGGAAAAGGACCAGAAACGGCAACGAACATCCAGAAAACTACCAGAAGACAACCAGAAAACCGCCCGATCAGATGGTTCAAGAGCCAGAAGACAACCAGAACTGGGGCGCGACCGCCAGCAGACAGCCAGAACCCCTCCCCCTGCCCGACCGCATCCTCGCCGTGCTCCGCCAGAACCCGTCCGCGAGCCGCCGCGAACTCGCCGCCGCGCTCGCGACCACCCCGTCAACCGTGCGGTACCAGTTGGACAAGTTGCGCCGGGCCGGGAGGATCGAGCGGGTCGGTCCCGACAAGGGCGGCCGCTGGAAGGTGCTGGATGTCCCTCACACGGAGGCGGGCCCGAGCCGATGACCCCGAAACGCCACAATACTACCCAGAAAACACACGGTACTACCCTGATCGCTACCGCAATCGCCGGGTCGGCTCGTCACGGGCCGGTCGCTGGAAGGCTCTGAAGTGACATGACCAAAGTCGGAGCCCTCGAGATCCAGACCCAGCGCCGCGTCATCCGTCACTTCCGCGACCACCTCGGGTACACCTACCTCGGCGACTGGCACGAACGCGACGAGAACCGGAACATCGAACCCGACCACCTCACCCGCTTCCTCAAGCAGCAAGGCCACTCCCCCACCCTCATCACCAAGGCGCTCGACAAGCTCGACAAGGCCGCCGCCCTCGGAGGCAGCAAAACCCTCTACGACGCCAACCGCGAGGTCCACGGTCTCCTGCGCTACGGCGTCCGCGTCAGCCCCGGACTCGGCCAACACACGGTCACCGTCCACCTGATCGACTGGGAAAATCCCGCCGCCAACCACTTCGCCTTCGCCGAAGAAGTCACGGTCACCGGCAAGAACACCAAGCGGCCCGACATCGTGCTCTACGTCAACGGGATCGCCGTCGGGGTCCTCGAACTCAAGCGCTCGACCGTCTCGGTGGCGCAGGGGATCCGTCAGAACCCGGTCAACCAGAAGAAGGACTTCATCCAGCCGTTCTTCAGCACCGTGCAGCTCGTCATGGCGGGCAACGACACCGAAGGGCTCCGCTACGGCGTGATCGAGACCCCGGAGAAGTACTGGCTCCGCTGGAAGGAAGCCGACGCCCCCGACGACGACGCCTCCACTTCCCCCCTCCTCGCCGAACTCGGCCACCTCTGCGCCCCCGACCGCCTGCTCGAACTGATCCACGACTTCGTGGTCTTCGACGCCGGCACCAAGAAGATCTGCCGTCACAACCAGTACTTCGGGGTGAAGGCGGCCCGGGAGTACGTCGGCCGACGCGAAGGCGGAATCATCTGGCACACCCAGGGCAGCGGGAAGAGCCTCACGATGGTGTGGCTGGCGAAGTGGATCCGCGAACTCCGGAACGTGGACGGACGGGTGCTCATCGTCACCGACCGCAAGGAGCTTGACGAGCAGATCGAGAAGGTCTTCATGGGTGTGGACGAGGACATCTACCGCACGGAGAGCGGGGCCGATCTCGCGAAGGCGCTCCGCGACCCCGCCAAGTCGCTGATCTGCTCGCTCGTCCACAAGTTCGGCACCTCCGAAGAAGGCAACATCGACCGCTACGTGAGCGACCTCCAGAGCCACGTCTCAGGGGACCTGCGGCCACCCGGCGAGATCTTCGTCTTCGTGGACGAGTGTCACCGGACCCAATCCGGCAAGCTGCATCGGGCCATGAAGGCGATCCTCCCCGGCGCCACCCTGATCGGCTTCACGGGAACGCCGCTCCTCAGGGCCGACAAGCAGCGCAGCATCGAGATCTTCGGCCCGTACATCCACACCTACAAGTACGACGAGGCGGTCGACGACAAGGTCGTTCTGGACCTGCGCTACGAGGCGCGGGACATCGACCAGGACATCACCTCGGAGGCTAAGATCGACCAGTGGTTCGACTCGAAGACCAAGGGCCTGAGCAATCTCGCGCGTGCGCAGCTCAAGCAGCGGTGGGGCACGATGAAGAAGGTCACCAGTTCGCTGCCCCGGATTCGGGAGATCGTGGCCGACATCCTGATGGACATGGAGACGCGGGACCGCCTCAAGAGCGGCCGCGGAAACGCGATGCTCGTATCGGACAGCGTCTACGCGGCCTGCCGTTTCTTCGAGGCGTTCAGCGGGACCGAGCTGAAGGACAGGTGCGCCATCGTCACCTCCTACAGCCCGACCACAGCGGACATCACGGGCGAAGAGACCGGCGAAGGGCTCACCGAGAAGCTCCTCAAGCACGACGTCTACCGGAAGATGCTCGCCGACCACTTCGGCGAACCCGAGGACGCGGCCATGCACAAGGCCGACCAGTTCGAGAAGGAGGTCAAGCGGCGCTTCGTAAACGAGCCCGGGCAGATGAAGCTGCTGATCGTCGTGGACAAGCTGCTCACCGGCTTCGACGCCCCCCCCGGCCACCTACCTGTACATCGACAAGAAGATGCAGGACCACGGCCTCTTCCAGGCGATCTGCCGCGTCAACCGGCTCCATGGGGACGACAAGGAGTACGGCTACATCATCGACTACAAGGACCTCTTCCGGTCGCTGGAGGGCGCGATCAAGGACTACACCGGCGAAGCGTTCGACGGCTGCGACCGCGCGGACGTGGAGGGACTGCTGAAGGATCGCCTGGAGCAGGGGCGCGAGCGGCTGGAGGAGACCCGCGAAGCGGTCAAGGCGCTGTGCGAACCCGTCGAGCCGCCTCGCGACTCGGACGCGTACCGGCACTACTTCTGCGACGCCGGCAAGGGTCTCGCCGCCAACGAGCGGAAGCGCCTCACGCTGTACCGCGCGGTTGCGGCCTTCGTGCGCGCCTACGCCAACCTGGCCAACGAGATGACCGAGGCGGGCTACACCGAGGCCGAGCGGCAGACCATCCGGGACGAGGTGGGCCACTACGAGAAGGTCCGCCAGGAGATCAAGCTGGCCAGCGGCGACTACGTCGACCTCAAGGTGTTCGAGCCCGCCATGCGGCACCTCCTGGACAACTACATCCGGGCCGAGGACAGCGAGGTCATTTCCAAGTTCGACGACATGACGCTCGTGGACCTGCTCATCAGGGACGGCGAGGGCGCCATCGGCAGCCTTCCCGAAGCGATCCGGGGAAGTCGCCGCGCGGTCGCCGAGACGATCGAGAACAATGTCCGCCGCCTGATCGTCGACGAGATGGCGGTCAATCCGAAGTACTACGAGAAGATGTCGGCCGTGCTCGATGCGCTGATCCAGCGGCGCCGGGAGGAGGCGATCGAGTACGAGGACTATCTGAAGAAGGTGATCGAGCTGGCGGAGAAGGTGAAGCGGGGGGAGGGTGGGGGTCGTATCCGGCGAGTATCGAGACGCGGGCGTTGCGGGCGATCTATGACAACCTGCCGGAGGAGGTGTTGGGGGCGAAGGTGGCGGAGGGGAGTGGTGGGGAGGAATCTGACGGGAAGGCCGATCCGCGCGAAGTGGTCGCGCTGGCTGTGGATCGGGCGGTTCGTAGGGCCAGGATGGCGGACTGGCGCGATCATCCCATCAAGGAGAAGCGGATCGGCGCCGCGATCCAGACCGCGCTGGGGCCGCACAGGGCGCTGACGTTCACGATACTCGAGATTGTGAAGGCGCAACGTGAGTACTGACCGCGCTCGCATCGAGATCCGGGGCATTGAGGTCGAGGTCGTCCGTAAGGACATCAAGCACCTGCACCTTGGGGTCCATCCGCCGGAGGGACGGGTGCGGGTCGCCGCGCCGTTGCGGCTGGATGACGACGCGGTGCGGCTGGCGGTGGTCTCTCGCCTGGCTTGGATACGTCGGAAGAGGGCCGAGTTCGCGGGCCAGGACCGCCAGTCGCGGCGGGAATTCGTGACGGGTGAGAGCCACTACTTCGAGGGGCGGCGTTATCGGCTGGATGTGGTGGAGTCGACTGGCCCGACCGGCATTCGTCTCCGCGACAATGCTTGGATGGAGATGCGAGTGCGGCCGTCGGCCGATCGCGACGGTCGCGAGGCCATGCTGTATCGCTGGTACCGGGCCCGGCTGAGCGAGCGTATCCCTGAGTTGGTCGCCAAGTGGGAGCCGAGAATCGGCGTGACGGTGGCCGAGTGGCGAATCCGCCGCATGAAGACACGGTGGGGATCGTGCAATCCGGACGCTGGGCGGATCTGGCTGAATTCGGAACTGGCCAAGAAGCCGGTGTCGTGCCTAGAATACGTGGTGGTTCATGAGATGGTCCACTTGCTCGAGCGGGGCCACGGCGACCGGTTTCGGGGGATTCTTGATCGGGTGATGCCGGGTTGGGGGGTGCGACTGGCGGAGTTGAATCGGGCGTATTTGCCGGATGAGGGGTGGGAGCGTGTCGAGGCGCCCACTGGAGACCCACCACCCTCCGGGACGAGGTGGGCCACTACGAGAGGTCCACCAGGAGATCAAGCTCGCCAGCGGTGACTACATCGGCCTCACCGTGTTCGAGCGCGCCATCCGGCACCTCCTAGGCAACTACATCCGAGCCGAGGGCGGCGAGGTCACTTCCAAGTTCGACGCGATGACGCTCGTGGACCTGCGCCCACCTGCCAATCCCAAGCGGAGCAAGCATCCGGTCAGCCCTCTCTCTCACGTCGGGCATTTGGAGACCGTTTCCAGAATCCATAGACCCGCCAGCAAGGGCTTCCGGAAGGATGGCGCCAAGAACCAGCTCCCAGATTCCCCCTCGGCTCCTCAGTTGTCGAATCGCAGCCACCGCTCCGGCGTGATTGTATCAAACGCCGGTCTGAATGCCGACGCATCGGATGGCCTCAGTACTTTCCAATCCCTCAGCATTGCTAGGTGACCCAATGACTCCGGAAGGTGGGACAAATCGGGCGAAGCGTCGTCTATCCTCAATTCCTCACGCCGCAAGTCTAGTATCCGGTATTCATTGACACTCACGTTGATCTCCTCAATGTGGCTAGCAACCGCCCCGTTACAAAGAAAGACTATCATACATCGATGGAGATCGATTAGTCGGCAGGTGGGAAACGGTCGTTCAATAAACGGTTCCGAACCATAGCTTGTTTGAATATATGGTCTTTCTATATCCAGAATGCCGTGTGAACTCCCCGCGGCAAACCAGTCGCCAGGCTCGTCGCTATCCATGTCGCGCTCAAACGCCTTTTGCCGTTCATGTTGTGGAGTCCCGGGCAGTATGTACGCAAACCCGAAGCCTACCTGTCCGTTTCTCGGGAAGTGTTTTCGTCTATTTCGGATTTCGTCAATTGACTCTACAATCGCTTCGCTACCAGAACCGAATCTGAGGCTACAGAGGCCGTCCGAATGAGGGTTCAGCGCAAGCTCCACTTGAAAAAGAAAATCCCCCCCGGAAACATCGCCCAACGAAGAGGAGAGCTTTACCGTTACCCAAATCTGATCAACGAGGAATTGGGCCTCGGCAAGAAAATGGAGTCTATGAGCGACCGTTTCTATGCTTCCGAGGGTAGTCGACATCATACTCTGAATCTGGCTGCCCCATCTGTCAAAGAAATCTTTCTGTTCAGCGTCCGATAACGGGATGCCGAGATGCCGTTGCCGTATCGCATAGCCTGTGTTGCAATCGAGCATTAGGCGAATCCGCTCGCGGTCAAAAACCTTACATAGTGTGACATTGGCAGCGTAAGCCGACTCTTTGAGCCGGTTGACAATGCTCGGGGTCAACCCGACGTTCGTGAAGAAAACAAAGACCTCGGGCATGCGTCCCTGGTCATCGGCCGGAATGGTAGAGAGTTTTTCCAAGTCCCGATCAAACTTAGATTCCACTCTGCGGCGATGCTCCGCTGTATCTGTCGCATCATTGACGAAGCCAACCGGGCCGACAACCCTCTGGCCGTCCTTGTATACCGCTTCAAGATCGCGGCCCCCGTCTGGGCCCCCCTTGGGTAACCGTGGACGGACGTCAGAGAAGTCTCGTTGGGTCTGGAGCAATTCCACACACATCCGCTCTCTCACTACCTGGTTGGTGTTCAGCCTATCCTTCAGTTGTCGGTCTGTTTCGGACATTCCTGTTGTATCCTTCTTCTGTCGAGGCAGTAGATCCGGGGTTACTCTTGTTTCATTGCTATGGTGTGACTTCTCCCCTCGTATCTCATGCGTGCAGATGGAGACGGACTGGGGCTGCCCCGCTTTCGCGGACGGTTAGTTGTTGGGGTTGATGGTGTATGAT
>JAPPNM010000125.1 GCA_028873825.1 Gemmatimonadota bacterium | reverse complement strand
GTCGCGCCTTGCCGGCCCGGCGCCTCGCCGCTCTCGGTGCTCGGGCGGCTTTTCCATGAAACTCCGGGGGCATGGTTTCAGCTCGCGCGGGGTGGCCACCCCAACCGGCGTGGCCATGACCGTTATCCACGCACTGCCGGTCCCATATGCCGGTTCCTCGTTCCCGTCGCTCCGATCGTCATGTACCTGCGGATCCCTTCCAATTTTCAAGTTCTCTTGTCCGGCCCGGACTGGGCAAGGGGACCGGAACCCGAGCCAAAGCCCATGTACCGGGCACATACCCCCTCGCCGAGGCTCCCTAGTCCGGGGGTTGTGTCCACGGGTTGCTCCACACCTACAGGATCGCGTCCAGACGCAGGTCCACCCGGAAGCGTCTGTGCGGACCCTTGAGTCCGTGCGACAGGTCCAGGCGTATCAGGCCGTCCAGAACGCTTCCCCCGAGTCCGATCCCGTAGAGGACGTCGTCCGAGTCGATGTCGGTTCGTTTCCCGGCCCAGCCCATGTCGCCGAAGACGATCGCCGACGCGGCCTCGAAGGTGCGCGACAGCTCGACCCGGCCTCGCGCGAAGGACGGACCCGAGAGGGTCGTGGCCGAGTAGCCTCGCAGCGACCCGGCCCCGCCCAGGAACCACGAGCGCTGCACGGGTGCGTCGCCCCAGGTGGTCCCGGCTCCCGCCTCGAAGCCGAGGCTCCACCTGCGCCAACCGTCGCCCGCAACCGGCACGATAGCCCGCAGCGTGGCACCGGCCTGTTGGTATGCGTTGCGGAGTTCCTCGCCCGGCACGCGCCATACCGCCCACCGCGCCTCCGCTTCAGCCCCCATCTGAACGCTGCCGGCGTCATGCCCCCACCACGGCGACCACCGAAGTTCGGCACCTCCCTCGTCCGCATGATCCGCCTCCGTGTTGTCGCGGAACGTCCCGTCGCCGTCTAGGGCGCGGAAAAGAGCGAAATCGCTCCCGTTCCGGACTGCGCTCTGCCTCTCGGCGTAGGCGCGGAGGGCGAACGACTCGCGGGCGCCGCCGGGAGAGCGCCAGACCAGATCGGCCCCGGTGGCGAGGTAGTACTCCCCCTCGTCACGGCCGAAGAGGAAGGCGTTCAGGGAGTTGCCGAGCTCGAGGTGTCTTCCGCGGGGGTCGGTGGCGCGCAGCTCGCGGAAGGCTCCCAGCGACAGCCTGCGCCGCACCGTCGAGTGTTCCAGGACGAGGCGCGCCTTGGGCCTCAGGTCGGCCAGCCCGAAAAACCCCGACGCTTCGAGCGAGAACCTGCGCGCCGGCGCCCATTCCGCGCCGCCCCCGACGGCGGGACCCTCGACCCGGTTGTAGCGGATTAGATCGTGCCGCGCCCACCCCCAGTGGAAGCCCAGCGCGGCCTGCGCCGGCGAAGAGGACGGCAGGTCGGCGAGCTCCTCCGCGAACTCCTCCAGCTCGGCGTCCGACGGGAACCCGGCCGCATCCCGCCAGATCGGAGGAGGGATATGCGGGCTCTCGGCTACGAGGTGGCGCTCCTCGGGGGCGATCATCCACGACGAGTTGGCCGATCCCGGCTCGTCGGCGCCGACGGCCTCGTAGGCCACGCTGTCGTCGCCCGAAAGAAGCCCGGCGATGAAGGCCATCGCCTCGGCCCGGGTTTCGAAATGCACGTCCTTGAGCGGGGGTGCCCGCGGCGGCATCGCCTCGGCGTTGCGGTCCGGATCCGCCTCCTCGTCTTCGGCCATGGTGACCGACTCGATATCGTAGGACACGTCCCTGGAGACGGGGAACCTGACGACGCCCGCCGCCAGGTGGCCCTCGAGGCGCATGCCGCGGGGAAGCCAGGCCTTGAAGTCCCAGAGCGAATAGTCCACCGTGGCCACGGTGATATCGAAGGTCCACGGCTTGAATAGCCCGGGCACGTATCTGAAGGTCCCGCGCTCTTCCGCCTCGCGGAGATCGGAGATGTCCCGCATCGCGTTGAACTCCCGGCTCAGCCGGTACGCCGCCCGCACCAGCGCGCCCGATTCGGGCTCGATCCAGAGCGACCCTTCGATCCTGTGGGCGTCCGCCTCCCGGGCGAGCACGTCGAGCCGGATCGCCCTCAGCCGGCGCCCGTCGAGAAACGACACCGTCAGGGTGTCGCCGCTTCTGAAGCGATAGAGCGAATCGGCACCCTCGACCAGGGGATGCGCGAGCCAGTAATCGTTGTCGCGCGGCTCGAGCGAGAGATTGTCCCGGTCGAGAAACCCGAAGAGGAGGTGGTCCCCGCCGGGCTCGAAGGGCCGGTCGAAGGGCAGATCCTCGAGCCAGTTCAGGTCGCCCTCGCGGATCGCGGTTTCGCGGCCGGGATACTCGGACCTGGTGCCGAGAACCTGCACGACCGGCATGTGTTCCCGCTCCCAGAAGGCGCGCACGGCCGTCTCGTTGCGGTAGACGACGCGGTCCCTAAGGAGGGCGCGGATCTTGACTGCCGATCGCTGCCTGATCACGGCGGTGTAGCGCAGGACCGATTCGTCGAGGGACTTCCAGTTGGCGCGCGCCGCCGCGTAGAGGTGTCGTGCGACGGAGTCCTCGAAGGCGCCGGGGGCGAAGCCGGGCTGGGCGGCGGCGGCCGCCGGGGGGGCGGCCGCGGCGGCCATCGCGGCCAACGCCGCCGCGAACGGGCACGCCCTCATGAACCGGCCCGCCCGGCGTCGCCGTGGCGGAACCGCGCTTCGCGAAAGTTCTTCCAGGCGACGTAGCGCCACGCGCCGGCCGGCCCGTCGGCGCCGTCCGCGGCAAAGGGAAAGACGAAGATGCCCTTGTTGCCTTCGTCCACGTCGTTGTCGCGCGTCAGATGGAGGCGACGTCCGTCGAGCAGCGTGACGTGGGCCCCGCGACGGTCGTCTCGCTCGATTCGCGCGATCTTTCCGAACTCGATGGAGAACGCGACGTCGTGCGAACGTCCCTGGAGCGGCTCCCAGGACCGTTCCTCGTCGGCGTCCCAGCGGATCCGGCCCTCGATCTCTTCGCCCTCCGCGGTCACCACCGTTCCGGACAGAGGGTGGCCTCCGTCGAACGCGTCGTATCCCGGCGCGCCGGACGAAGGCTCCAGACGGAGGGTGCGCAGGGCGTCCCACGCGACATCGACCGCGCCCAGGGCCGGATCGGAGATCAGGACCGGCGGGGGGTCCGGGGCCAGCGGCTCGGTGCAGAGTTTCACCGACTTCCCGGACCTGGACGTCAGTTTGGCTCCGCACGGGGTCGGTTCCACGGAACGGATATGCGAGAAGCGGATCGCCCCGTAGCTGTCGTCCGAGCCGGGGAACAACCCGGGCACGTCCTCGAAAATGCCGTCCAGGACATCCGACTCCAGGATGTCCCCCCTCCAGGTCACGAATCCCGTGAAAGACCGGTTGTTACGGTCCTCCGCAGTTCCGTAAAGGCGCGGCGACGCCGGAGCCGGCCCGGCGGGAGCCGGCTCGAATTCGATTCGTACGATGTCGCGTCCGTCCACCTCGACGCGGGAGTCCCCGTCGTCGACCACGACAGCGGCCCCCCATTCCGACGCGAAGGACATCTTGCCGCCGTTGCCCCCCGGCACCCCTTCACCCTCCGCGAGCCCGGGTTCCCGACGGGAGCGGGTCGCCACCCGGACCTTCCCGTCTTCGTCCGGGAGCATCTCGGCCAGGTGCCCGAAACGGATCCCGGTGGGGGCCGTTCCGGGCCAGTCCGGGTGCCTCTCCTCCCAGGTGATTCTGTAGCCCTCGAGTTCCACGGTGCGGAGGTGCGGCCTGCCGGCGGCGGTCGCCTCGCGCCAGTCCAGGTAGTACCGGTCCGGCATCGCCTTCGACACGCGGAGGAGATCGGTCCAGCTGGCGGCGTCCCAATCCCCGCGCAGGCGAATGAACCCCTCGTGCGTCGCGCCGTCGCCGGTCAGAACGCGCCCCCAGATGCGGTCGTCGTGCTGGGCCTGGAGCGGAATGGCGGAGGCCAGCGGCAGCACAGCGACGAGAACGCGGAGGGATGGGACGGGCATGCGGTCGGGCGGGGGGAGGGGGACGGCCTGGCGTCTGGTACGCACCCGCACTGCGGCGGGTTTCGGAAGATACCGAAACGACGTCCGTTGCGGCTCCCTGAACCCGTCCCGTCCCGGGGGGCGGCGGCACGGGCTCCGAGGCGGCAGCAAACCGCTTCAGGCGTAGTGCGTCGCGTCGTCCTGCGACGGTGCCCGCAGCTGGAAGCGGGGGATCTCGACTCGGAAGACCGAACCGTCCTCGCGACGGAAGTGATAGTAGCCCTCCATGAACCCCGCGGGACCTTCCAGGACACAGAAGCTGTTGTACTCGTGCACCTCCCCCGGAGCCAGCGTGGGGCACTCCCCCACCACGCCTTCCCCGGCCACCTCCCGGTCTCCGGCAACCGCGTCGTGGATCTTCCAGTGGCGCCAGAACAGTTGCGCGGTCTCGTCCCCGGTGTTCTCGATGCGAATGAAGTACACGAAGACGTATCGGTGCGGAGGGCGCGAATGACCGCCTGCGAAGACCGGGTTGGCGGTGATACGCATCCGGCCGGGGAGCAGCGGGGGCCGGGGGCCGGAGTCGGAGGCGAGTCGAATCATGGGGCATCCCGTGGACTTGTCTTCGGAAACCCCTAAGATACGGACGCTCGGGCGGTGTTGCGAATCCCACTTCCCACGGCCTTGCCGGAACAGGCGGGAGTCGGCCGCGAGGGTTCGGCGTCGCCTTCCCGACCGATGGCCGGCGGGCCCGCCCCGCCCGGTGCGACCGGCGCGGCGCTCGATCCGCCGGGCGCCGACACGAACGAATCGAGGTGGCAAGACAATGATTCCGCAGATTCAGGACAACTGGCCATCCGTGGCCGTCGCGGTGGCGACGCTCGCGGTGCTGGCATGGGTCGTCGGCCGGCTGGCCTCCCGCGTCCTGCACGGGCTGATCGGCAGGGTTACCGCCAGGACGCGCTCGACCTGGGACGACCGGCTCATCGAGCGCGGAGTGTTCCGGCGTCTGGCGCGGGCGGCGCCGGCGCTGGTCGTCTACCTGGGGGTCGGGCCGGCTCTCGGGATTGCGGGCGAACCCGCGGCGGACATTCAGCCCTCCAACGTGCTGGTAGTGCTCGGCACCTTCGCCGGACGCGTTGCCGCCGCCTACGTCGCCCTAACCGTGGCGCGATCCTTCCAGGCGTTCCTGGACGCCGTCAACGACATCTACAACGACGGATACGAGGAAGCGAAATCCAGACCGATCAAGGGCTACCTGCAGGTACTCGCCCTGCTCGCCTGGCTCGCCGCGGCGGTGGTGATCGTGGCGGTCCTCGCGGGTCGCTCGCCGGTGGTCTTCCTGTCGGGAATCGGCGCGCTGGCGGCCGTGCTCATGCTCGTCTTTCGCGACACGATCCTTTCGCTTGTCGCGAGCGTGCAGATCGCCTCCAACGACATGATCCGGATCGGGGACTGGGTAAGCGTGCCGCAAGCCGGTTGCGACGGCGAGGTCATCGACATCGCGCTCCACACGGTCAAGGTGCAGAACTGGGACAAGACGATCTCGACGGTTCCGACGAACAAGTTCATCACGGAGTCGTTCAAGAACTGGCGGGGCATGTCCGAATCGGGGGGGCGGCGCATCAAGCGGTCGCTCCGGCTGGACATGAACTCGGTGCGCTTTCTGGACCAAGAGGAGATTCGGGAGCTTTCTCGCCGCGAACTGCTGCACGACTACATGCGCGACAGCGTTGCCGCGATAGCCCGCCACAACGCGGAGAAGGCGGCGGGCGATCCGGGCGTCACCCCGGAAATCCGGCGTCTGACGAACCTCGGCACCTTCCGCGTCTACGTGCTGAAGTACCTGGAGGCCCACCCGAAGACCCACAAGGGAATGACGCTCCTGACGCGCCAGCTGGCACCCGGGCCCGAGGGGGTGCCGATCGAGGTGTACTGCTTCTCGAACGACACGGCTTGGGCGAACTACGAGGGATTCCAGGCGGACATCTTCGACCACCTGATCGCGATTCTTCCGGAGTTCGGGCTGAGGGCGTTTCAGGCGCCCGGAGGGAGCGACTTCAGGAAGGCGCTCGGGGCGAGGTCGGCGGGAGGTGGCACCAATCCGGTGACCCTGGCGGATTAGTTCGATACCCCCGATGACGTTTGTCGGTAAGCTGCTCGAGCGCTCGAGCGGTCCTCGTCCTTGACTCCCAGCAGCCCCGCTTCCACGGCGAAGCTGACGATGTCCCGTCGGCGGCGCAAGGCCAGCTTCGCCTTGGCGCGGGCCATGTACCCTTCCACGGTCTTCGGACTGAGGAACATCCGGCGGGCGATCTCGTGGCCGGCGAAACCTCGGGCGTACAGCTTGATCACGGTGAGTTCGCGCGGTGACAGCACCGCAGCGCCGGAGTTCCCTCTCTGCCGGTCGGCCTTGCGCCTGGATAGCGCGAGCAGGGACACCACTCGTGAGGGCAGGTAGGAGTGTCCGCGGATCAGCGCCTCTATGGCCCCCATGATGTCGGCCTCCGCAACGGACTTGCTCAGGAAGCCCGCCGCACCTGCGTCCAGGGCCGGTTCGAGGTACTCGTCCTCGTCGTGGACTGTGAGAATCAGAACCCTCGTCGGAAGCCCCAGCTTGGTGATTTGCCGGGTCGCCCGGATGCCGTCCGTTCCGGGCATCATCAGGCCCATGATGACGATGTCCGGTATCAGGTTCCGGGCCTTGGCCACCGCTTCCCCGCCCGAGGACGCCTCGCCCACCACATCCGCGCGTCCGGAGGACTCCAGCAGCGCCCTCACTCCGGCACGCACTAACGTGTGACTGTCAGCCAATAGTATCCTTACCATACGATCTTCCTCCGTCTCCCGCTTCCGCACCCCTCCCCGTCACCGTGGATCGAATCGTAGCGCCCCGGATCTGTTCCGCCATCACGGACGGCCGGTTGCTGAAGTCGATGGTGTCCGGCATGGTCCTTTTCTCCCCTCCAGCGGCGGATAGGGGCAACGGACGACTCGGACGAAGAGGGCGTGCCGGAGAAGCCCGAAGAGCTTCGGCCGCCCCGGGGGCTGCGGGTTCGCTTCAGGCCGCACGGTTGAATTTCTCGAAAGTTCGCCGGCGATGCGTGGCCGAGCGAGGAGCGAAGCCGACGGGTGTGGGAAATTCCTCGACGAAGGCGTCCCACTTCGTAGCCCGTCTTGAAGCGCGTGCGCGTCACGCCCTCGACACCCGGTTCCCTCATCGGGCGCGCCACCCGCCTTGCTGCCCGCCCGCTCGCCGTAGGTTCGCGGCAGGCCCCTTCAGGTCGGCGGCCGCCTGGCCGGCTATGTCCGAGGAAGCGCCGCAGAACGTCGCAGGTTCGGGACCGTCTTCACTCACAGGCGGCCAGAAGGGGCCGGATGCCCCGGGGCGGGGTCGTTCGTGTCATTCTTCCCATTGTCAGTGTCCTTTCGGATGCCGGGCGGGTTCTGATGAGAACGGTCGGGGACGCATCCCCTTGACGACGATTCGTACCCATGGGGTGGCCGACGGTTCCCCGCGTTCCGGAATCGAAATCGCCGCGGAGCACGAACGGAACCGAAGCGGAGACGCGACTCAACGGCCTCGAGCCGGGGTGCCGGTTTGTCTCGGCACCCGCCCTCGCCCCGCGTCGCGTCGATCGGACCGCTCGCGCGATCCGACGGCCGACCGGGCGCGTCAGCAGTGCCGGGGGCGGGACTCGAACCCGCATGGGAATGCTCCCGGGGGATTTTAAGTCCCCTGTGTATACCGATTTCACCACCCCGGCAGGGAACTGAAGTTAGCCGACCTTCAGAGTTTGAGCGGCCGTCCGTCGATCCTTCGCAGCCCGAGCCACGCGACGCCCGTCCACAACGCGAAGTGGTAGAGGATCATCCCGGTGCCGCCCCAGTCCCAGGCCGCGCCGGACTCGAGGCCGCCTGCCAGGCCCTCGATCGCGTTCAGGGGAAAGATCGCGAACGGCAGGATCGTCCGCGCCAGCTCCGCCACCGTCGAAGGCGACACTTCGGAAAGCTCGAGCAGCCGCGCCAACGGAGGCGAGGGCAGGTAGTACACGAGCCCGAAGAGTGCGGCGCGACGAACGCCGAGTGCGGATATCGCGAAGCTGACAGCGCAAGCGATCATTCCCACCAGACAGGTGCTCGCGACGCCGCCAACCGCCGTGGCCGGCGAGGCCTCGGGCGGGAGGGCGGCAACTGCGGCGGTCAGGCCGAAGACGAGCATGGCGCCCAAGGTGGCGATCTGGACGCCCGCGTACCGCCGCATGTAGAAGGTGCTCAGCCGCATCGGGTGCTGCGCCCACAGCATGATCGCGGCGCTCCCGCGCTCGTTCGCGACCATCCCGCCCGGCGCCAGGAAGGCGAACAGCACGGTGCCGAAGCCGAAGAAGAGGTTCAGAACTCCGACGAAGAAGAGCATCAGCGCGGCCCGTGCCATCGCCTCCATCCCCTCCTCGGTCGGCGGCGCGTCTCCGCTCTCCGTCACTTCGCCCGCGGCTCCCATGCGCTCGACCGTCGCCGCCGCATCGTACACGTTCGTGAGCACCGCCAGCCCCGCGCCGCAGAGGAAGAGCGCCAGCGCGAACTTCCACATCCGCCGCACGGCGTTTTGAAGACTCGCCTTGACGATGTTCATGACACCGCTCCCTCCAGCCCGAGGAATTCGGCCTCCAGGAACTCGCGCGTAAAGCCGCCTTCCGGCTGTTCCACGACACGCCCCCGCCCCCGGTCGATCAGCAGCACGCGGTCGCTCATCATCGCAAGCTCGCCCAGGTCGTGGCTGGCAACCAGAATCGTCATGTCGCCGCGAACCTCCTCGATGCGCCTCCGCAGCCGAATGCGCTGCCCCGGGTCCAGTCCCGATTCCGGTTCGTCCAGGAACAGGAGTGCGGTCGGCCGCATGAGTGCGATCGCGAGCGCCAGCCGGCGCCGCATCCCCTTGGAGAGTTTGTCGACGAGTCCGCCGGTTTCGTAGTCCACCCCCGCCAGCCGGCGGGCGCGCTCGGGGTCGGCTCCGGGTCCGGCGGCGGCGGCGGCCAGGACTAGCAAGCCGTCGCACGTCCACCCCGGCGGCAGCGCGGTGTCCTCCGCCAGGTATCCCACGCCGTGAACCCGCCTGTACGCGAAGGGGGCTACGCCGGACACCGAGACCTGGCCGCCCAGCGGTGCCAGGACCCCCAGGAGCGTGCGGAACAGCGTGGTTTTTCCGGAGCCGTTCGGGCCAACCACCGCGAGCACTTCGCCGGGCACGATGTACGTGGAGAGTCCCGCCAGTACCGGGCGGCCCTTCAGGTATCCGACATCCAGGTCCTGAAGCTTGAGTTCGGCGGGTTCGGCACCGAGCGCTGCGGTTTGCATTGGCTTCCCTGGTCGTGAGGTTCCGGAGGGCGCGGGAACGTCAGAGGATCGTCTTGCCGAGCGCGGAGGCCACCAGGCCCACCGCCAGCGCGGCCGTGTGGTTGCGGTCGTCGAGGACGGGGTTGACTTCCACGACCTCGAGGCTGAGCAACCGCTCCGAACGCGCCGCCTTCTCGCATACGAGATGGCCTTCGCGATAAGTCAGGCCACCCTGCACCGGCGTCCCCACTCCGGGCGCAATGTGCGGATCGAGCGCGTCGAGGTCCAGGGAGAGGTGGAAGCCCGCGGTCCCTGCGTTGGCGCGCTCCAGGGCCTCGTCCACGCACGCTCCCACCCCCCTCTCGTCGATCTCCGACATCGAGAAGACGCGCACGCCCAATTCCGCGATGAGCTTCTTTTCGCCCGGGTCCAGCTCGCGGGCGCCGAGGACGCTCGCATTCTCCGGCCGGACGCTCGGGACGGGTCCGGTGAGACGGGGATGGCCCTGACCGAGCAGGACGGCCAGCGACATCCCGTGGATGTTCCCGGTGGGCGTGGTATGGGGCCGGTTCATGTCGGCATGTGCGTCGACCCAGACCACGCCTATCGACTCCCCCCGTCGGCGACGGTACTCCGCCACCGCGGCGACCGACCCGATCGAGAGCGAGTGATCGCCTCCCAGGACCAGCGGCGTGCACCCGCCGGCCAGGCCCGACTCCACCATTTTGCGGGTCCGCTCCGCCACGTTCGCGACCTCCTCCAGGAAGGGGAGTGCGCTCTCGCCGGCCGCGGTCGTCTCCAACCCCCCCGCGGTAATTGTCCCGAACTCGGTCACCCGGTGTCCGATGGCCTCCAGCTCGCGCGCGATCCCCGCGATCCGCAGGGCCGAAGGACCCATGTCCACCCCGCGCCGACCCGCCCCCAGGTCGATCGACACGGACACAAGGGCGATATCCCGAGAGGCGACCCCGCTGGGGCCCTGCGACGATTCCGTCATTCGGTTCCGGGCAACTGGCGGCCCCGGCATGTCCGTCGTTCGCGGCATGGCTTGTTTGCGACCGAACGCCGGCGCCGGCAGCGCGGGCAGGGTCGCCTCAGCTGCGCGTCCAGATCAGTACGAGCCCGCAACCCGCACTCATGGACGCGTACCGAGCCGGCAAGCCCGCGGACGACGGATAGACCTCAAGTCCCGCCACCGCGTCCGGGTTCACCAGGTCGTCGATCCCGGCCGGCACGCTTCCGCCCTCGTGAACGAGGATGTTGTCGAGGAACACGCGCGGGTAGCAGTACCCGCCGGAGAGACCGACGCGGCCGCTGCGGAGCACGACCCGGCGACTCGTGCCCGTGGCCTCGACCGTGACCCCGGTGAGGCCGGCGAACAGGTCCGTCATCTCGAGCGGCGCCCGCCCTTCGATGAATTCGCGATCCATAAACCTGCCGAAACCGCGCGCCCGGCGCTCGTAGAACCCGGCGTCCTGCAACGCAGCCTCCCGTCTCTCGACGACAACCTTCAGGGGATCGAGGCGCACGGGGTCCGCGGAGAGCGAGGCTTCCACGGTGGTGACGCGCCCGGGCAGCACGCGAACGGTGTCCCGTCGCGTCGCATATCCGATCTGGGCGAACTCCACCAAGTGCAGACCGGGGGCGAGTTCGTCGACCGTGAAGTTGCCCCGATCGTCGGTGAGCACCCCTCGCCGACCCGAATCCACCCGCACCGCGGCGCCCGCGAGGGGAGAACCGTCGGTGCTCGCGGTCAGCGTTCCCATGATGCCCGTGACGAGGTTGTCGCCCTCGACCGCCAACGGCCGCATCACGACGACGACGCCGGCGTCGCGCAGGACCGGAAAGTCATCGACCTCGGGCTCGTACCCGGGGTGGGAGAGTCGAAGGCGGTATGAGCCGCGCGCCACGCGGTTCAGTTCGAACCTGCCGTCGGCGTCCGTCTCGACGCGGAAGTCCGTCCCCTCCAGCACCACGACCGCGCCCGCGAGCGGCCGACCGTCCGCCGCGTCGATCACGCGGCCCGTTACGCGGACCGCCTCCGGTTCCGGCTCCTGCAACGCTTCGGCGAACGCGGGGCCGGCAGCGATCGCCGACAGCAGCGCGGTCGCGGTCCGCAGGGACAAGCCTCCCACCTTCGCCGCCTGCCCCGCGGGCCTACCCGGTGCCCTTGCCCGTCACCCTCGTCCAGACCAGGATGACTCCGCAGAAGGTGCCCCGCCCGTACTGGGCTGGAAGTCCCGCCTCCGAGGTGTAGACCTCGATCCCAGCGATGGACATTGTATTGAGGAAGCTGTCCAGCCGGGCCGGTTCGGACCCTCCGTCGATCGTCCGAATTCCGTCGACGTACACCGTGGGGAAGCAGCGGTCGTATCCAGGTCTTCCATCCTGCCCGGTCGTGGGAAACGGCAGTCGGCCGCTCCGAAGCACCACGTATTTCTGGAGGCTGTTGATCGGGTCGGGGTATATCTCCACGCCCGGCATCCCGGTCAGGAGCTCGGTCACGTCCATCGGTCCCCGTCGCTCGATCTCCTGGCGGTCGATGTACTTCCCGAAGCCCGTCGCCCTGCGGCGGTAGAAGTCGACCTCATGCAACTTGACCTCGCGTCTCTCGACCGAAACCTCGATCGGTTCCAGTGCCACCGGGTCCACGGACAGCGATACCCGAACGTTGGTGACGCGCCCCGGCGTGACCCTGACGGTATCCGCTCGCGGGGCGTAACCGATCATGGAAAACTCGAGCACATGCTGCCCGGGAGTGAGTTCGTCGAAGATGAACTCTCCTCTCAGGTCGGTGAACGTGCCCGACGGTCCGCTGCCCGCACGTACGGCCACGCCGGAGAGAAGGCTGCCCGTTTCCGCGTCGGCCAGAACCCCCACGATGCCCGTCACAAGGTCACTCTCCACGCGCCCGGCCGGTTGCATCGCGGTCACGAAAGCTCCGGGGCGCACGACCGTGAAGTCGCCAACCGAAGGATTGTACCGGGGATGCTCAAGCTCAAGACGATACGAGCCCACCGCTATGCTCGGCAATCTGAAACGGCCCTCGCCGTCGGTTTCGAGCTGAAAGCCAGGATGGAGACTGAGACCCCGGGATGCGAGGGTCACCGCAACCCCGGGGATCGGATCCCCCGTGATCGCATTCACGACCTGCCCCGTGATCGAGACCACGTCCTGAGCCGCCAAGTCCCGCCCGGCGGAAAGCGGAGACACCAGAAGAGCCAGAACGCCGATCCACAGTCTACCCCGGCGGCGCACGGTTCGGGGCCGGCCGAACCGGTTCGCGGCCTGCCGAACCAAACTGCTTCGATCAATCATGCGTCAATTCTCCATCCGGCGTACAACGCCGCTCCGATTCCGGGCACTCCACCAACCATCATATGGATTCGGACGCCCGGTCGCCAGTCACGCGAACGTCCCGGCGGGCGCGGGTACCCAGGTACCTGGGCGGAAGTCCGGCCGCGTTGGCGCACACTTCGATCCCGGCCAGGGCCCCCAGGATCCGGTCCCTCCCTGGCCGGTCCGCACGGTCACGCCGGTGAGCGGATCGCCTGTTCGAGCGTCGCGTCCCGCCCGCCGGCAGACTTTACATGGCGACCGAGCGAGCGGAGCGGTCCCGACGCAGCTCCATCGCCGCCCGTCGCGCTCACGTTCCGTCCCGGCCGGTTTCCCCCGCCGGGACATGGCGCCGGCCGATCGCATCGAGCAGAAGCACCGCGGCGACGCCGGCGCAGAACATCAGGCCCACCGTGACAACCTCCGAGTCTCCGGCGCCCGGAAGGGTCATGACCGCGCGCCCGTCGGCGGCGTGGTCCACGAAGGGCCAGAGCTTCCTGAGCGACCCGATCATGAGACCGACCAGCACGGCGAGGGTCGCGCCTCTCCACTTGGCGAAGAGGTGTTTCAGGATGCGCGAGAAGGTGAGCAGGCCGGCGGCCATGGCCCCCAGCATCGTGACCACGACGACTGCCGCGCCGGAGTCGCCGTGGCGAAGCGCGAGGGCGAGCGAATGAATCACGAAATGGTAGAGTCCGAGCAGGAGGAGGACGAAGGAGCCCGATATGCCGGGCAGGACCATCGCCGAGATCGCCAGCGCTCCGCCCAAAAAGACGTAAGCGAGGCTCGGGTCGCGGCCGCCCGTGAGCGCCGAGGGCTGAAGTGCCGAGGAGAGTTCGGCCGGGCCTTTCCACCTTCGGATCGAGCCCGGCGGAAGATTGGCCGCGCCTCCCGCCATCCGGGCGACAACCTCGACCTCCACCTTCGCGGCGCCCGCGGGAACGGTCAGCGAGGTCCGCGGGCCGTATTCGATGTCCGGCCTGCCTCCTTCGCCGGGGGCGGTCAGGGTGAGATTCCGGGGAGTGAGCCGGACTTCGCCGGCCACCGGCTCTCCGAACTCCAGCGTCACGATCCCGCCTGCATGACGGGTCAAGGGCTCCGGCAGACCCACGAACCACACGGCCGCGCCTGCGGCTCCCGCCGCCAGCATCCAGCGCCGGACGCTCAGGCGCCTGATCTGGCGTGCGGGAACGGTCACGGAGGCCGCGACCAAGCCCAGGAAAAGACCCCGCATCTGCTCCGGGTGACCGCTGAGCAGCGGCGGTAGCGTCTGCGCACCGACGGCGATGGCCGGCACCATTCCGGCGACCACGGAGGCAAGCAGGAGCACATGTCCGCCCATGACCCCGTCCGAAGTATCGCCCAGACGACCGGGATCCCTGAATCCCTCTTTGACCAGCGACCGGAACGAGCGCCGGCGGATCCGGCGCAGCATCGCCGGGCCCACGCTCCCCACCGCGCCGACCAGCCGCGGGTAGATTCCCAGAATCAGCGCGACCGTGCCCCCGGAAACGCCGGGAATCACATCCGCCGCTCCCATGCACGCACCGCGCAGCGCGTTGCCGAACCAGTGCTTCACAGGGGCTCCCGCGCCGCACGTGCGCCGGTGGCGGCAACGGCCCGCGGACAATGCCCGCCCGGCGCCTCCCTCGCCCGTTCACGCCTCAGGGCTGCAGATTCCACCTGCGAACGTCGTCGAGACGGGGGTAGCTGGTCAGATCCAGATGCAGCGGCGTCACCGAGATGAATCCCTCCTGGACTGCGCGGAAATCCGAGTGGGGCCCGCCGTTCCAGTGGGGATAGCCGCCTCCGATCCAATAGTACTCGCGCCCCGAGGGATCCGGCGCGCGGGTGATGGCGTCGCTGTAGCGGCGCCTGCCAAGATTGGTCACCCGCACTCCGGCCACTTCGGAGGGTGCGATGGCCGGCAGATTCACATTTAGGAGTTCGTGCTGCGGGATCCCCTGGGCCACTATCTGTTCCAGCAGGCGGCTCACCACCGGCTGCCACCCCTCCACCTCCTCGATGCGATGCCCCACGTGGGAGAACGCAACCGAGGGAATCCCCAGTATCGTGGCCTCCATGGCCGCCGCCACCGTCCCCGAGTACAGGACGTCCTCGCCCAGGTTGGGGCCGTGGTTGATTCCCGACACGCACAGATCGGGGGATTGATCGGCGAATTCCATGACCGCGAGGATCACGCAATCGGTGGGCGTTCCGTCCACGATGACGGTACCGTCCGGAACCCTTCGCTTCCGCAACGGGCGGTGAAGCGTCAGCGAGTTGCTGGACGCGCTGCGCTCGCGGTCCGGAGCCACAACATCGACGGAACCGATAGCGTGGGCGGCTTCGGCCAGCACCCGTATCCCGGGAGTCAGGTAGCCGTCGTCGTTCGTGCAGAGGATGCGCACTCGTCCTTGTGGCCCCTCAGCCGCCGGGAAGGGTTAGCACCTCGCGGAGGGCCGCGAGCTCCTCCTTGATCGACGCCAGGACCGCCGGATCCGCGTGGAGCCTCCCGGCCTCGGCGGCCCGCCCCCCCTTCCGCAGCTCCTTCAGTTCCCGCTTTGCGCCCTCCACGGTGAATCGCTTTTCGTACAACAGATGTTTCACCAACAGGATCGTCTCGATGTCCGGCATCCGGTAGACCCTGCTTCCGCCTCGGTTCTTGTTGGGCGAGATCACGTCGAACTGGCTCTCCCAGTACCGAAGCACATGGGGCTTGAGTCCGGTCAGGGTGCTGACCTCCCCGATCGAGTAGTAGGTCTTGCGGGCAATCGGCTCCAAGTCGTTCAGCTCCCTCGTTCGCGGACCGGCGCGGCCGGATGTTCCGAAGTGGGCTCACGCGTCATGAGACGGTGAAGCGCCTCCATCGGGTCCAGTCCCTCCGCAACGATTCTATGCACTTCGGCCGAAACGGGCATCTCGACGCCGAGCCGTCGCGCCAGGTCGCGTACCGCGCGCACCGTGGCGACGCCCTCCGCAACCGTGCGCGCCCCGGCCATGATCTCCTCCATGGAATCGCCCCGGCCCAACCGCACGCCCACCGTCCGGTTCCGGCTCAGTCCCCCGGTGCACGTGAGAACCAGATCGCCCAATCCGGCCAGACCTGCGAAGGTCGCGCGACTCGCTCCCAGCGCCTCGCCCAGCCGGCCGATTTCGGCCAGCCCCCGCGTCATCAGCGCGGCCACCGTGTTGTGGCCCAGCTCCAGGCCGGCGGCCACCCCGGCCCCCAGCGCGATCACGTTCTTGAGGGCCCCTCCCAGCTCCACGCCCACCACGTCGGGATTCGTGTAGACCCGGAAACGATCCGTCTGGAAGAGGGCCTGGATCCGCCTGCGCGACTCCCGGTCGCGGCTGGCCACGACCACCGCCGTGGGCATTACCGCCGCCACCTCGCGGGCGAAACTGGGTCCCGAGAGGACGCACAGGCGGCGCGCCTGCCCGGCGGAAAGCGCCTCGGCGAAGATCTCGTCCATCCGGCGCAACGTCGCCACCTCGATCCCCTTCGAGGCGGAGACGACCGTGGAGCGGGGAGGGATGAAGCGCGCGGCATCGGCCAGGAGCGCGGCCGAATGCTGGACCGGGCATGCCCAGACGACCACTCCCGCCCCCGCGAGAGCCGAGCCGAGCGAGTTCGTAACCGCGAGCCGACGGTTCAGAGGCACGCCGTCGAGGTAGAGCGAGTTCTCTCCCCCGTCGCGGATAGACTCGACCACCTCGGGCTCCCTCGCCCACAGCCGCACCTCGCAACCCGAGCTTGCCAGCAGGTCGGCCATCGCCGTCCCCCAGGCACCGGCGCCTACCACGGCAACCCTCTCCCGAGTGCCGGAAGTCACCCTCATTCGCCGTCGCCGTCCCGGCTTCCGCCGATGCGCGGCTCCTCTCCGGCCAGAAGGCGCCGGATGTTGGAGCGGTGCGCCCACACGACGAAGACCGCGACGAAGCCCATGAAGATCCGTTCCGGCGCGCCGACTCCGGGGAGGAACAGTCCGGCGCAGCCGACCGCGAGCGCGGCCGCGATCGAGGCAACCGAGACCGTGCGCCATGCGGACAGCGCCACCACCCAGACCGCGAGCCCGGCGAGACCCGCCACGGGAGCCACGCCGGCAAGCACCCCCGCGCCGGTTGCGACCCCCTTCCCTCCCCGGAACCGGACCCAGAAGGAGAACACGTGGCCCACGATCGCCGCCGCCCCGTACGCGACGGGCCACCAGGCCGCGGTCCGGCCGTCCATTCCGGGGAACCACCACGCCGGCGCGAACCCCTTGAAGACGTCCAACACCACTACCGGCAGGGCCGCCCGCCAGCCCAGAACCCGTAGCGCGTTGGTCGCCCCGAGGTTGCGGCTGCCGAGCTTCCTCAGATCCTTGCCGTGGAAGGCGCGTCCGATCCAGAAGGCCGACGGCGTGGCCCCCGCCACGTAGGCCGCCAGCACCAGCAGGAGCGCGTTCGTCAAGGATTCTCCCGTCGCGTAGGGTTCGGAGAGCACGGATTCAACCGCCGCTCTTGCGAAGCCGGATCCGGATCGGCACTCCGGTGAAGTCCCACGCTCGGCGCAACGAGTTCGCGATGTACCGGCGGTAGTGGGCGGGGACCGCGTCCGGCAGGTTGGAGAAGACGATGAAGGTGGGAGGCGCGGTCCGCGCCTGGGTGGCGTACTTCAGATTGACGGGACGGCCCCTGGCGTGCGGGGGCGGCCGGCGGCGCACGAGCGCCTCCACGGCCACGTTCACCTCCGGCGTGGCAATGCGCCGCCGGCGCCGTTCGGCGACCTCCAGCACCATGTCGAGGGCCTTGCGGACCCGCTGTCCGGTCAGCGCCGAAGCGAAGAGGAACGGGGTGTGCCGCAGGAAGGGCGCCCTCCGTCCCGCTTCTCGTCGAAAGGCCGCCGCCGTGCCCGTCTCTTTCGCCACCAGGTCCCACTTGTTGCAAACCATGACGACGCCGCAACCCGCTTCCCAGGCCGTCTCCGCGACCTTGATGTCCTGCACGTGCAGTCCGTCGGCGCTGTCCACCACGACCAGGCAGACATCGGCCTCGCGGACCACCCGCGCCGTTCGGAGGCTGCTGTAGTACTCCACCGAATCCCTCATGCGGGCATGCCGGCGAATTCCCGCCGTGTCGACGAAGGTGAGGGTGAGGCCGTGGTACCGCATCGTGAGGTCGACGGGGTCTCGGGTCGTTCCGGGCGCGTCGCTCACCACCATGCGCTCCTCGCCGAACAGGCGGTTCACCAGCGAGGACTTCCCCGCGTTCGGCTTCCCGATGACGGAGATCCGGATGTCGGCCGTTTCGGCATGTCCCGCCTCGGCGGGCAGCAGCGGCATCATCGCGTCGAAGAGGTCGCCGAAACCCCTTCCCGATACCGCGCTCACCGGGTGGGGTTCCCCCATCCCCAGCTCCCAGAAGTCGAAGTGGGACCGCTCGCCGGGGAGGTTGTCCACCTTGTTGACGGTAAGCAGCACAGGTCGCGCCGCCTTGCGCAGCACCTCCGCGAGCCGCTGGTCCAAGGGGTGTACGCCGGTCTTCGAATCCACCAGCAGGAGGACCGCGTCCGCCTCCCGTACGGCGACCATCGCCTGCTCCCGGACCAGGCGGTCGATGGTGCGGCCGGAGCCCTCGACCACGCCTCCCGTGTCCACCAGGAAGAACCGGCGCCCGGTCCAGTCCGCCAATCCGAAGTTCCGGTCGCGCGTCACCCCGGGGGTGTCGTCCACGATCGCGACGCGGCGCCCGATGGCGCGGTTGAAGAACGTGGACTTGCCGACGTTGGGCCGCCCCACCACGGCGACTACGGGGAGGTTCACGGGCCGATCAGGGTATCGACGAACTCGTGGCCGGCGCGCACTGCGGCCGGTGCAAGCCGTTCCTCGACCCGGCAGAGGGTCATTCCGTCGATGAAGAGTCCGTCCCGGTTGAGCGCCTCTCCGGGCAGCAGAACGAGGTCTCCCGGGCGCGTGCGGCCGACCGCGTTCAGGATGTCCGCGCCCGCGAGCAGCCCGGCGACCGTCACCGACGGGCCGAAGTACCGGTTGCGGACGGCGACGACCTGCATCGGGCATCGGATCCGGCGGGAGGCGGCGGGCGCCATTCCCGCGAAAAAGGGCCGCATCGACGCGCCCGTCACCACCCGAACGCGGTCCACACCCGAAACGGGCGCCAACCGGTCCTTCCCCGTCTCGAAGGCGTCGAGAAGGGTCCGCAGCGCGCCCACGCCGTTCTCGAGGAGGGACCGGTCGTCGTAGTAGCCGGCCGCAGGAACGTCCCGGCCTGCGATCAGAAAGAGCTCGTCGGCCGCATAACACCAGTGCCGTCCGCGCTCCCGGAGCGCCCGGCTCCGGATCGCCGCGGTCCGGCGCAGCGCGGCCAACGCGTCGTCGCGGCCGAGGAGCCGCACCGGGCGCCCGAGGTTGTAGCGCGTGAGGCCCACCGGCACCACCGACAGGCTTAGCACGCCGGGTCCGAGCGCGTAGAGGTCGCCGATTGTGCGGTCGAGTTGGTCGCCGTCGTTCCACCCGGGACACAGGACCACCTGGGTGTGTACCTCCAGCCCGCCCGCGAGAAGCTCGCCGAGCTGGTCCAGGACGAGGGCCGCGCGGTCGTTCTTCAGGAGACGGACCCTCACCTCGGGATCGGTGGCGTGGACGCTGACGTAGAGCGGCGAAATGCGCTGGTCGACGAGGCGGCGAAGGCCGCGCGGCCCGAGATTGGTGAGCGTGACGTAGCTCCCGTACGTGAACGAGAGGCGGAAGTCGTCGTCGCGGAGCCAAAGGGACTCGCGCGCCCCGGGCGGATTGCCGTCGATGAAGCAGAAGACGCACTCGTTGGCGCATTCGCGGATCTTGTCGCGGGCGGGCACGATGCCGAGGGGCTCCGAGGGATCGCGCGAGATCTCGTAGACGACCCTGCCGCCGCCGGGATCGACCGCCTCCAGCTCGATCTCCTCCTCCGCCGTGCGGAAGATGAAGTCGAGGCCGTCTTTGACCCTCTCGCCGTTGACCTTCAGGATACGGGTTCCGATGCGAAGTTCGAGCGCCTCCGCGATCGATCCTCGTCCGATCTCACCGATCCGTACCACGATCCACCGCCTTCCGCATCAATGGAAGAGCCGGTCTCCCGGGTCCGCCGACCTCCCCCAAAGGGAGCTACGGCCGGCCGGCCCGGCGGGCGAGCGAGCGGGAGACGGGACTCGAACCCGCGACCCTCAGCTTGGGAAGCTGATGCTCTACCACCTGAGCTACTCCCGCGCTAGCGCTCGCCGAAGACCGGTGACCGGAGGAACGCGGCCAACGCCGTCCTTCTTCTTCGGGAGACGGCCGGTCTCACCGGGCACTGCTCACGAGCGGGGAGGAACTATCTGGAAGTAGTAGCCCACGACTTTCTTATCGCTTGTGAGATCGGCCCGGAAGCTCGCGGTCTCATCCTTCCCGGGGGCCTCCACCCTCAGACTGCTGGTCCCCACGGCCGTGCCGTCCCCTCCGTTGAAGTGGACCAGTATCGTGATCATGGTGCCCGGTTCCAGGGTCTTGTTGGTAAGCTCGGCCGTGACCGAACCCCCGCCGCCGACGTTGGGCGTGAGTGCCGCGGACGCGACCGTGAATGCCAGCTCCTCGTATGCGTTGATGATGTTCCCCGCCTCCTGCTCCTGGCCGGTTTCGCTCAGGCAGCGCGCGAGCATCAGGTAGTTGTTCCCACCGTAGGGATCCAGGTCGACCAGCAGCCGTCCGGCGGGCGCACAGGCCGCCCATTCGTTGGCCTGGTAGAGCGACGTGGTGAGGTTGAGAAGGGCATCGCGGTTCTGCGGCGACACGTCAACCACCTTCTGGAACGCTTCGGCGGCCTTGACCAAGTCGTCGGCCATGTACAGGCCGACCCCGACGTTGAAATAGTCCCCGATTCCCATGTCATCCCCGGTGAGGAGATGGTCGTAGATGGCCTGGGCGGAATCGGCCATGCCGCCCGCGGCAAGCGCCGCGGCCATCTGCGACAGAGCGGTGATGTTTCCCGGGTGCCTAGCCAAAAGGACATCGTATTCGTTCGCGGCCTCCAGGTATCGTTCCTCAAGGCTTAGGAGCCGGGCCCGGTTGGGGGCCAGATACGCTTCCTGGTCCAGCCATCCCTGGGCCAACATGCTGTCCCGCTGCATCATCTCGCCGGTCTGCGGACCTCGGATGATCTCGAGAGCGGCGCCGAACGCGTCGATGGCCTCGTCGCGGCGGTCGAGCTGTTCGTACAGCACCCCCATGTTCATGAGCGCTTCGGGACGACGCCGGGGGAAGATCATCTCGGCGGCGTTCAGGAGTCTCAGACTCTCCTCGATGTCGGTCATCTCGAGGCCGGTGGACGCATTGAACGCCCCGATCCACGCCGTCTCGCGGTAGATGTTGACATCCGACCGGTATGCGGGATACAGCGCGAGAGCCTTGTTCAGCAGCGTGTCCGCCGCGACGTAGTCGCGAAGGCCGATCTGCGCTCTCGCGGCCTGGAAGTGGCCGAGGGCGTTCCCGGGGTCGTTCCCGATCTCGGTCATTGCGGCGTCGAGCGCCAGCTGGAACTTGTCGAGCTGCTCGGCCAACTCGGCTTGCGTGAGGTACAGCTCCGCATTCCGCGTATACTCGCTCTCCCTGTACGCGCCGCCATCTTCCTCTCCGCCCCCGCCCCCGCCTCCGCCGGTGGCACAGCCGGACAGCGACGGGACACTCGCGACCAAGAGCGCTGCCAAGAACCGGGACCTGTTCACAACCATTCCTCCTTGAATCGTTCACATCGTGCCCGGCTCCGCCCGAGCGGCGGAAACGGGGATGGTTCGTCACCACGTAACATATGGCTCGCCGGCGCGTCGGTCAAAGACTACCGGCGGTTTCGCCCGCGGTGCCGGTCATCGCGGCGGGACCCTGAGGTAGGCGAGTATCCTCGCACCCATGGCGGCACTGAAACCGGGAATGCGCCCGATCTCCGCCGCGGTGGCTCCCCGCACGCCGCGCAGCGATCCGAAACGCGACAACAGCGCCTGCTGGCGCCTGGGTCCGATTCCGGGAATGTCGCCGAGCGCCGACCTCACCGTGCGACGCGACCTCAGCTTGCGGTTGTAGCGCACGGCAAACCGGTGCGCCTCGTCCCGCAACCGCTGCAGCAGGTGCAGAGAGGGGGCCGTGCGCGAGATGCGCAGTCCTTCCGTCCGGCCGGGCAGAAACAGCGTCTCCCGCTTCTTCGCCAGGGCGGCCAGGGCGACCCCCTCCAGGCCGACGCTTGCGAGGGCCTTCCGGGCGGCGGCGAGCTGGGCCGCGCCACCGTCGAGGAGCGCGAGATCCGGAATGGGGCCTTCCCCCGCCGCCTTGCGGGCGAAGTACCTCCCCACGGCTTCCCTCATCGAGCGAAAGTCGTCGTTGCCGCGACTTCGCCTGATCCTCATGTGGCGGTATTCCGACCGGCGCGGCTCCCCGTTTTCGAAGAGAACCGCGCTGGCCACCGCCTCGGCCCCCCGCGTGTGCGAGATGTCGAAACACACGATCAACCGCGGTACGACCTTGAGCCCCAGACGGTCCTGGAGCTCGTAGAGGACATCGTCGGCCCGGGGCTTCAGCGCCTCCCCCCCTCCGGCCCGCTCTCCCAGCGCGTGGCGCGCGTTCGTAACCGCCAGCTCCACCAGCTCCGCCTTCGGACCCCTTCGCGGCACCAGCACCCGAACCTTCCGCGCGGCCCTGTCGCACAGGATCTTCTCCAGCAGGGGCCGGTCGGGGAAGTCGGCGGGAAGCAGCACCTCGCGGGGCGGGCGCCGGCCGGTTTCGGGCCCGTCGCAGAGGTACGCGTGCGACACCGACCTCGCCACCAATTCGGCATCCTCCTCACCCTCGACGCCGGTCATGGAGTACGTCTCCCTGCCGATCAGGACCCCGTCGCGTATCCGCAGCGCGGCCGCCACCGCCAACGCGCCGTCCCGGGCGACGCCCAGCGCGTCCCGGTCGCCGCCGCCCACGAGTTGGACCCGCTGCCGCCGTGCGATTCCGTCCAGCCCGGCCAGCACGTCCCTGAGGTGCGCGGCTCTCTCGAAATCCAAGTCGGCGGATGCCTTGCGCATGTCGCGTTCGACTTCCGCCTGAACTCCCGCCACGTCGCCGGAAAGCACTCGCAGAAGCTGGTCGGTCATGAGCCGGTAGGAGGCTTCGGACTGGAGCCCGGCGCAGGGCGCGGCACACCTTCCGATGTGGTGGTCGAGGCAGGGGCGGGGCGGCGCCTCGCGGGGCAGATCGTAGCGGCAGGAGCGAACTCCGTGGGCGCGTTTCAATAGTTCCAGGGCCCGGCGCATCCGCGCCACCGAAACGAACGGACCGAAGTACCGGGAGCCGTCGTCGCGCAGGCGCCGGGTTACGTAGGCGCGCGGGAAGGGCTCGTTCACCGTCACCTTGACGTAGGGATATCTCTTGTCGTCGCGGAGCCGAATGTTGAAGCGCGGCCGATGCTCCTTGATGAGGTTGGCCTCCAGGATGAGCGCCTCCTCTTCGGAGGCCACGACCAGGGTCTCGACGCTGACGGTCCGGCCGGCCAGCTCCCGCGTCCTGATCCCCGAACCGCTTCCCTTCGCCAGGTAGGAACGAACACGGGCCCGAAGGGACTTGGCCTTGCCCACATACAGGATCTCGCCCCGGTCGCTTCGGAACATGTATACGCCGGGGTTGGCCGGGAGTTGCCCGACGCGTTCCGCGTCCAGGGGTATACCGGAGGTCACCGCCGCCACCGCCCCCCGTACAGCCTCCTCAATCCGGGCGGCGATACGCCCAGGGCGTGGGCTGTCCACAGGTACGCGACGGCAACGGGCAGGATCGTGGCTGCGGCCACAACGGGCGGGTGAACCGCGGGGAGCAGCAGATGGGACCCCAGCCCCGCCGCCACCGCCGCGCCGGCTGCCACAAGGCACCGGACGACGCGACGGCCCCCGAGGGAAAGCCCGGGGAGGCGGCGGGCAAGGCTCCGCTTCAGCAACGACACCTCCAGCCAGGCGCCCACCGAAGCGCCCGCCGCAAGTCCCGCCGCGCCCAGGCCCAGATCGCCCACCGTGTGGCGGTCCAGCGGGAACATGAGCGCTACGCCCGTGGCGGCGGACGCGACGATGCGCAGGTACGCGATGCGGGCCGGTGTTCTCGTGTCGCCGAGCGCGTAGTACGCCGAGGAGAGGACGCGAGAGGTGCCCGACGCCGGCAGACCGACGGCGTAGGCGGCCAGGACCCAACCCGCGACGACGGCATCCGTCTTCGCGAAGGCCCCGCCGGTGCGGTAGATCCCCATCACCTCCTCCCGAAAGACGATGTACCCGACGGTGACGGGGATCAGCCAGAAGAGAACGGTCCCCACGGCGCGCTCCGCCCGGTCCCTGACCGCTCCCAGCCCCGCGGTTCGGTCGCGCGAGAGCTCCGGCAGCTCGGCCGCGGCGACCGAGAGGCTGAACAGGGAGACGGGAAGCAGGTAGAGCGTCTGGGCGTAGCCCATCACGCCCACCGCTCCGGTGGTGAGACGCGAGGCGAGGTTGGTGTCGAGGAGCGCACTGAGGTTGACCGCGCCCCTGGCCGCGACGACCGGCAGGAAGTTGCCCACCACCTCTCGCACCCCGGTCACCCGAGTGCTCACCGAGGGCACGACGTACCCGAGGAAGCGCAGCAGGAACGGAAGCTGGAAGAGCAGCTGCAGCACGCCGCCCGCCAGCGCGCCCCAGGCCAGCGCGAAGACCAGATCCTCCCCGAGAATACCCGTTCCGGCGGCCGCCAGCAGCGCTACGATCATGGACAGGTTCCAGAGCGCGGGAGCCACATAGGCCACGAAGAAGCGCCGGTGGCTGTTCAGGATTCCGAGCGCCCATGCCGATATGACGAGCACGCCCGCCATGGGAAAGAGCAGGCGCAGAAGGTACACCAGGGTCTCCGCCCGCTCGTCGCCGGCGAAACCGGTGGCCACCGCCGTTGCCAACAGGGGGGCCGCCCAGCTTCCCAGGGCCGCGAGCGCCCCCGCCGCAACCGCCAGCAACCCCAGGACGGCTCCGGCGGCGCGCCCGGCCTCCTCTTCCCGTCCCTCTTCCAGCAGCCGCACGTACACGGGGATGAACGATGCGCTCAGCGTCCCTTCGCCCAGAAGGTTCTGGATCACGTTCGGGATCCTCAGCGCGGCCCGCCATGCGTCCGCCAACGCCCCGTTCCCGAAGTAGTGGGCGAACGCGAGCTCGCGCCCGAACCCGAGAATCCGGCTGATCAGAATTCCCGCGGCTACGCTGGGAGCGCCCAAGGCAGCTACCCCGGCTACGTGTCCCGGGCCGAAGTCCCCGTCCGCTCGGCGTGCGGGAGCGTGCCGGTCTCGGAACTCTCGGCAAGCAGCTTCTGGAGGAACTGGCCTTCCTCCTCGAGACGTCCCACCTCTCGCCCGAGGCGCTCCAGCTCGCTCTCCAGGTACGCCAGCCGGTCGTGCGTCCCGCCGTCTCCGTCTCCGCTCTTACGGTTGCCCCGCTCCAGTCTCCTCGCGATCGCCTTGCCCACGTCGGAGTCCAGGACGATCGCAAGAATCGGGATCAGAAGAACCAGAACGACAATCAGTGGAACCATGAATCAAAGCTACTCCTTCCGCCCGGGGCGTGGCAAAGCCCGCCGCCCGCTCAGCCGGATCCGGATATCCGCCAGCGCCCGCGACGGGAATCCTGGGCCGTGGCGCACGAGATACTGCAGCGGGCTCAGCACGCGATCCTGCGGTTTTCCGGCGGGCCACAGGTTTACCCGCGCCCTGTCGATCCGGGCCCGGGTCGCGTCGCTCTCGCGTCTTACGGCCCGCACGATCTTCTTCTCCAGAGTTCCGAGGGATGCCAGGCCGGCGTTTCTGGCCTTCGTTACGGCTCCCCGCAGCGTCGGGTCGACGGCTGCGACCGCGGCGGCCAATTCTCCTCCCATCGCCTCGACGGCGGCTTGCCAGCGCGCGATCGTCTCCTTCGCCTCCTCCGGCAGCCGGTCCCGGGCCAGCCGGCTCAGGAGCGCGTCGCCGTCCCGCACCTCGCCGGGAGTCAGCGCGAACTTCTCCAGGACCCTGGCCACCTTGGGCTCGACCACGAGGAGCGACGCCCGCGGGGCGACCACCGGCATGCCGACTCCGTGACGGCGGAACAGGCCGCCCAGCTGGCCGAAGTAGGCCAGTTCTCCCGGTCCCCCGACGTAGGCCAGCGTCGGGAAGAGGAAGCTCTCGACGACCGGGCGGAGCAGCACGTTCGGCGAAACGGACTCCGGATCCGCGTCGATCAGACCCAGAACGCGCCGGCGGGAGAGCACCCTGCCCGAGCGCATGAGCCTGAATCCGTTGTCCAGGCTCTCCAGTCGCTCCCGCCCGTCGCGCAGGTCCGCGAAGAGGAGGGTCGCGTTCGGGACAAGCGGCGCTTGCAGCTCGTAGCCGCCGGCCCTCAGGGCCTCGGACGTGTCGCGCAGTACGCCCTCGCTGGCGCGCGGGTCCTCCGCCTCTGCCCGGAAGACGGGCCTGCAGGCCTCCTTGAGCAGGGGGTGGCAGGCGTCGACCAGCCCCAGCGGCGTGTCCCCAAGCAGCTCGCACAGGAGATCCGTGAAGGCCGAAGCCATCGTGGCCGCGGGCACGAAGATGTCCCGCAGTCCGTCCATGTAGCGAGTGTGGAAGTCGTTCCGGCGAAGGGCATGCGCCAGCCGGTCCAACGCCCCGGCGACGGCACCGCCGAGCTTCGCGCGCCCCAGCGGTCTCGGCGATCCGGCGGACGCGCCGCCGAGCGAGACGCGTACCAGCTCGTCGGACCCGTCCACGACGTGTACGTGGTTCGCTTCCGCCCAGTCGTGGTCGTCGGAGGCGACCCAGAAGAGCGGCATGACGGGACGGGCCAGCGCGGCCTCCAGGTCCTCCGCGAGCCGTACGGCGGTGAGCGCCTTGTAGAGGCCGTACAGAGGTCCCCCGAAGAGCCCCGGCTGCTGGCCCGTGGTGACGAAGTACCCCCCTTCCCCGGTTACCCGGCCCAAAGCCCCCTCCGCCCGGAGCCCCACCGGTCGCACGACTTCCGCGGCGGCGGCGAAGGTCGCGGGACCTCTTGCCCGGTCCAGCTCCTTGGCCTTCCGGAGGTAGCTCTCCAGCCTGAAGGGCGACCCCCGGAAGAAGGAGTTCGCCGCCTCCGCTCCTTCCAGGTATTCGCGAACGAACCTTGATGCGCCCAGGGACCGGGGGAGCAGGTACATCAGGTCCCCCGCCCCCGGACGGGACCCCCGCGGCCTTCGCGTGGCGCCGCATCCGCGCCGGGCACTTCGCTAGCAGCCCGTGGACAAAATCCTCCCGGCATTCGAACGGCGATGCATCCGCGCTGGCCGCTTCGCTTCACCCGTCCAC
>JAPPNM010000055.1 GCA_028873825.1 Gemmatimonadota bacterium | reverse complement strand
ACATGATGAACGTCCTCAACTTCCTGGATCCGTCCTGGGGAATCGTGCAGGTCTCCAACCCGGTGGTCCAGATCTGGCGGGTGATCAGACGCAACACCAACTTCGACGAAATCGATCCGTTGCGAATCTACTACCTGGGTGGGATTCGGCGGGCCCCGGAGCCCGGCACTATCGGCACGGCGCTCCGGCCGTGGGCCCCGGAGGTGCCCGCCTCGCAGTGGCGCGTGCAGCTGGGGTTGCGGATAGCCAGCTAGCGCGCCAGCCACGAACTGAAGCGCTCGGTCATTTCGTCCTGGTTGTCCGCCCACCACTCCCAGTCGTAGCGCAACGCGCGCCCGGCGTTCTCGGGGCTCGCCGGCATGTGCGGCGCCATCTCCACCCCAGCCGTGATGTGGGTCGTGACCAAGGGCGCACCGGACCCGCGGGTGGGGGAATACGAAATGCGGCGCCTGCGCCCGCCCCCCACCATCCTCACGTCCCGGACCCGTCCGAAGGTGTCGACGAACATCCATACGGCGCCGGTTCGTCCTTCCCAGCGGAGAACTTCATGGTCGTCCACTTCTCCACCGGTTCGCAATCGGGTGAGTAGGGCCGATATCGAGCCTCGCGCACCGCGCGAAGGACTTCACGGTCCCACGGGGGCCACCCCGAGCTGGCCTCGATCTTCGCTTCCCGAACGATCCCGCCGCCGTCGACGAGGATCGACACCGTCACTTCGCCGCCGCGGCGGCTCGCTTCGGCGGAAGTTGGCGGGAGAAACACAGTTATCGGCACCGGGGGCGTGTCGCAATCGACAATCGGAGTGATCACCCGTTGGGGTGCCGGCGGGGCCATGGCGCATCCGGCCGCTACGATAGTGGTGATAAGGGCCGGGAATGCGCGTCTCTTCGAAAACAGGGCACCCGCACGTTCCAACGTGGCGGCACCGCCAACTCCGTTCCAGTCGCTTCGCACTTGCGTCACTTCGCGGTCCTGGCCCGTGGCGGGGACGCAGGTCCTGCCGCCACCGCCTGCGGGGACACACCAACCCAATCCTAGCGCGCCAGCCACGAACTGAAGCGCTCGTTCATTTCGTCCTGGTTGTCCGCCCACCACTCCCAGTCGTAGCGCAACGCGCGCCCGGCGTTCTCGGGGCTCGCCGGCATGTGCGGCGCCATCTCCACCCCAGCCGTGATGTGGGTCGTGACCAAGGGCGCACCGGACCCGCGGGTGGGGGAATACGAAATGCGGCGCCCGATCCGCGCCTGGGATTCGGCGCTGGTGGCGAAGGCGAGGTATCGCATGGCCTCCTCCATCCTCGGCGTCCCCGCGACAACCCCGACCACGCCCACGTCGAGCACCTGTCCGTCCCACACGATCACGAACGGCTGGTTCTCCAGCACCTGCGCGTTGAAGATGCGTCCGTTGTAGGCGGTGCTCATCGCGACTTCGCCGTCGGCCAGCATCTGCGGCGGCTGCGCGCCCGCCTCCCACCAGACCACCCGGTCCTTGATCGCGTCCAGCTTGCGAAAGGCGCGGTGCAGGCCCTCGGGCGTGTCGAGGACGGCGTAGACCCGGTCGAGCGGCACCCCGTCGGCGATCAGCGCGAATTCGAGATTGACCTGGGGGACCCGGCGCATGCCCCGCCGGCCGGGGAACTTCTCCAGATCGAAGAAGTCGGCCATGGTCTCGGGCTTCTCCCCCGGGATGTTGTCCGGGTTGTAGGCATACACGGTCGACCACCACAGGTGACTCACCCCGCACTCGGTCCGGCCCTCCGGGGCAAAGTCCTCCGCCGCGGGGGTCCCGTCCGGTCCGGGAGGCAGGGAGTTGATGTCAATCGGCTCCAGCAGGCCCTCGTCGCAGCCGCGCACCGCGTCGGCGATCTCCAAGTCGACCACGTCCCAATGGATGTTGCCCGCGTCCGCCTGCGCCCGTATCTGGGCCAGCCCGCCGTTGTAGTCCTCGACGACCACCCGGATTCCGGTGGCTTCCGTGAAGGGAATGTTGACTCCCTCGTTGACGGCGCGGCCGAACGATCCGCCCCAGGAGACGGCCGTGACCGACTGGGCGGCCGCGTCGTGGAGCGAGACGAGGACGGCGATGGCGAGCAGGGCCGCGAGTCTGTGGACGGATCCGCCGCGGGGACGATTTCCACGGGCTCCTCGGGCCGATCGCGGCGGGGTTGCTCCAGGGGGGTTCGTCATCTGCTTCTCACCTGCCTTCCGGTCTGAAGTGGTGGCCGCGCAATGCGGCGCATCCGCGCGGGACCGCATCCATAGCCCTGTCGCACTGTAAAGGCCACATTACATAGTGTAATGTACAGTATACATTTGAAACCGCGTGGACACGCTCGTCGTAGGGCCACGTCAAGTCGTACGACCCGGATCGTACGCTTACGAACAAGATGTGCAGAAGGAAGTGAGTCCACCATGGCAATGACACTTCATGCCCGAACCTCGATCCTGCTATTGGCGGGAATGACGGCCGGGCTGGCCGCGCCGCTCCCGGACCTGACCGCTCAGACCGGGTCCGGAGAACAGGGGCGGTCACTCCGCGCCTGGGTGTCGGCAGCGCGCGAGGGCCCGTTTCACGTCCCGGCGGGGCCCGGTGCACGGGAGAATCCGGCGGTGGCGCCGGCCAACGGCCTCGGTACGGCGAACACGCGCGAGTTCCGGTGGAGACTGCCTCAGGCACCAGACAGCGCGGTCTCGCCCGGGAGGGTGTTCGCCTTTACCCTCGCCGGGGCGACGATCCCGCTCATCCCGGCGATGATCCTGTGGCTGGAGGACGATCACGACGATCACGACGAAGGCTACGAGGTCCTGTTCGCAACTATCCTGGGTGGGTTGGCGGCCGTTGTCACCGTTCCCATCGCCGCGGTCGCGGCCGGAATCGACAGTTTCCCGCGCACGCTGGCCGGCACGGCTGCCGGGTTCCTGGCCGGTGTGGGGTCAACGTCCCTAGCAATCGGCGTTCCCTCATGGCTCGCCATCCCCGTCTTCTCCGTGACCATGGCCTCGGTCACCACGCTGATCACGGCCCTTTAGGCGAAGTGACTACACCATGGCAACACCACCTCATGGCCGAACCTGGATCCTGCTGTCGGCCGGAATGGCGGCCGGGCTGGCCGCCCCGCCCCCGGACCTGACCGCTCAGGCCGGGCCCGGAGATCCGGGACGGCCGCTCGGCGCCTGGATGTCGGAAGCACGGAAGAGCCCTTTCCAGTCCTCGACGGGGCCCGGTGCCCGGGAGCATCCGACTGTGACGCCGGCCGACGGCCTCGGTACGGCGAACACGCGGTACGCCCCGTGGAGCCCGGCCTCGGCGCCCGACAGCGCGGTCTCGCCCGACAGGGTGTTCCTCTTTACCCTCGCCGGCGCGACGATACCGCTCATCCCGGCGATGATCCTCGAGGACAGCGTAGTGGGGGTGTACGCAATTGCCCTGGGTGGGTTGGCAACCCTTGTCACCGTTCCCATCGCCGCGGTCGCGGCCGGAATCGACAGTTTCCCGCGCACGCTGGCCTACACGGTTGCCGGGTTCCTGGCCGGTTTGGGGTCGGCGACCCTAGCAAACAGCTCCATCCCCGTTTTCCCCGTGACCATGGCCACGGTCATCACGCTGATCGCAACCATGTAGCCAAAGCCGGAGAGGCGAGTCGGGGAGACCCGTCCGCAGGCGCCGGCGCCGGGGCCGGGCATTCGCGTGGTCCGTCCCCGCCGGAGCATCGCCCGGCCCGGTTTCGTAGATTCCCATAGCTCGAGGCGGTGTCGCGGAAACCGGCTCTAACGAACACGATGCGGCAAGGAGCCCCGGCAATGGGATTCAAGGACGAATTCAAACGCTACTTTCCGGAGCGTCGGAAGCGCTGCGCGGCCATCATCCACGCCGCTTCGGCGGCCGCCGCGGCGGCGGCCGGAGCCACCGTTGTTCCCGGCTCGGATTCCATCGCCATCGCGCCGGTCCAGGTGGCCATGATCACCGCCCTGGCCGACGAGTTCGACGTCCCCTGGACCGACGCCGCCGTACGGTCCACCCTCTACGCGACTCTCGGGACGATGGTCGGAAGGGGAGGGGCCAACCTGGTGCTCCGCTGGTTGCCGGTCTGGGGCAACCTTGTCAGGGCGGCCGTGGCCGCGGGCGTCACCGAGACGCTGGGCTGGGCGGTGGTCAAGAAGCTGGAGACCGAGGGCAGGCTCGTCTGACGTTCACTTCACGGTCACGTCGATCCGCTTCCAGTGCCCCTGGCCGAAGCGGACGACGCCCAGCACGCAGCGAGTCACGTGGCCGAGCAGGATCGCCAGCCAGATGTGCCGGGCTTCGAGCCCTACCGTCTCCTGCGCGCCCCAGCACAGGGCCAGCGGCAGCGCGAGCTGCGAAACGAGGGATATGTACAGGGCCCCGCGCGTGTCGCCCGTTCCCTGCAGGGCCCCGTTGTAGGCGAGCGCCACGGCCACGAAGATCCCGGAAACGCTCAGGAAGGCTAGGAGTTCGGTGGCCAGCCGGACCACGACCGGGTCGTCCATCCCGAACGCCCGCAGGAGCAGTTCGGGAATCGTGAGAAAGACCAGGCCGATCCCCAGCGCGACCGCAACTCCGATCCGGGAGGCCACCCGCGCGCCCTGGGCGGACCGCGCCGGCCTCCCGGCGCCCAGATTCTGCCCGGCCACCGCCGCCGTGGCCCCCATGATCCCCACCGAGGTCCAGGTGACGAGCGAGAACAGCTGGGAATAGCCCACCGAGTACGCCGCCTGAGCCTCGGCGCTGTTCGCCAGCGACCCGACGAAGCGGAGCAGGATCACCCCGCCGATGTTCATGGCCACTCCCTGGATCCCCGTCGGCAGCCCGAACCTGAAGAGCTGGCGGATGATCGCCGGGTCGGGGCGCCAGTCGAGACCGCGGTGGATGCGGATCACCCAGCGGCCGCTCGCGAGGAACCGGGCCGCCACCAGGGCCATGATCCCGCTCGCGATCACCGTGCCCATGGCGGCGCCGAGGGTGCCGAACGCGGGAACCGGGCCCAGTCCCCGGATCAGGACCGCGTTCAGCGCCAGGTTCAACACGGTCAGCCAGATCCCGAGCCGGAGGGGCGTTCGCGCGTCGCCCGCCGAACGCAGGGCGCCGCCCAGCATGAAGAACACCATCATGCCGAAGCTGAAGAGGAACATGGTGCGGATGTAGGGCAGCGCGTCCGCCCGCACCGCCGGGGCCGCGTTGACCAGGTCCAGAAGCGAAGGAGCCAGGAAGTAGCCGAGCGGGGCCAGAATGCCGATCGACAGGAGCGCTGCCGTCAGGAAGGCCTGGTACACGACCCTGTTTACGTTGCCCGGCTCGTTCCTGCCCGCGAACCGGGCGACCAGCACGCCCATCCCGGTGAAGAGCGACCCGATGAACACTTGGACGACGAGGAAGATCTGCCACGACACCCCGATAGCCGCGTTCCCGGCGTAGCCGACGAAATGCCCCACCATGGCGTGGTCGACCAGCCCTTGCAGCCCCCCGATCGCGTTCTGCAGCATCGTGGGCCACGCCAGCTTCCATACGGCGCGCCCGATGGGCCCTTCGACGATGGAGCGATCGAAGGACCGCCCCCGAATACCCCGTTCGCCTCGGGTCAAGCGGCGGCTACTCGCGTCTTGCCAGGCGCGCGCCCAGCAGGATCCCCGCCACTCCCACCAGGGGATGCAGCCAGGAGACCCATCCGGGTTCCCGCGCGGATCCCGCGGCTTCCATCATTCCGACGCTCTCGGGGCAGACTCCGTCGGCCGCAAGTGAACGTCCATGGTTTGCATTTCCTTTCGACGGGTCGAGCTTAAGCGGCGGCGGCGACGGACCTCGCCGCGGGTGGCCGGCGACGGCGAATCACGGTACTCCCGCGCCGCGCCCGCCTGCAACCGCGACCTCGACCACGGTCCCGGCACCGAAGAGGAGATCCGGCATGGACAAATCCCGTTCCCATGGCGCGACGCCCGCTCCGAGCACCGAAGTGTCCCGCGAAATCGCGGCGAGCCCGACAACGCTGTGGAGCATCGTTACCGATCAGGCGCGGTTTTCCGCCTGGATGGAGGGCGACATCGCCTTCGAACCACGCCCGGACAGCCCGTTTCGCGCCGAGTTCCCCAACCACCACATCGTGATCGGCGGCGAGATCCGCAGCGTCGATCCCGACGCCCGGCGCCTCGAGCTCACCTGGGGGATCGAGTCCGGGCCGCAGGCGGACGACTACCCCGCCGGATCCTCGCTCGTGGAGATCCGCGTGCGGCCGGAGGGAACCGGAAGCCGCGTCTACCTGCGCCACACCGGCCTGCCGTCGAAGGAGGCGGCCCGCCAACAGGAAGGCGGATGGCGCTTCCAGCTGAGCCGCCTAGACCTTGTGGCGAACCGCATCGACCTGGGTGCGGGGCTGGAACGCACCCTGCCCCGCTGGGTGGCGGCCTGGAACGCAACGGACCCCGAAGAGCGGATCGGGATCCTGGGCCGCATATGCGACAGGAACGTGGAATTCCGGGACGACTGGACCGCCATCCGCGGCGTCGACCCGCTGAACGCCCACATAGGCAACTGCCACCGCTACATGCCGGGCTACTCTCTGGAACACACCGGTGACATCCGGATCTGCCGCGGCGAGGCGCTGGCGGGATGGCGCGCCACGGGGCCCGGGGGCAAACCGATGGAAGGACTCAACCACATCCGCGCCGAGCCGGACGGTACGATCCGCCGGGTCACGGGGTTCCGGACGACCTGACGACGGCCGAGAAACTCGGCAGCTCCCCAGAACTCGCGGACCGCCGCCGTCCCGTGCCATCGCAACGCGGGTACGAACGCCGGCGCGACCGGGCAAGCCCTCGGCACCCGAACGGCCATGCGTCGGGCCGCTATCCCCTCCGCCGCGGCGCCTGCGGCAGTGCGTTGACCACCTCGAGCATGCGCGCCTGTTCGTCCTCGTCGGGAAGCCGTCCCATCGCGGCGCCGACGTTGTCGAGCATGTGTTCGGCCTTGCTCGTGGCCGGCGTCACGCACGTCACGGCGGGGTGCGCGGCGGCGAACTTGAGAAAGAACCGGGCCCACGTGTCGGCGCCGAAATCGGCGGCCCACTCGGGAGGCTCCAGCCCCGACGCGCGAGCGAACAGGTTGCGCCCGAAGGGCACGTAGACGAGCACGCCGATTCCCCGGTCCATGGCGATGGGGAAGATTTCGTCCGCGGCGCTCGTGTTGTTCGCCGCGTAGTCTACGCCGATGAAGTCGAGCGGGTAGTCCGCCATGGCCTTCGCCAGCGCCTCGTACTGCCGTTTTCTCGTGCTGGTGATCCCCAGATAGCGGATCCGTCCCTCGGCCTTGAGTTCCCGCAGGATGCCGACCTGCGTCGGAGGGTCGCCCAGGTTGTGCACCTGGACGAGGTCTATGACGTCCACGCCGAAGTGCCCGAAGGAACGCTCGATCTGGGCGCGGGCCGCACCCGGATCCGCCGAGCCGCCGCGCCGCGCCACGTTGACCTTGGTGGCCCAGAAGATCCGGTCCGAGATGCCGAGCTCGGCGGCGATCCTCCCCGCAACCTCTTCGGAGGCGCCGTAGCCGGGAGCCGTGTCGAAGACCCGGGCGCCGTTGTCCGCGAAGGTCTTGAGAACATCCCGCAGGGCGGACACGTCGCCGGTGCCGGCGACGCGGCGGAAGGTCGCCGAGCTGCCCAGGCCGATGACCGGCAGCTTCTCGCCGGACGACGGCACCGCCCGCGCAATGAGCTCCTGGCGGCGAAGGGCGCCGAGCATGCCGGGGTTGATCGAAAGCACCGCGCCCGCCGCCGCGGTGGAGCGAAGCCAGTCGCGTCGCGTGAACATCCGTTGAGGTCCTCCTCGACTATGGAATGGAATGGCCGGCCGGCCGCCGGCCGCTACTTCTCGATCGCCACCGTCCCCGACTCCACCGGACGCTGCCCGTAGTCCTTCCCGGCGGCCTCCAGGAGGCTCCCCCGGTAGTCTCCGGGAGCCGTGACGTCCTCGCTCCAGAAGCGCAACACCGTGGCGCCGTCCGCAACGGTCCCCGCCACGAACGCCCGCACGCCCCCCGAATCCGGAGCATGATACGCCTCGAGCCCCGCTTCGCCCGCCCGGACCGAGTCCATCGACGGACCTTCGACCAGAACCACCACGGCCCCGACGTCCTCCTCGTCGTAGCTCAGCCGCACCTGCAGAAAGCCGGGCTTGCCGAGCACCGTGGCGGCGAAGGTCTGGCTGGCCCCGAGGCCCTCCGGATCGGCGGCGCTGGCCGATATCGTCGTCCTGCCCCGCTTCACGCCCACGATGCGGAGCGTGGCGCCGACCACCGAAACGGTTGTCAGCGGCGGCCGGGTGAGGGAAACGGCCGCGTAGGTCAGCTCGTCGCCGTCCGGGTCCTCGAAGTAGGCCGACAGGTCCACCGTCGTCGTGTCGGTGGCAACCACCTCCTGCGCGGGAATGGCACCCGTCGACTCCGGTGGCCGGTTCGGCTCCGGTTTCCTCTCGCACGAATAGACCGGCGCTGCAACAGCGATGGCCGCCAACAACGGCGCTCCTCGCTTCATAATTCCCTCCTCGGGCCTTTCGCCGCGATCCCGGAATCGTCACGGGACCGCCTCGTATCGTTGCCGGAGCCGCAGCCGGAGCCGGCTCCCCCGCCGGAGCAGTGATCGAGCCACCTAAGCGCGTCCCCCGCGTTCAAGGTACCGTCCCGGTTCCCGAACCAGTCCAGGAAGCGCACCTGTCCCCCGTCCAGCCGGTCCGCTCCCAGAAGGTGGAGCGCCGCATCCTCCACCCCGATCGACCCGGCGACCTCGACCCTGTCCGCAATCCGGCCCTTCGCTTCGGGGCGGCCCCGAACCGTGACCGTAATAGTGTCTTCGTATACGCCGGCCTCCAGCCCCTCAGTGTCACGACTCCAGACGACGGGCTGGTCGGATCGTCCCTCGGCCCGCTCCACCACCAACCAACCGGGGCCGGAGGACTCGGCGCTCCAAACCGCCGTATCCGCGCCGAAGCCGGTAATTCCGGGCGGCAGCGAGTCGGGCGGCGCCAGGGACCAGCCGGCCACCCCGAATCCCTCGGTCCGGCGCAATTCCGGGATGCGCAGGGGGGGCGCGTAGAGCGAAACCGGAATCTCGAAAGCCCCGCCGACACCCGCGAGCGTCACTTCGAGCCTCGTCTCGTTCAGACCGGAGTTCAGGCCCTCGCCCGACAACTCGTACCGGAAGCGCCCCCTGCCCCGTCCGGCGGCGTCGCTCACGGCCAGCCACGGCACGCCGGAGGCCGCCTCCCATGAGGCCGCGTGGTCGTCCTTGCCCCGCGGAGCCACGATCATCGTTCCCGCGATCGTGTCGGCGACGGTGCGAATCGTGTCGGCTATGGCGCCCGGACGCGTGCGCAGCGAGAGCGGCACTTCGATCGGAATCTCGAACATGCCGCGGCCGTGGGTGCCCGCAACCAGTCGGCCGGTCCCGGGCTGGGCTGCCAGGTCGAAGACCGCCACCATCGGCAGGCCCTCGTCGAGACGGTCCCAGCTCTCGCCGCCCCGGGCGGAACGGAAGACTCCGAAGTCCGTGCCGACATAGATCGCGCTCGGGTCCGCGGGATCGTAGAGGACGGCGTGCACCGGATGGTCCGGAAGGCCGCCCGAACGATCCCGCCAGCTGCGGCCGCCGTCGGTCGTATGAAACACGTGTCCGGTGAGAAACCCCCCGGCCACCGCATAGGCCTGCTCCGGGTCGTCCGGATGCACCGCCAGATCCCGGATGAACCGGTCGGGGAGTCCCGAACCCGAGTGCCAGGTCAGGCCGCCGTCGCGGGTGACGACGACCTGTCCGTAGAGCACGCCCGCGTAGACGGTGTTCGAGTCCGAGGGAGCGGGAGCGATGGCGGTGATCACCTCGTCGTCCGAGGACGTCCGGTAGATCCGCTCCCAACGGTCCGCCGCGTCGACCGTGCGGTACAGGCTCCTCGTACCGAAGTACAGCCGCCTGGAGTCCACCGGATCCATGACGAGGGGGGGCAGAAACAGGCCCGGTTCGGTCAGGTCCATGCCGCGTGTCGCCAGCCTGCCGTTCTTTCTGGGTCCGCCCGTCCCCCAGCCGGGAATCCAGTACACCTCGCCATACCAGATCCTCGGGTCTTCGGCGTCGAAGGCGTTGTAGCCCCCGTCGCCGCCGATCACCTGGGTCCAGACCATCGACCCGGGCGAAGACCGCAGGGTGCCCTGGTCCTGGGTTCCTCCCAGCGTCACCCCCGGATCGGAGGGGTGGAGCGCGATGCCGCGGTAGAACTGTATGACGGCGAGGTTCGACGCCAGCGACGTCCAGCTGTCGCCCGCGTCGAGCGAGCGGTGCACGCCTCCGTCGTTGGCCAGGTAGATGGCGTCGGAGTCCCGCAGGGTGTCGAGGACCAGCAGCTGTTCATCGACGTAGGGCACGCCGCTCAACGGCTCGAAGCTCTCCCCGCCGTCGTCGGACCGATACAGCCGAACGGAGCCGAAGGTGACCCGGTCGGGATCTTCGGGATGCACGGCGACGGCATTGGTGTAGTAGCACCGGTAGTCGCAAGGGGCGCCCGCCGCGTCCACCTGCTCCCACGTGTCCGCGCCGTCGCCGGTCCGGTACATCCGCAACCCCCGCCCCTCCGAGTCGTCCGTCTCCACGGTGGCGTACAGAACGTCCGTATCCGACAGTGAGATGGCCAGGTTGATACGCTTGGCGCCGTCAAGCGACATGCCCGTCGAAGTCTCGTCCCAGGTCTCGCCCGAGTCCTCCGACTTGTACACCCCGTTCTCCTGCACCGCGGCAAAGAACACCGTCGAATCCGAGGGGTGCGCGAGCAGGTCGGTGGCCCGGCCCTCCAGGACCAGCTTCCAGCTCTCGCCGCTGCTCGTCGAACGATAGAGCCCGAAGCTGGAAGCGACGAGCACGGCGGTCGAGTCGGAGGACCCCGCCGTGGCCCGGTCGACGACCACCCGCGCAATGTACGCCCCGCCGGTCGTTGCGCTCTTGCGGACGAACGGGTCGGCCCCCAGCTGTTCCCAGGTCGCGCCGCCGTCCAGCGTACGCAGCACTCCGCAACCGTAGTAGCTGTCCCTCTGGTAGTTCTGCTCGCCGGTCCCGGCGTACACGATTTCGGGATCGACGGGATCGATCGCGATCGACCCCATCGCGAGCGAACACTCCCTGTCCGTCAGCGGTGTCCAGCTGCCGCCGGCGTCCTCCGACTTCCACACCCCTCCCTGAGCCCCGCCCGCATAGACGATGTCGTTGTCCTCGGGGTGGACCGCGATCGCCGTGACGCGACCCGTCACCATGAAGGAACCGTACGCCCTTCGCTCCGGCCCCAGCGGGCGCCACCGCAGTCCGGCCCCGCCCATCCGCATCATCCCGCTCCCCCGCATGGCCGACACCCGTGCATGCGCCCTTTGGCGCAGGACCGAGAGATTTCGCCCCGGCCCGGAATACCGTACGATGCGGTCGTACTCCATGCGGGCCCGGACTCCCTCGAGCTGCTGCGCGACGCCGGCCGGAGGGAGGCCCCCGGTCGCGAAAACCAGGCCCGCGGCCACGGTAGGGAGGGGCGGGAGACACGCGCGCGGCGCGCGGGCGACCGCGGCGAGCGCTAGCGCAGGCGTGCCCGCACGGGGCGCGGGCCGGCGGCGACGGTCGCTCGCGGTGCTCCGTTCCATCGCTCTTTTCTCCTCTACCCTCGGCGCATGCTCATCAGCAGGTAGCGTTTGCGTGCGGCGAAGGAGGAAGGGTCCAGCGCCGCCGCGCCCCGGTGGGCGGCGGTGCGGACGCCCTCGGCCACGTTTTCGACAACGTAGTGCAGCCCCGGGCTTTTCGCACGCAGCTTGTCCGCGGCGAAGTCCAGGGCGGGGAGGCCGATGCGCTCGGCCAGCAGGCGGGCGAATCCGAGCGTGGGCAGGACGTGCGCGGTGATGTCGGTCTCGCTCGCGATCTCGAAGCCGTTGTCGCGGAGTCGGTTGCGGAAGGCGTCAAGACGCCAGCCGGAGCGGTCGGGCGGTGGCGGTCGGCCGGACGCGGCGGCGGACCCCCGCTCGCCCCGGCGGAAGTAGTCGGCCACGATCCACGTCCCGCCTGGGGCCAGCACCCTGCGCATCACGGAGAACACACCCTCCGGCCGCATGTACTGGATCGACTCGGAGTGTATGACTGTGCCAAAATAGTGCTTAAATCTGTCAATATGCTGATCTACAGAGCCATTTTGCGTGTCGATACGAATGGTCGCGCCGGATTTGTGGACAAAATAGTGCTTGTGTTTGTCCAAACACATGTCCTCGAAACGGCAGTGGAGCACCGGCACTCCGGGGTAGGCGCGGCGGATGTGCTCAACCTGGAAGCGGTCGGGGGTGAGTCCCGTGACGTCGTGGCCGGCGGACCTCAGCAGTCCGAGCATCCCGCCCATTCCGGAGCCCGCGTCCAGCACCGGTTCGCCCGGGCGGCCGACGAGTTCGGCCAGCTTCCGGGCGTAGCGAAGCTGGGCGCGGTGGAGGGCGGCGAAGCTCACCTCCTCGGGGGGCGTGTCCGGGTCGTCGAAGTAGCCGTAGTGGAGAAAGTCGCCGGGGAGCATCCGGTTGTAGAGGAGCAGCTGGGCGTTCGCATGGGCGGTCGGGACGCGGCGGTGCGTCCTTCGGCGCCTCATCCAGCGGACCACGTGGTGCGGCAGCAAGGCGCGTCCGAGGATCTGCCCGACGATCCAGAGGCCGCGAAGGCGGGGGGAAGACCCGGCGCGGCCGGTCCCGGACGTCCCTGCGCGCGCGGCGGGCGACGCCGGGCGAACCCGGTCGCCCTCGCGCAGATCGGCCGCCTCGCGTAAGCGCCGGGGGATCGTCGCTTGCCCGCGTGCCGGAATGCTGGGAGAATCCATTCTCGATCCCTTTCCGATTGGCTCGCACTTCGAAATTAACCTACACTGCGAACCCGCTCTCACTTCCCCCGCGCCCGACGCGCCCTTACAATTCTCCTCCCGCCCGCTCGCCCCATCCCGGAGACACGCCATATGAAGACGGTTCGCTTCCTAGCACTCCTCGTACCCGCTCTCGCCTTCGCCGGATCCCTCGACGCCCAGCAGCGGCCGGCGAGCCCGCGCGGCGAAGCCTCGACCCAGGTCGGCGGATCCTACGAGGGCCGCCAGTACGCCGGCGGATCGTGGATCGTCGTCGACTACGGGCGCCCCATCGCGCGGGGCCGCGACGTGTTCGGCTCCGGCGACGAGTACGGCCGGGCCATTTCCACCGAGGGCGTGTGGCGAGTGGGAGCCAACAAGTCGACCCGCTTCACGACCGGGGCCGACCTCGTGTTCGGCGACCAGCGGCTGCCGGCCGGAGAGTACAGCCTGTTCGCGGAGCTCGCCGAGAGCGAGTGGACGCTGATCTTCTCCGGCTGGGGCGCGAAGGAGAGCGGGCGCGAGGACGATCCGGACGCGCTGTGGGGCTCATACGGATACACGCCCGACCGCGACGTCGTGCGAACCTCCATGAGCGTGACCGCCAGCGACATGTCGACCGACCAGATGGTCATCCTCTTCACCGACATGGCCGGCGACGGAGGCACGTTCGTCGTCTGGTGGCACGACCAGCTCGCCGCAACGCCGTTCTCGTTGGCGAAATAGGAGAGGAGCGGCGGTTCCGCCAAGCCGCGCGGACCTCGCGCGGGCTCGATCCACGAGCCATGGGGAGGGAATCATGAATCCCGCGAAGCGTTTCGAGAAGGCGACCCGTTCACCGCGTCGCCGGGGCGGCATCCGCGGCGCGTTGCGGATCCGTCCGCTGCCGCTCGCGGCCGCGGTTCTGGCGGCCGCCGCGTGCAGCGAGGAAGCGGAACCGGAGCCGGAGGTCGTCAAGCTTCCGTGCGATACCAGGATCGACGTGCCGGAAGGCTTCTGCGCCATAGTGTTCCACTCCGGCGTCGGGGCCGCCCGGGAGCTGGCGGTGGCGGACAACGGCGACGTCTTCGTGGCGATTCGCAACCGCGGCGGCCAGTCCGGCGGGGTCGTCGCGCTCAGGGATACGGACGACGACCACAAGGCCGAAACGAGGGAATCCTGGGGAACCGAGGGCGGATCGGGGATCGCCCTGGGTGACGGCATCCTCTACCTGGCAACCGACAACGACGTGCTGCGCTATACGCTTCCGAAGGGCTCCCTGACGCCGTCGGGATCGCCGGTGAAGATCGTCGAGGACCTGCCCAGCGCCCGCAATCACCCCCGCAAGAGCATCGCCCTGCATCCCGACGGCAGCATCTTCGTCGGCATCGGCTCGCCGTCCAACGCCTGCCAGATCAGGCCGCGCTCGCGGGAAGGGCCGGGCCAGGATCCGTGCCCGCAGCTGGAGACGCGCGCGGGGATCTGGCGCTTCGACGGCGACAAGGAGGGACAGACGCTCTCCGACGGCCAACGCTTCTCGACCGGGGTCCGCAACGCGAACGCGATGGCCGTCCATCCTACGACCGACGAGCTGTATGCGGTCGTTCACGGCCGCGACCAGCTCTACGAGCTCTGGCCCGATCTCTACACCGCCGAGGAAGGAGCCGAGAAGCCCTCCGAGGAGTTCATCCACGTCCGCGAGGGTACCGACTTCGGCTGGCCGTACTGCTACCACGACCCCGAAGACGACGCGAAGCTGCTCGCGCCCGAGTACGGGGGCGACGGAGAAACCGTCGGCAGGTGCGCGGACATGGACGATCCGGAGATCGGTCTCCCCGCGCACTGGGCTCCCAACGCGATGGCCTTCGCCAACGGCGAGTTCCAGGAGGACTACCGCGAAGGAGCCTTCGTCGCCTTCCACGGATCTTGGAACCGCACTCCGGTCCAGGAGGGCTACAACGTAGTGTGGCTCCCCTTCGACGATGACCAACCGACCGGCGACTGGGCGGTCTTCGCGGACGGGTTCGCCGGGGGCCCGATCAGCTCGCCCGGCGACGCCGACAACCGGCCCACCGGAGTGGCGGCCGGGCCGGAGGGATCTCTTTTCGTGAGCGAATCGCTGCGCGGGCGGATCTGGAAGATCGTGGCGGTGGAGGAGTAGCAGTCCCCGGACCGGGTCCCGCGGGCGCGTATGCGTTCGCCGCCCGAACGCGGGAACCGCCTCCGCAGGCCGGCGGCGGGCAGGTCGGAGCGGGCGTCCGCTCCGCCGGGTTATACTTGTACGATCACTTGTGAAATCCCGCACGGGAGGTCCTGCCATGCGCGCCGCCCGCCTTGGCGTCTGTCTTTTCACCGCCCTTCCCTCACTGGCCGGGTGCCGCGATTCCACGGACCCCCCCGGCGCCGGCCCCGTCGTGCTGGCCGCCACCTACTCCGAGACCGGACGCTTCGCCTTGCTCGGCACCGAGATGGCCCGGGGCTACCGCCTGGCCGTGGAAATGCTCAACGAGAAGGGGGGAGCAGGGGGCCGGGAGTTCCGGCTGGAGCTTCGCGACGACGCGAGCGACGCCGGAACCGCCGCGGGGATCTACCGCGAGTTCGCGGCCTCCGACACTATCGACGCGCTGCTGGGGCCCTACAGCAGTCCGCTCACGGAAGCCGTCATCGGCGTGGCGGAGAGGGCCGGGATGCCGCTGGTGGCGGCCATGGCGGCCGCGCCGGGGCTGTGGGCGGGACAGGGGCGCAGCTGGAGCGTGCAGATGATCAACCCCGGACCCACCTACTTGCAGGGGTCCGTGGAGGTGGCGGCGGGGCACGGCGCCCGCAGCGTGGCCCTGGTCTACGAGGACACGCAGTTCCCCGTGTCGGTAGCCGAAGGAGTGCGCGCGGCCGTCCGGGCCCACCGCATGAATATCGTGCTGGACCGGTCCTACCCCGCGGGCGGGGCGGGCCACGACGCCCTGGTGGCCGAGGCCCGGGACAACGGAGCCGACCTGTTCATCGGAGGCGGCTACTACGACGACGCGGTGGCGTTCACCAAGGCGGTGGACGGGGGACACTACACGCCCATGCTGCTGAGCCTGAATCTCGGCCCGGCCCAGGCGAACTTCGTGAACGACGTTGGCGGCGCGGCGCGGTGCGTGGCCGGAAACACTCCCTGGCTGCCCACGATCCGGACATCGGGGTTCGTTGCCGACAGCGAGACCATGGGCCGGCGGTACGTCGCGGCCCATTCGGAGCCGCCGAACTACTACGCGGCCGGGGGGTTCGGGGCGGTGGAACTGTTCGCCGAAGCGTTCGACGCGACCGCCGGCGACGCCGGCGAGTTCGACCGCGCGGCGATTCGGGAATACCTGTTTGCGAAGGTGACCGAGACGGTGCTGGGACCGTTCCAGGTGCATTCGCTGGGCGACGAACAGGCGGGCGCGCAACGGGCGCTGAAGGGGCTGCAGGTGCAGTGGCACGATGACGGGAGCGGGGGGCTGGAGAGGCGAATCGTGCATCCGGCGGCGGTGGCGGACGCGGATGCGTGCTTCTGGAGGTAGAGGGCGTTGCCGTTCCGGCTTCGCCCCGCCGTCGGTCTTGCCGGCGTCCGCCCCCTCAACGCGCGACGAGCGTCGCCCCCCGCACGAAGTCGAGTTTCGGAAAGTCCTTTTCCAGATAGGAGTTGCCCTGCCGCTGGATCTTCGGCTGAGTGGGCCCGCGGCCGCCGCTGAGTGCGCTATCGCCGTACCCGGAGTACAGGGCGTCCACGACCTCCATTCCCTCGACCACCCGGCCGAAGGGCGAGAAGCCCATCCCGTCGAGCCTGCTGTTGTCCCCGTAGTTGATGAAGATCTGGGTGGTGCGCGTGTCGGGGCCACCCTTGGCGAAGCTGGCGAAACCGCGCGTGTTGCTCTGCGCGACGGGATCGTCGGCGATCCGCTGTCCCCGCCAAGCGGCATCGACGGCGGTATCGCCGTGAATGCCGAACTGTGCCATGAACCCGGCGATCACCCGGAAGAAGCGGGTGCCGTCGTAGTAGCCGTTCGCGACCAGGTTGTAGAAGCGGTCGGCGCCGTTGGGCGACCACTCGCGGCGGACCTCGACGACGAAGTCGCCCTTGGTCGTCTCGAAGCGGGCATGGAAGACGTCGGGGGCGGTCTCGGTCAGGGAGTCGGGGGTGAGAAGCATGGGATCGTAGCCGGGTCCCTCTTGGCAGGCGGAAAGGTCGGCGGCCGCCGCGAGAGCGAGGGCCGCAGGGAAGATGTCGAATCGTTTCACGGAGTTCCTCCGGGTGGGCGGGAAGTCGGGGGGGCGCGCCTCCGGGTTCGCCGAATTGTGGCCCTTTCCCCGGCCCGCGGCAACCGCTCGCCCGGAATCTATATCGGATACGCCAACACGCCGGTTCACCCGGTCGCCTCACAACTCACTCGGTCACCGACCTACAACGACCCCGGCGGATACGCCCCTTAGAAAGCGAGCTTTCGACCATGAGACTGGCAGCCCGTGGACAAAATCCCCCCGGCATTCCAGGCCCCTTCACCTTGTTCGCGAGGACCGCTCCGGTCGCGTTTTTCCTCGCCGCCCCCGCGCTGTCCGCCCAGCGGATCGCCGAGGTCACCGGCCGCGACCGCCACATCGAGCACGACTTCGAGGAGATCTACCGAGTCGGCGTCGTCGCCGGGGAGTCCTGGGAGATGTTCGGCGCGGTCGGGAGGGTCGGGTTCGACGCCGCGGGCAACCTGTACGTATTCGACCGGTCCGGAGGTGGCGACTCAAGGGACGCCCGCGTCGTGGTCTTCGACCCGGCCGGTGCGTTCGTGCGCGAATTCGGGTCCGCGGGCGAAGGGCCGGGCGAGTTCAAGCGCGCGAACGGCATGGCGGTCATGCGGGACGGCACCACGGTCGTCAGGGACGGCGGCCACGACGCGTACCATCTCTTCGACCCGTCCGGGAGCTTCGTTCGCATGGTGAGGTTCGCGGAGCAGGAAAGCAAGGTAACGGTGTTCTCCGCCATTCATGCGGATCCTCGCGGCGGCGCGGTCTTCACGCCGGAGGGCGGCGGTGGAGCGGGCGAGGCGGCCGCCTCGCCTTTGCGTCCCGTCGTCCGGCTGGGGCTTGCGGGCGAAGTCGTGGACGCCGATACGGTGGCCCTGGGGTGGCTGCCGCCCCGGGGAGGCGAGGGAATGGAGGCGAGCATCGAAGTCGCAGGGGGTTCGTTCAGCCTCGGCGACGTGCTGGGAGGCTTCGCCATGCCCGGCGAATTCGAACCCGAAGTCCTCCTCGGCGTCCTGCCGGAAGGGGGTCTCGTCTACTCCGACTCCTCGGCCTACGCGCTCAAGGTCACGCCGCCCGGCAGCCCGGAGGTGGAGCGCGTCATTGTGCGGCCCTTCCACCCCGAGCCGGTGACGGAGTCCGTCCGGAAGGAGTACGCGGAGAAACGGTCCGGTCGCGAGGGCACCGCCACCGGCATCGGCACCAACGCCGAGGGCGCAACCGTGCCCTTCGCCCTCTCCTTCGAGATGCCGGAGCGCACCTTCTTCCCCGAGATCCCGGTGCTCCGCGGCCTCTCCGCCACCTGGGAGGGCCGCATCTGGGTCCGGCGCCGCGGCAAGGAGCCGGAGAGCGACGGCCCGATCGACGTGCTGACCGTTCGCGGCGAGTACCTGGGGACGTTCCGCACCGATGCCGCGACGATGCCGGACGCCTTCGGCCCGGACGGCATGGCGGCGTTCATCGAGCTGGACGAACTGGACGTGGCCAGCGTGGTCGTGCGGAGGCTTCCCCCGGCGATACGCTGAAGCGATCGCGCCGGCAACACCGCCGCGGACCGTTGGAGCTCGGGCCGACCGGCGAAGCGGGGCGCCATGCAACGTGCGGATAACACTCAACCGGAAAGCCTGAAAATGACCTCGATCCAGTTTCCCCGGCTCGCGGCAGTTTGCGGTCTCGCGTTCCTCGCGGCCGACGCGAGCGCACAGTCGATCGACGAAGCGAGGGCAGCTTTCGCGGACGGCCGGTTCTTGGAGGCGGCCGAACTCGGCGAAGCTCTCGGAACCTCCGGCGGGTACGCCCTGGCGGCCCGGTCGCTCGCGGTGTACGCCCACTACGAAGCGCCCGAAGAGGAATGGGGCGACCTGATCGAACGCGCGATGCGAATGGGCGACGAGGCCGTGCGCGCCGATTCGACCAACCCGGAGGCGTACTACCAGTCCGTCCACGCCGTGGGCAGGTACGCCAAGCGCGCGGGTACGATAACCGCGCTTCGCAAGGGTCTTGGAGGCAAGGTCCGCAATCTGCTCGAGGCCACGCTGGCCCTCGATCCCGACCACGTCGGCGCCCATATCGGCTTCGGAGGCTGGCATGCCGACATCGCCGCGTCCGGATTCATCGCCCGGCGGATGTACGGAGCCAGGAAGGAGGAGTCCGTCGCGTACTACGAGCGGGCCCTGGAACTGGCACCGGAGTCGAAGGTGGTGATGTTGGAATACGCCGTCCGGCTGCCCGAACTCGACAAGGAAAACGGCGAGGAACGGGCCAGGGAGATGCTGGAGAAGGCGATCGCGCTGCCGGTGCGGGACGTCTACGAGAACTACGTCCACCTGGACATCCTGGACGCCCTGGATTCGCTGAAGGACGGTTAGAAGCCCGCGGCCGTCATCGCCCGGGGGCCGGGTACGGAACGTCGGGGCGGCGCGAGGAGTAGCCCTCGAGGACGGGGGCGGTCCCCGTGGGCCTCCTCCCAGGTTATTCGCCCGAAGCGGTAGAGCGCGTCCTTCCCCCCCGGCCACATCGGGAGGCGGCCGCCGTACTTCTCGACGACCGCCTCCACCCCGTCCAGCCACAGGCAAAACTTCGCTTCGCCACTAGTCATGTCACGCATCAAACGTCGGATAGAGACGCTTGAGCCTGACACGGGTGTGGTCCGTGGTGAACTGCCAGTCGACCCTGGCTCGGGAATCGTCCTGTGGGTCTTCCACTCCCTGACCGAGGTCACGACTCCTCAGTATGCACCTCGATCGTCCAGTCGTCATCATCTACCGATTGCCCGCAGACCGTCCCCGTGATGCCGCCCTCCGCGTCCCAGGTCCCGGTCTCGAGGTTGAGGGTGATCGTGACGTCGAGCGTTACGTCGACATCGCAGACACCGCTGCTGCCGTCGTCTTCGTTCTCCCAGGAGACGCTCCCATCCCAACTGCCGTCCAGGTCAATCCGAACGCTGAGACCATCGTCCGTGGCGATCCGTACCTCAAGCAGGTCGTTGATGGTGCCCTCGGTAAGTACAACAGTCTCACCGTCTTCGGTCTTCGAGGCACAGTTGTCGAACGTTATTGTGCCTTCGATCTTGGTACTGGAACCATCCTCGCTCGACTCGATCGTTCCTTTCAGGTGCATTGTGCCCCCTTCCGGACATTCCACGATCTCGTCGTACTCCTCTTTCGTCATGAGTTGCAGGCCGTCGTTCGGTGTCACGGAGGCCCCCGCCTGACCCCACCAGGCGCCAACGGTAGCATCGGTGATCACCCTGGCGACGGCATCGGCCTCGACCGCCGTGATCGCGTCACGCTCGGCTTCGTCGCAACCCGCTACGACCAAGGCGAGCATCCCCATGCCGATAAAGCTGCGGATCCATCGTGTCCCTTCCATTCTCTTACCCTCCCCTGTCATGATGAAGTGTTCCCGCAGGCTGCGCCTGCAGCGCCAGCACCCTCCTCGCGACCCGGCGGGATCCGATGAGCGCCAACGCGATGCGTACTCAGAAAATACTGCGTTTTTTGTGCGCGAGTCGTGACGTATTGACAGTATTGTATGTTTTTTTCGTGATTTCCGTCGCGAAATTCGCTATGTTGCACCTGTCGAGCGGGCCTGGTGTGATCCTGTGGCGAGGAGTGGAGCATTGAACGATCGAGACTTGACCGAGCCCGGGACCCGGGCCTCCGACGACCGCGCCTCCCGGCTGAGCGCGGCGATCCTGCGCATCAGCCGGAGCCTCGACCTGGCCACCGTACTGGACGAGGTGGTCGATAGCGCCCGCGCGCTAACCGGTGCCCGCGCAGGGGTGATCACGACGACGGACGAGTGGGGAGAGCTTCAGGATCTTGTTATCCGCGGCCTCTGTCCAGAGGAGCAACGGGAGATCCTGGCGTGGCCCGACGGGGAGCGGCTCTTCCAGCACCTGCAGGATCTTCCGGCGCCGGTGAGAGTGGCGGACCTCCCGGGTTACCTGTGTGACCTCGGTTTTTCCCCGATCCCTTGGGGCCCAAGGACCCTGCAGGCGACCCCGATGCATCACCGGGGGGAGCATCTCGGTCACTTCTTCCTCACCGACAAGGAAGACGGAGAACCGTTCACGAGCGAGGACGAGGAGACCCTGGTCCTCTTCGCATCGCAAGCCGCCACGGCGATCGCGAACGCGCGGGCGCACCGCGAAGTCGAACGGGCGCGGGCGGACCTCGAGGCACTGATCGAGACCTCTCCGGTCGGAGTGGTGGTGTTCGACGCGCGAACCGGTCACATGGTCTCGTTCAATCGTGAGGCGTGGCGCATCGTCGAGGGCCTGCGCACTTCGGGACAGCCGCGCGAGCAACTTCTCGAGGTGGCTTCGTGGAGGCACGCCGACGGGCGGGAGTTCTCGATCGAGGAGTTCCCCTTGCCGGGCCAGTTTGAGAACGCCAAGGCGATGCGTGCCGAGGAGATCGAGTTGTCGGTACCCGACGGCCGGAGCGTTCGGACGCTGATCAATGCCACGCCGATCCGCTCGGAGACAGGCGATGTCGTGTCGGTCGTCGTCACCATGCAGGACCTCGCCCCGCTCGAGGCGCTGGAGCGACAGCGGGCAGAGTTCCTGGAAATGGTGAGCCACGAACTGCGCGCCCCGCTGACCTCGATCAAGGGCTCGACCGCCACCGTGCTCGGTGCCGTGCCGGTCCCGACGCGGGCCGAGCTGCTCCAGTTCTTCCGCATCATCGACGGGCAGGCCGACCACATGCGCGGCCTCATCGCGAACCTCCTCGACGCGGGAAGCATCGAGGCGGGCACCCTTACGGTCGCGCCCGAGCCGACGCGGGTCGCCGCGCTGGTGGACAGGGCCCGCAACACCTTTCTGAGCGGCGGCGGCCGCCACCCAGTCCTGATCGACATCGCGCCGGACTTGCCCCGGGCGATTGCCGATCGCGAACGTATCGCGCAAGTGCTGGGCAACCTTCTCTCGAATGCGGCGCGGCATTCCCCCGAGACCTCACCCATCCGGATCAAGGCGGCCTATGCGGATGGTTTCGTCGAAATCTCGGTATCGGACGAGGGCCGGGGGATCCCGCCCGACAGGCTTCCGCAGCTCTTCCGCAAGCGCGCGCGTTTTGCCGGGAGCGATGGCGAGCAATTCACGAGAGGCACCGGGCTCGGGCTCGCTATCTGCAAGGGTCTCGTGGAGGCGCACGGCGGACGCATCCGGGCCGAGAGCGGGGGCACGGGCATGGGCACCCGCTTCACGTTCACGATCCCGGCGGCCGGGACCTTCTCTGCGGAGGCGTCTCACCGCGGCGACAGGCCGGCAGGGCCGGGTGAGGAGGAGAAGGCGCGGGTCCTCGTGGTGGATGACGACCCGGAGGCGCTGCGCTATCTGCGGGACATCCTCACCGCGACTGGCCACCACCCGCTTGTGACGGGCGATCCGGACGAACTCCCCGCGATCATCCGCGCCGACCGGCCCCACCTGGTTCTCCTCGACCTCATGCTTCCCGGAACGGACGGCATCAAGCTGATGAAGAAAGTCCCGGAGCTCGGCGATCTTCCGGTCATCTTCATCTCCGGCTACGGGCGGGACGAGACCATCGCCAGGGCGCTCACGAGCGGCGCGGTCGACTACATCGTCAAGCCGTTCTCGCATACCGAACTCGTGGCGCGCGTGCGGACAGCGCTCAGGAACCGGCGTGATCCCCGGTCCTTCGCGTGTGGCGACCTGGCCATCGACTATGCCCGGCGCCACGTGAGCATCGCCGGTCACGCGGTGGTTCTCACGGCCAAGGAGTTCGGCGTGCTGCGCGTCCTGTCGGTCAACGCGGGAAGGGTGGTGACCACGCAGGCGCTGCTGCGCCGGGTCTGGGGGAAGCGGAACCCGAAGGACACCGGTCGCGTGCGCACGGTGATCAAGAACCTGCGGGCGAAGCTCGGCGACGAAGCGGCCTCGCCGGCCTACATCTTCACCGAACGCGGGGTCGGCTACCGGATGGCGAGCCCCGGCGAACCGTAGGATGTTGGCGGAGGTCCGGTCGTGCCCAGCCGGTCCAATCCGTGCGTCGCGGTCTGGATCCGCCGCGCCACCACCTCGCGCTTGATCCCGCTGGCGAAATGAGGCTTCACGGCACTCGCAGCGCCACCCCCGTGGCCGTGCGCACGATGTCGGGCTGGATCCGCGGGATCGCGCGGTCGCGGTAGTGCGCGAGCAGGTCCCCAACGGCCGCGAAGCCGCTCAGGTCCTCCAGCGTGCGGATTGTGGGGAAGATCATGGGAAGGCCGCCGCGCCTATGGCGTTCCAGCGCGGCGCGGGGCGTGAGCCACACCGCTCCCGTCATTTCGCGCTCGTCGTGCGCGGCGGCGGCACCGGCCGGGACCGAGGCGGCGAAGAAGCGCGTGTCGTACCGGCGGGGCTCCGCGGCCGGCGTCACCCAGTGGGCGATATACTCGAAGGCGCCGCCGTCCAGTCTCGCGTTGAGCGCCCGGAGCACCCTCGCAAGGGGGACCCCCCCTCCCAGCAGCGCCTCACGGGCCTGAGCGAGCGTCCCCGCGGCAAGCTCGCCGCCGCGGACCGCCCCGCCGCCGCCCCCTTCCGGCGCGGCCGCCGAACCGTCCCCCGCGGTCGCCCCCGGCCAAAGTCCCGTCTCCTCCACCGCCTCGCGCACCGCGGCCCCGTAGTACGCGATCGCCGGCGGTTCCGCCCCCCTCTCCAGCCCCAGCCGCCCCGCCGCACCTTCGCGCGTCAGCCCGTCCCAGCGCTCCGCCAGCGCGTCCTCGCCGTCGGCCGCGTCCACCCGGCCCCCAGGAAACACCCACGCCCCCGGCACGAACCCGGTGGCGCGGTTGCGCCGCAGCAGAAGCGCTTCCGGTCCGTCCGCGCCCTCGCGCAGGAGCACCACCGTGGCCGCGGGCCTCGGCACAGCCGGCGCCGCCGGCACCGCCGCCAGCGTCTCCACGAACCCCTCCGGCAACCTCTCCGCCGGTATCTCGTAGTCCGGCCGAAACCTCGCGGTCGCGCGCCGGCTCTCCGGTCTCCCCTCAGCTCCCATCTTCATTCCCGTCCTTCCCCGGCTCCGTACCCTCCGCCCGGCCCCGCCGCATGGCGTACATGTGCCCGTGTCTCCCCTCGCGGTGACGGTTGAAAGTTGCGCGCGGGCACGGAAGGTACGCGCGCGACGGACCCGCGGACAGCCGCCGGCGGTCTCGGCGCTCGGGTGGCTTTGTCCGCGGACTGACGACTCACGCCACACCGGCCGCCTGCCTGCAAGAACGACCGGTCGGCGCGGACCGGCCGCGGCCACAACGACCGACTGGGCGCTCCCTGCCCGCCGGAGTGGCCGGGCCGGACGTAACGAGCGGGGCGGTCTCCTCGTAAGGTTCTGGCAGGATTCTCGCATGAGCGCCATACTCTACACCGGAGCGGGGCAGGGACGGACCTTCCGGCAGGGCGGCGGAAGGCGCCGCCGGATCGAGGCCGCCCGGCAGCCCGCTCTCCGCTTCGCACCGAGACAAAGAAACGAAACGACATGAGCCGACGGTTCTCACTACCCGTTCTTCCGCTGCGGGACACGGTCGTGTACCCCGGCGTGGCCGTGCCCATCTCGGCGGGCCGACCGGGCACTGTCGAAGCCGTGCAGGACGCTCTCGACGACGACCGGCGCCTCTTCGCGGTGGCGCAGAACCAGAACCGGGACGACCCCGACCCGCAGATCCTGTACGCGGTCGGGACCGTCGTGCGGATCATCCAGACGCACCGGGTGCGGGGCGGCATCCAGCTCCTAGTGCAGGGCGAGACGCGGGCCCGCGCGGTGGCGTACGCCGACGACGGCGAAGCCATGCTGCGGGCCACCGTGGCGCCCCTCGAACGGCAGAACCTGGCCAACCCCGACGATCCCGGCATCAAGGCCCTCGACGCCGAACTCCGCGAGCGCGCCGCCGAACTGGCCACCCGCCGCGGTGCCACCGCCGAAAACCTCAACCAGCTCATCCAGGGCGTGGACGACCCCGGCGCCTTCGCCGACCTGGTGGCCTTCCAGCTGGACCTGCCCACCTTCGAGAAGCAGGCGCTGCTCGAAACCCTGGACGACCAGAAGCGCATGAAGGCCGCGCTGGTGGCGGTCGAGCGCGAGCTGGTCCGGCTCGACGCCCAGGAGGACATCCAGGCGAAGGTCCAGGAGGAGCTGGGGGAGCGCCAGCGCGAAATGCTCCTGCGCGAGCAGATGAAGCAGATCCGCAAGGAGCTGGGCGAGGAGGGGGACCGCGACGAGGTCGACGAGCTGCGCGAGCGGATCGAGAAGCTGGAGCTTAGCGAAACCGCCCGCAACGAGGTCGAGCGGGAGCTGAAGCGTCTGAACCGCACCTCCCCGCAGGCGGCGGAATACCAGGTCATCCGCACCTACCTGGAGTGGATAACCGAGCTCCCCTGGAGCGACCGCACGGACGACAAGATCGACCTCCACAGGGCCGAGGAGATCCTCGAAGAGGACCACTACGGGCTGGAGGACGTGAAGGACCGGGTGCTCGAGTTTCTGGCCGTGCGCAAGCTGCAGCAGGAGCGGTACGGCGCGGAGGCGGACGGCGAAGAGGCGGCCGCTGCCGGGGCCGCGGAGGAGGAAGACGCCGACGGGACCGGCGACGCGGAGGGCGACGACGGGACCGGCGAGGCCCGCGCGGGCGAAGGGGCCGGCGGAGACGGGAGCGGCGGCCCCGACGAGGATCCCGTCGCCAGGACCGGCGGCAAGGGCCCGATCCTCCTCTTCGCCGGTCCGCCGGGCGTGGGCAAGACGAGCATCGCGAAGTCGATCGCGCGGTCGGTGGGACGCAAGTACGTGCGCATCTCGCTCGGCGGCGCGCGTGACGAGGCCGACATTCGGGGCCACCGCCGCACGTACGTCGGGGCCATGCCGGGCCGGATCGTCCAGGGGATGAAGGAGGCCGGCAGCAAGAATCCCGTCTTCCTTCTCGACGAGGTGGACAAGCTCGGCGTCTCCTTTCAGGGCGACCCCAGCGCCGCGCTTCTGGAGGTGCTCGACCCGGCCCAGAACTCGACCTTCATAGACCACTACCTGGCCGTGCCCTTCGACCTCTCCGAGGTGCTCTTCATCGCGACGGCCAACTACGAGGACCGCATCCCCCCGCCCCTCCTCGACCGGATGGAGACGGTCGGCTTCCGCGGATACACCGAGGGGGAGAAGCTGGAGATCGCGCGCCGCTACCTGCTCCCGCGCCAGATGCGGGAGTCCGGACTGCGCGAGGAGGAGCTGGCCGTCGGCGACGACGCGATCCTGACCGTAATCCAGAAGTACACCCGCGAGGCCGGCGTGCGGCAGCTGGAGCGAGAACTGGGCAAGCTGGCCCGCAAGGTGGCCCGCAAGATCGCGTCGTCCGAGACGGAGGGAATGGAGATCACTCCGGCGGTCGGCTCGGAGATGCTCGGACGTCCCCGGGTCCATCCGGAACGCAGGGCCGCCGAGGACGCCGTCGGCGTGGCCACCGGGATGTTCTACACGCCCATGGGCGGCGACATCATGTTCGTTGAGGCCAGCGTGATGCCCGGCAAGGGCGGCTTGGTGCTCACGGGCCAGCTCGGTGACGTCATGAAGGAGTCAGCCCGCGCGGCCCTCTCCTACGCCAAGAGCCACTATGCGGCGCTCGGCATCGACGAGCAGGCGCTGGAAAAGCGCGAGATCCACATCCACGTGCCCGCCGGCGCGGTTCCCAAGGACGGGCCGTCGGCGGGCATCACCATGGCGACCGCACTGATTTCGGCCGTCTCGGGGCGGAAGGTTCGGTCCGACCTCGCGATGACCGGCGAGCTCACGCTGACGGGCCGGGTGCTCCCCATCGGAGGCGTGAAGGAGAAGGTCCTGGGCGCGGTGCGGGCCGGGATCGAAGAGGTCATCCTCCCGAGCGAGAACGAGGCCCACCTGGAAGACCTGCCGGACGCGGTGCGGAACTCGCTCACGGTGCACTTGGTGGAGGACCTGCACCGCGTCGTCGAGCTGGCCGTCCGCGCGCCGAGGAAGAAGGCGGTGCAGGCGACGATGACCGCTGTCGCGGGCGAGGAGACGGGGACGCCGATTCGGGCCTGAGACCCAAGGTCCTCCTGCAAGAGGAAGACACCCCCGGAGGCCGGGCGGCCCCTGCGCGCCCGGCGCGGTCCGACTCCCAGCCCCTCGCCGTCCGCCTGAAATGGGGCGGCCCCTGCGCGCCCGGCGCGGTCGTTCGCAAGGGGAACGGGCGCGGGCGCAGGCCGCCGGCGCGGGCCGGCCGCCCGGCGCAAACGGGATGCGCCGGGCTGCGCGGGAGTGGTCGCTGCTGGACTCGAACCAGCGACCCCTACGATGTGAGCGTAGTGCTCTA
>JAPPNM010000095.1 GCA_028873825.1 Gemmatimonadota bacterium | reverse complement strand
CGCGAGGACGAGGGCCTCGCGGTGCGCGACATCAACGTGCTGCTCGACGCCCTGCTGACGCCGCCCAGAGCGGGCGGGCCCGAGAACAGCCGGCACTTCTACGAGTCCGCCCGCGCCATCATCGCCGGATACATCGCCTGGGTGCGCTTCCGCGAGCCGCGCGAGCTCCAGACCCTGGGCATGGTCTACCGCATGCTCTCGATGGGGCCGGAGGCGCGGGAGGAGTTCGCGGACCTGGTCCGGCGCACGGAGCGCTTCGCCGGCGGGCTTGCGCATATCGCCGTCGAGCGCCAGGCGCAGGTGGGCAAGGAGGAAGGCGGGTCGAACTTCAGCACCATCGCCAACCAGCTCTCCTTCCTCAACTACCCTGAGCTGCTCGCCAGCACCTCGGAGACCAGCTTCAATCCGCTGATGCTGGCCGACGGCGACACCGACCTGTTCGTGGTCGTGCCGGAGGATACCGTGGAGCACGTCAAGGGCTGGCTCCGCCTCTGGGTCGCGATCCCCAACGCGGTCGCCAACATCAGGCCGCTTGAGCGCGACATGCTGATCGTGATCGACGAGATGCCGAGGCTCGGCTACCTGAAGCCGGTCATGGACGGCTACACGATGGCCGCCGGCAAGGGGGTGCATTTCTGGTGCTTCGCCCAGTCGATCTCGGCGCTGGACTCGACCTGGGGCAAGGAGCACCGCAAGACGCTGCTGGACCTCGCCGAGGTGGTTCAGATCCTGGGCTTCCCGCGCACCGACGCGGAGGGGGCGGAGGCGATGTCGAAGGCCATCGGCACCGCCACCTTCGAGGGCCGGACCGAGAGCCGCTCGGGCACCGTCGCGGACAGCCGCGTCGCCGGCAACACCCAGTGGCAGGCGGGGGAGTCCTTCAGCCTGGTGCGCGAGCGTCTGGTGACGCCGGACGAGCTGATGACGCTGGCACCGGACCGTCAGTACGTGATCGGTGCGGCGAAGGACATCAAGCGCGACGCGCTCTATCTCCACCACGCGCATTACTGGGAGCGGCCGGACACGTCCTACCTGGCCGATCCCAACCCGCTCGTGCTGCGCAAGCAGCGGGCGGCGGCCAACGCCGCTGCGGGCAATCGATCGAGCCGGCCGATGGCGGCCGCAGGAGGCATGCTATGACGAAAAGAAGGCCAATGATGCCGGACGGCATCGACCGTGACACGGACCGTGCGGAGACGCGGCCCATGAACGGGCAGCGGCATGAGCCGTGGAGAGAATCCCGCAGCGGCAGCGCCGCGGAGGATGACGCCGCGGGCGCGGGCAGTGCGCCTTGCGGCGCCAACCCGGCCCCGCCGGCACCCGATGCCGGGGCGGATGCCGCCCCGGCGGAGAAGCGCGCCGGCGTTGCGCCGGCAGGCGGCGAGACCTGGCTCTACGCGCGCTATGTCGCGGCAAAGATCGCCCAGTACGAAGGACGGATGGGACCGGAGCAGGCAGCGCTGGAAAACCGAATGCTGCCGCCAGCGCTGCAAACCGCAGTCGAGCCGGCAGAGGCGCCCGGTGAGGGTGCCGCCGGGATGCAGGCACGGCCAGAGCCGCCGCCGGACGAGGCTCCGACGCCGATGGGCGCGCCGATGGATGCGGCGGCGGAGCTGGCCGCTGCGATCCGGACCTTCAAGGCCGACTTCGTGCGCTGGGCCCGGAACGAGAGGCGAGGCCGCAGGCGCCGGGCGGGTCTCATGATGGCCGCCGGCTTCCCCGCCTGCCTCCTTCTCGGCCTTCTGATCCAGGTGCAGTTCGAGGTCATTCCCTCGCACGACCCCACCAGCGGCTGGGGCAAGCACATCCAGGACACCTACGGCCGGACCATCGGCAACTGCGAGATCGAGGCGATGCTGACGAAAAGCGAGGTCGATTGTCTGCTGACGGTGGGTCGGCCGTGACGGCGGCGGAGAGAACGCGGCGGGGAATGCGGCCCCGTCACGAACGAACCAGAGGGAGACAATTGCCATGAGCATCGGCAAGGTGCGCGAGCTGCTGCGCCGCGAGGAGGTCGAGAAGCGCTTCAGCGTCTCGCGAAGCTGGATCTACAGTCAGATGCGCGCCGGGCGCTTCCCGGAGCCGATAAGGATCAGCCTGCGCGCCGTGAGATGGCGGGTGGTTGACCTCGACAAGTGGGCCAAGGAAAGGCCTGTCGCGCACGGAGAGATCGGCCAGCGCTGATCGACGCCGGCGACGTGCTCACCTGCGCAAACGATCGAATGAGCGCGATTCGGGTGATCGTCGGAAACCCGACCTGATGCGCTCGCATGTTCAGGGAAAAGGACTCGCACGGCCGACGCCTCACGCGCGGTGGCAGCGCCCGAATTCGGTACGAGGCAAACCCGCAAGCTCCTCCATGTTCCGATCCGCCGTGTTGGGCGGAATGTGGGGCTGATCGCCGGCAAGACGAGAAAGCGGCGCTTACGCAGTGGGTTATCCGAGGCAACGACTGACACTCCCGCGCGGGACGCATGCGCCGTACTGTTCCGCGCCGTGCCCG
>JAPPNM010000182.1:2259-2538 GCA_028873825.1 Gemmatimonadota bacterium | reverse complement strand
GGCGTCACCGCCGACGCCCACGCGGCGGCGCTGGCCTGGACGCCGCCCGGCTTCAAGGAGTTCGACGCGGGACGCGCCGGTGTCGAGGATGCCGGCGCGGAGCCGGAGGCGGACGCCGTGGCGCCGGAAGCTGTGGCCGACGCGGAAGCGTCGGCGGGGCCCGGCGATGCCCGCCCCCGGGGGGAGGGGGGACCCCACAGCGCCGCCGCCGCCCCCACCAAAAACGCGCCCGGCGCCCTGGGCGGGGGCCTAGAGGCCCCCGCGTCGCCCGGACCCCAA
>JAPPNM010000182.1:0-2249 GCA_028873825.1 Gemmatimonadota bacterium | reverse complement strand
GGGGGGGGGGGGGGGGGGGGGGGGGGGGGGGGGGGGGGGCGGGGGGGGGGGGGCTGGGGGGCCCCCCCCCCCCCCCCCCCCCGGGACCGGACGATGCCGGCCCCGTGGAGCAGGTGGAACCGCAGAGCGCCGACGCAGCCGCAACCTTCACGGAGCCGGTCTCCGTGGCCGGGAGCATCGAGGCCCCGGAGTCGCCGGAACCCATCGCCGCCAACGGCCATGACAACGGCCAAGGGCTCGATCTTCCCGAGTTCCTGCGCAACGCCTGAACCCGCCTCTACCCCGGAAGCGCCCCGCCCCGCACACCGCAGGGTGGGGCGCTTGTTTTTTTGCAGCCCATCATGGAGACCCACATGACCAACAACGCCAATCCACCCGTCGCGACGATCCGCGCCCGGGTCCACCAGAGCGCGCTCAAGCGCGTCACGAAGTTTTGGGCGTCCCGTCCGATCGATGTATTCCTCGAAGCCCTGCAGAACTCGCGTCGAGCTGGCGCGACCCATGTCCACGTCACCGTGGGGAGATTTTCCAATCCCGACGGCAGCGCGTCCGAGCCGTCCGAACCGCGCCTTGCGGTGACCGTCACCGACGACGGCGACGGCATCGAGGATCCGGCCGTCCTGCTGAGCTTCGGCGAGAACGGCTGGAGTGACGACCTCGTGGCCCGCGAGGACGCCGCCGGCATGGGTATCCTGAGCCTCGCACACCGGGGCTGCCGGATATCCTCGCGCCCACGCACCCCCGGCGGTCATGCCGGACAGGGCTGGTCCGTGGAGCTCGAACCGGAACACTTCACGGGCCAAAGCGAAGCCCTGGCCCGGCGCGACGACGGCGCGCCGTATCCTTCCGGCACGGCCATACGGTTCGAGGCTGCCGAGTCCGCCGACATGATCCGCGCCGCCCTCGCCGGTGCGGCGCGCCACTATCCGCTTCCGGTCACGTTCGAAGGCGAGGCCCTTGAACGCAAGGCCTTCCTCGACGGCGCCGTGCACGCCGAGGCATGGAACGGACTCGCCTTCGGCGTCTACCGGAACCGCAGGCAGAACTACCTTGAGCCCGACCTCAACTTCTTCGGCCTGACCGTGCCCGTGCGTCTTCCCACGGTCGAAACCGTTCACGGCGCGGCATGGTCCGTCCGCGCCGACGTCGTGGACTGCCCCGGGCTTGAACTCGTGCTGCCCGCCCGCCGGGAGCCGGTGGAGAATGCGTTTACGAAGGAGATGCGCGAAGCCGCCCGCGTGGCGGTCTACCGCGCCATGTCCGCCAGCCCCGACCCGCGTCCCGTCTTCGCCGACTGGACACGGGCGCGCGACGCCGGCATCCACCTTGCGCCGCCTCCCCGGATGCTCCGTCCCTGGCGTCCGGCCATCGCCGACATCGACGACTGGCGGGAGCCCCCGAAGCCCGCGCCCGCCGGCCCCGACGCGTTGGTGATGAACTGCGATCCCGAGCCCCCCGAGGCGCAGGCGCTGTGGCGCGCCGCCGGGCGAGCCGGCCTGGCGGAGAGGCTCTTCGAGGCCGACAGGCGCCTCGAAGGCTACGAGTGGTATGACCGCCTCGACCGCGTAACGGGCATCGACACCGGGATCACGGCCGATGACGGCAGGGCGTGGCCGCTCCGGGACTTCCCCGCGCCCGGACGGAAGGACGCCGCCGGGGTTCCCTTGCCGCAGCGTCCCGCCGCCATCCGCATGACGCTTTCGGTCAGGACCGGTGGCGGCTCCGGCCGGACTCTGCATCTCGCCGCCGACCTCGCCTTCGCGGGCGAGGCCTGGAGCTGGGTCGGCGACGCGCTGCCGCTCGTGACACGGGACAGCTCCCTCGAACCGCACCAACTCGCGGACATCTTGCGCCGCGGATACTTCTCCCCGTCCGATGATGCCGGGGCTGACAGTTGGTCCACGCAAGCCCAAAGATTCGACGAGGACGCTCTCCACATCGCCACCAGCCTCCTTTGCGGCGAGGACTCCGCGCTGGAGCTCTCCATCGCCGAGACCGTCCGGCGGGAGATCGTCCACCTCGTTCCCGACGGCCGCAAGGTGGAGATCTCCATCCGCCGGCCCGATGTCCGGGTCGTTCTGGACGGTCCCGCCAACGCCGCCACCTGATCCGGAAGGCCGCGCGGCTCTCTCGGGCCGGCCGGCATTCTCACCCCTGATGCCACACACCAGTGCCCCGCTCCCCCCGGAGCCGAGCCGGGCCGGTTCCCGGTCGCGGAGCGGCCGGGGCGCGGGAGCGGCCGTTGCCAG
>JAPPNM010000060.1 GCA_028873825.1 Gemmatimonadota bacterium | reverse complement strand
GATAAAGCCGCCCGAGCACCGAGAGCGGCGAGGCGCCGGGCCGGCAAGGCGCGATCCGGCAATCTGTCCCGAATTTCCATGTACGCGCCCCGGCGTGCCGCCCATCCTTCGTTCGCACGGGCCGCGGCGCACTCCCGGCCCAGCTCCCGCACACTACCGTGAAGCCCACCCCTTCGCACGGAAGCAGCCCACCGCATGAAGACCGCCGAGACCCGACTGCAGCAACGGAGATCCGACACAGGATACGGCGTTCCGGGCGGACGCGGGGAATTCGAACCCCCCTGTCCGGTTGTCGTGCTGCTCGCGTGCGCCCTCGCATTCGGATGCGGCGGGACGGACGAACCGCAGGCGCCGGCGGCGTCCGCCGCCGCGCTCGTCGATTCGCAAGGCGTCGGCGTTGGAGACGGCGCGAGGCTGGTCGACCGGGAAGCCTTCGCCGACGCCTTCGACGTCGTGCGCACCCTCGTCCTGGAAGAGGACGAACGGGCCATCGCCGTGCTCCCGATGGTTTCGTCCGGCGGCCCCGGCCGGTTTCTTGTCGCGGAGCCCCGGGAAGGGCAGGTCAACGTATACGGCACCGACGGCCGGCTCTGGCAAGTCCTCGGGAGCCGGGGCGAGGGACCCGGCGAGTTCATGTTGCCGATATCGGCCCGCCGGACTTCGGATGGCGGAATCGTGGTCGCCGACATGGCGCTCTCGCGGCTGACGTTCTTCCCGCCGGGCGGAGGCGGGGAGCCGGAGGTGGTGGCGTCTCCGCTTCCGCTGGTGCTGGGCGCCGACGACCTGGGGGAAGGCCGGTATCTGCTGTCGGGACAGCTGATGTCCGGGACGCAGCCCTTGCTGCTGCACCTGTGGCACCGGGGGTCCGACCGGATCGAGCACAGCTTTCTGCCCATGGGCGTGCCGGAGCGATCGCGCGCATACGCCGCCTCGTACACGTCGGTCGCGACGATCCCGGAGGGCGACACGATCTGGGCCGTGTGGGCTCTCTCGGATACGGTGTACAAGTTCAACCGGCGCGGTGAGCGTCTTGCTAGGATTCCGCTGTCGCTGCCGAGGCCGATGGGCGTTCTGCCCGATGCCGGCGCCGGCGTCGTCACCGATCCCCGGGCCATTCAGGCCGATGCCGACGCGTTGACGCAAGTCACCGGCATCTTCATCGCCGGCGACGGATATCTGGCCGTTCAGTCCATGCAGTCGCGGGGGGCGGACGCCGTCTGGGATCTCACGATCGTGGACCGGTGGGGCGCTCCGGTCTGGAAGGCCGCCGGAATGCCCCGACTGTTCGCGGTCGAGGAGGGGCTCTTCTACTTCGACGATTTCGCCTCGATTCTCCCCAATCGCTGGATCGTGGCTCGGTGGAAGGGGGAGGGGTAGCGTGAGGACGAGGGCGGGCCGGTTGGGAGCGACGTTGGGATGGGCGTGGGTGGTGGGGGCGTGTGCCGCGGGCGATTCGCACGGTACGCCCGGACGACCGGCGGCCCCGGGCGTCGGGGAGACCTTCTCCGCCGTGCAGCTGTCCGGAGACCGGCCGGCCCTGGTCTGGATCTTCGGCGTAGAACAGTGCCTCGCGTGCGAACTGGACGAAGCGGCGAGGGTGGTAAGGGGCCTTCAGCGACGTCTCGGCGAGCGGGTGGAGACGGTCGTGATGGCCGTCGGAAACGGGGATGAGGGAGACCGCGACATCGTCCGCGGGTTCCTGGCTTCCCGGAGAATCTCGGGAAGGGTCGAGATGCGCGGCCGCGAACCGTACCCGGAGGGACTCGGCGCCGCGCCGGTCTCGGTGCTCTACGTCATGAACCGGCATTCGGTGGTGGAAGCGGCGGTCGCCGCGGATTCGGCGGAGATCTGGCGGTCCGCGGACGGTCGGCTGGATCTGGCGAACTTCGTTGCACGACTCGCGGAGCGGGAAGGTAGCGCAGGACGAGGAGGGACCGGCATGTGGTAATGGCAAATGACACAACCAACGCATGTCGATAAGGAGGACGGATCATGAAGAAACTCAATGGAATGAACGCAATCAGAGTTCGCACCGCCACCGTGCTCAAGGGCATCGGAATCGCGGCGGCGCTCTCCTTCGCGGGTCCGCTGGCCGACAAACCCGCGACGGCTTCCGCTCAGGCGGTCTCAGTGTCGGAGAGGGTGGTTCGGTTCGGGCCGCTCAGGATCTGCCTGTTCACCTGCTTGCCGCCCGGTTACTGCTGCAAATGGGTAGGCCAGCTGTAGAAAATCCTCGCCGATAGCCCCCGCGGACCCGCGACATCGATCGGATGCGGGGCCCCGCGCGGGGCCATCGAGGCCGGTTCCGCCTCGAAGCCGGCGGACTCCTACCGGGGGTCCGCCGGTCTCCGCTCCGCACCGCGGCCGAGCCGCAAAATCAGAACGTCGCGACCGTCAGCCCCCCCAGCGTCTCGACCATCGCGGTCTCCTCCGTCCAGTACGGCTCGGCGTAGGCGCGGCGAATCAGCGAGCCCCAGGCCGCGTGCGCACTGCGGATCTGGTCCAGAACGGGACGATCTCCGCCGGGGAACACCTCGCCGATCCCGCTCCTACCCAGGAACTGGGTGCCGTAAGCCTCCAGCGCCGCGATCTTGCGGTCCATCTGCGCGCTGATGTCCACGCCGAAGGTGGGCTTGACCGCTTCTTCGCTGAAGGCCATCGCGTAGACCACCTTTTCCGGGCGATGACGCCGTCCCTCCGCCGGAAAATTGCGGAGGCCGGCTAGGAAGGCCGCGTCCCGGGCGAGGGCGGCGGCGGCGCGGTGGTCGGGGTGGCGGCCGCGGGTCCAGTGGGTCACGATCACCCTGGGCCGCAGAGCGCGGACGATCCCGGCGACGACGCCCCGGGACTCCCGGCTGTTGACAAGATCGGCGTCGTTCAGTCCGGCGCAGCGACGTTCCGCCAGTCCCAGCGCCGCGGCCGCGGCTTCCGCTTCCCGGGCCCGCGACTCGACCGTCCCGCGCGATGCGGCCTCGCCGGCGGTGAGGTCGAGGACGCCGGTGCGCTCCCCGTTGTCCGCCGACTTGATCAGGGCGCCGCCGCAGAAGATCTCGGCGTCGTCCGGGTGAGCCATGACGGCGAGGACATCGAGGGGCGCGGTCACTCGTGCCTCAGCGCGTCGACCGGGGGGAGCCTGGACGCGCGCAGCGCGGGCATCATGCCGAAGAGAATGCCGGTCAGCGCGGCGAGTCCGATCGCGGCGAATACGGACCAGAGCGGGATGCGGGAAGGCAGGGGGGTGGCGGCGGCGATCCCCTCCGACGCCGCCCACCCGGCCAGAAGCCCCGCCCCGGCGCCCGCCGCCGTCATGAGCGAGGCCTCGATGAGGAACTGCCACTTGATCTCCCGGCGGGTGGCCCCGATCGACTTGCGGACGCCGATCTCGCGCGTCCGCTCGGTTACGGAGATCAGCATGATCCCGACGACGCCTATGCCGCCGACGAGCATTCCGACGGACGAGAGGCCGACCATCACCACGAAGAACATCCCGGTGAGCTGGTTGAAGAGATCGATCATGTCCTCGCTGCGGATGATGGCGAAGTTGTTGTCCTCGCGGGGCCCGAGCGCACGCATGGACCGCAACGCGGCCACGACCTGGTTTTCCGTCTCGGCTTGGCGGGCCGTCTCCTTCGGCATGATCTGGACCGACAGGAAGTTCCAGCGGGTGCGGGCCTTGAGGCGCTTGTCCGCCGCCGTGAAGGGAATATGGGCGAAGTTCTCCGTCGCCTCCCCCAGCATGTTGGGCAACGGCTCGAAGACGCCGACGATCGTGAAGAGCTCGTTGGACGCTCTCCGGCCCGCGTTCACGCGCACGCGCTTGCCCACCGGATCCAGCTCTCCGAAGAGGTTCTCGGCCAGCTTCGACGACACCACCATAACGCCCCGCGCCTGGCTCACCTCGGTCGGCGTAAAGTCCCTCCCGGCCACGAAATCCCCTCCCATGAAGGACGCCCACCCGCCGGAGAACCCGCGGAAGGGCACGGACCACACCCACTCCGACCGGTAGCGCAGGGCGGCCGCGAACTCGAATCCGGCCACCGCCTCCGCCACGGCGGGCAGCGACTGGACCCTCCCCACCTCGGCGTCCGTGATCCGCGGCCGGTTCCACCACGGCGGCCTGCCCGACCCGCTGAAGGCGGCGCGCGCGTCGGAGAAGTCGAAGGGCATCAGCACGAAGTTTCGGGGTCCGGAGGCCTCGAAGGCGGTCATGACTTCGCTCCGGATCCCCGTGATGATGGAGGCCATGGTGACCACGACGCCGACGCCGATTCCGACTCCCAGAACGGCCAGAACCGTCCGCATCCAGTTTGCGCGCAGGGCGTCGGACGCGACCCGCAGACCCTCTCGCAACACCCGGCCGGTGGGCACGCGCCCATGCAACGGCGGGCCGGAGCCCCGGGGGCGCGCCTCGCCGCTCATTCGTACCTCAGCGCGTCGACGGGGTCCAGCCGGGCGGCGCGCGACGCCGGATATACGCCCGACGCGACCCCCACGACGATGCCCAGCGCCACTCCCAGGGCGATCCACCTGGGGGCGACGACGGCCGGCAGGGGCGATACCGCGCCGACCAGCACGGTCAATCCCGCCCCCACCGCAACCCCGATCACCGCCCCCGCGCCCGACAGGGTCGTGCTCTCGATGACCACCTGCACCAGGATGTCGGCGCGGCGGGCCCCGATCGCCTTGCGCACGCCGATTTCCCGGGTCCGCTCCATGACCGACACGAGCATGATGTTCATGATCACGATCCCGCCCACGACCAGGGAGATGCCGACCAGCCCCGGCAGGGCCAGAAAGAGGATCCGGCTGATGTTGTCCCAGAAGCTGAGCGAAGCCTCCGTCGTCTCGGCGACGAAGTTGTCGAGGTCGGCGGGCCTGAGCTGGCGGCGCTTCCTCATGATCTCCACCGTCTCCCGCTGGACGGGGACGACCAGGGCCGGGTCGTTCGTCTTCAGGATGATCTCCTCAACGAACCCCGGCCATGTGCCGCGGACGGGCGACCGCGCCGGCGCCACGGCCAGGTTGTCCAGCGAAATGAACAGGAAGGAACCCTGCTCTTCGAGCACTCCGACCACGCGATAGGGAAACCCCCGTATTCGCACCGCCCTCCCGACGGGGTCCACCGATCCGAAGAGCACCTCGGCGGTGGAGACTCCGAGCACGACCACGGGGGTGCCCTGCTCTGCCTCCTGGCGGGTGAATGCGCGGCCACGCTCGACGTTCCAGTTGCGGATCTCGAATATCTCGGCGGAGGCGCCGACGATCTGGACGTTTTCCGCCTTGACGCCCAGCTCCGATTCGAGTTCGCCCCCCCCCCGGTCGGACTGGGCCCCGACGAGCACCGGATAGGTGACTTGGCGGCGGAGGTGTTCCAGGTCGTCGAAGGTCAGCCGGGGAGACCTGGCCCAGGCGCGGCGCTGTTCGGGCGAGCTGTTGACGTCCTCCCGGGGCCACCTCGCCACGCGCACGGTGTTCACGCCCATCACCTTGTCGGTGAGCGTGTCGCGGATGTAGCGGTCCATCCCCTCGACGATGCTGACCACGACGACCAGGAACATCACCCCGACGATCACCCCCAGCAGGGTGAAGAAGCTCTTCAGCTTCTGGGTCCGGATCTGGTCCCCGGCCAGACGAATCCCCTCCAGGAGCCGCATCGCTAGCAGTCCGTGGATAAAGCCGCCCGAGGGACACGACCCTGCCTACGCTCGAGCGGCGACGCATACGGGCCGGACCGCTGCGCCGGCCCGGCCGCCCGCCGCTTCCGGCGCGAGAGCGAACGGAACCGCCGGCGTTCAGTCCTCAACCGGGCTGCCCCCGTTCGCGACCGGCCGGATGGCCTCCCCGTCGCGGAGCGTCCGCACGACCTGGTACGGCCCGCTCACCACGGTGTCGCCCAGCGACAGCCCCGAGATCACCTCGAAGTACTCCTGCCCAGCGATCCCGATCTCGACGGCGGTGAAGACGGCCCGTCCGTCCTGCACGACGAAGACTCCCTCGACGGGATCCGCGGATTCCTTCGCACGGCGATCGCCGTTCGCCGCTTCGACCGAGTCCTCCTCGCGCAGCGTCAGGGCGATGATCGGGATGCTCAGCTCGTCCGTGCGCGTCTCCGTGACGACTTCGGCCGTGGCGGAGAGGTCCGGGCGCAGCTCGGCGGGCGGGTCCCGCAGCGTGACCACCACTTCGAAGTCGATCGTGGGCGTCTGCCCCGTGCCGGCCGCCTGCGAGGGCGGCCTGATGGCGCTGTTGCCTATCTCGGTCACCACCCCCGCGAACTCCAGCTCGGGGAAGGCGTCGAGATCCACCTTGGCCGAGTCGCCCAGGGAAATCTCGGGCACGTCGGTCTCGTCCACCTCGAGAACCACCTCCATTACCGAGAGGTCGGAAACGGTCAGAACGAGGCTGCCCGGGTTGTTCATCGTGCCTACGATCACGGTCTCGCCCTGCTCGACGTTGAGCCGCGTCACCCGTCCCGTCATGGGGGCCGCAATGACCGTCTTGGAGAGCTGGTCCCGGGCCTCGTCCAGAGCCGCCTGGGCCTGCCCCACACCGAACTCGGCGGCCTCGAGGAGCGAACTCCGGACATCCAGGTCGGTCTGCGCGTTCTCCACTTCCTGGCGGCTCACCAGCAACGAGTCGCTCTCCCGGAGCGCTCCCTTGCGCTCCGCTTCGCGCCGGGCCTGCGCGAAGTTGGCCCGCGACTGGGCGACCTGCGCCTGGGACTGCTTGAGGTTGGCCAGGCTCCGGTTCACCGCGGCCTCGTAGCGGCTCGGATCGAGGCGCAGCAGGACCTGGCCCTCCTCCACGTCCTCGCCTTCGTCCACCAGGAGTTCGGCAACGCGCGCCGAGATATCCGAACTGATGTCCACCTTCCGGCGCGCGCGGACGTTGCCGCTGGCGGTCACGGTGGAGGTAAGGTCGCGTGTTTCCACGACTTCGACGCGGACCTCAGTGCCGTTCCCCCGGCGGGCGTTCATGCTGAGAAGAGCTGCGGAGACCAGGGCGACGACTCCGAGCGCCCCGGTGATGACCTTGGTTCTGGTTCGCATGTTCCTATGGATTCCTGAGCGGAGTGCCGACCACGGCCTCGAGGTCGGCGATCGCATCATGATAGGTGAAGATGGAAAAGACGCGCTGCCGGTCGGCCTGGGCTTTGACTGTCTCGGCCTCCACGAGGCCGATGAAATCAAGCAGATTCAGGCGGTAGCGTTCCCTCGCCAACCGGAGCTGCTCGTCCGCGAGGGCCTGGTTCCGTTCTTCGATCAGAGCCGTCCGGTAGGCGGTCCGAACGATGGCCAGCCGCGACTCGATATCGGCCCTGAGCGCCAGCTTCTGCTCGCGTATCCGGAACCGCGTATCCTGGAGAGCCGCGCGGGCGCTCTCCACTTCCCGCTGGCGGCCCAGCCCCTGGAAGACCGGGATCGAGACGGAGAGCGAAGCCGACGGGGGGTTGCGCGTGAAGTCGAAGGGGAACGCCTTGTTCCGCTCGCGAATCGCCTCCAGGACGGAGTCGGGGGTTGCAAGGCGGGCGCAGTCCTGCGGGGGAAGAGGGTCGGCCAGTCGCGACGTCAGCTCGTTGATGGACTCGCACTGGACGATCGCGGACTTGCCGGCGGCGACGGCCGCATCCTCCTGGCTGGCGGTGCTGCTCGCCTTGCGGGTGAATCCGCTTAGGCTGGTGGACACCGAAAGGCTCGGGAAATACGAGGACCGCGCCATCCTGACCCCGTATACCGCCGATTCCTCGCTCGCCCGCGCCGCCGCGAGATCCGGGTTCCGCTCCAATGCGGTCTGGTATAGTCGGTCCGCCGTCCACTCGAACTCGGTGACCGCGAAGCTCGTAGTCAGCGTCGGTTCGCCGCTCAGATCCACGCCGAGCTGCTGGAGCAGCCGGGTCCGGGCGTTCCCGACGCCGGTGCGGGACTGGAGCACGGTGATCTCGGCGCGTCCCACGCCGACCTCGGCCTGCTGGACGTCGATCGCGTTTCCGGATCCGACCGCCTGGCGTCCCCGGGCAAGGCGGAGGTTGAGTTCCGCGCGGGCCAGCTCCCGCTCCGCCAGCGTCAGTCCCTCGATCTGGCGCAGGACCTCCAGGTAGGCCCGGGTCACGCCCAGCCGCAGAGTGGCCTCTGCCGTGCGGATCCGGGCGCGGGTGGCATCCCGGTCCCGCCTGGCTTGGCCGGGCGCCATCACTGTACGGCCGTTCACTGAAAGGCCGAACCCGATGTTGTAGGAGCTGAAGTAGAACGACGGCTGGTCCCGGAACCCCAGCTGGTCCGCGGTGATGCTCCCGAAGCGCTGCTCCCCCGCGCCCTGCCACGAAACGGTGGAGCCGGCCGACGCCGAGGGCAGCCATGCCGCGTACGCCGAGTTCACCGTCCAGTCGGCCACGGACATGTCGTTGCGCGCGGACTGCAGGCGCGGGTTGTTGCGGAGCGCGATCTCCAACGCTTCCTCGAGGGTGAGGGAACCCGGCGCGCGCTCCTGGCCTTCGGTGAACGAAGGGAAGACCCCGGCCCACAACAGGCCCGCCGACACGGCCACAGCCGCCATCCCCGGGCGGGTCGTCAATCTGTTTGGCAATCTGCTCTCCTCGAATCTCGATGTTTCGGGTCGCGCCACCGCGTCCGCGGCCGACCACCCCTCTACGTCGCGTCCGCGCTCAGCCGGCCTCGTCCGGGGGGAATACGCAAGTCGCCTTGATCCGGTTCAACTCCCCGGGAGCCGGTCGGCCACGAATCCCCGGCCCTCCAGTCGCACGCGCACCAGGCGGCCGCTTCCGTCGAACCAGGCCGTGCCGCCGCCCTCGGCCGAATCGAAGCGGATGCGCGTGGTCTCCACCCGCTCGCCCCCCAGCCGGATCGTCTCCGACCCGGTCACCAGCCGTGCGGGCGGCTCCTCCCGTTCGGCGAGGGGCGCCAGGGCATGTACCGCCACTCCTTCCGCAAGGTCCTTCAGGACGAAGTAGTGGTGTGCAACCCCCTCGTCGAAGACCACGCTGGACGCATGGGCCCGATACGCCCGCTCCTCCTCGCCCGACGAAGCCACCCTCCGCGTGCGCAGACGGCTTCCGGCGCGCACCACCCGGACGGCGAGCGTGTCCGGGCCCGTCACGAAGGCGGAGTACTCGTTCAGGACCATGTCGGTGCCGATCAGCCGCAGGACGGTCGTTACCGTGCGCCCGTCCAGCATGTCGACGGTCCCCGTGGCCGTGGTGACCTGGGCGTCTCCCGTGCCCTCCCGCCGAATGGTGAAGTCCTCGGTGCCGACTTCCGCGCCGTCCACATGCAGGACGAAGGTTCCCCGGTCCACGAGCTGGCCCCGCGCTCCCTCCGGGGCGATCAGGGCCGGCAAGGCGACGGCCGCCGCCCGCATGAGGACGGACTTCCGCCCGGAAGCGCGCGGGGGCGACGCAGGTCGCGACGAAGCAAGGCTGGGATCCATTAGCTTAACGATAACGGCGGCGACGGTTCCGGTGGGCCGGTGCCGTCCGAACCCACGGTGCGAGGTCATGCCCCTACGAGACATTCACGGCCGGCGTTTCCCGCCATGACGAGCGGCGAACGCGTTCTGCGGGGCCTGAGGACCTCCGGGCCGTTCGTCTGGACGGGGTTCTTCTGCCTCATTCTGTGGGCGCGGGTCGGGAATACCTGGATCCTGGCCGCCGCCGCCGTTGCGGTGGGGCTTTCCGCGCTGCGGGTCCGGGGCAGCCTGCGCCACGCGGTTTCGACGATTCTGCTGGCCGGGGGAATCGGGGTGGGGCTGCACACCGATGCGGTCGGACGCCGGTTGGCGGACGACTGGGAATCGCACTGGGAGCAGCGTAGGGAAGAGGTGGCCCGGCGACTCGGCCAGGAGCTCGGCGAGCTCGTCGCTCTTGGGGATTCGTCCGTCGAACGGGTTGTCAGGGCGGCGGCGGCCGACGGACGCGCGGCCCTTCAGGACTCGTTGCGGGCCGTCGCGGAGGAGACCGGGATGACGACGGCGGTCTACGGGCCCGACGGACGACTGGCGGCTTGGGAGGGGAAACACCACGGCCGCTTTCCGGCGGGGGTGCTGGAAGGCTCGGGCCGCCATTTGTACGCGGGGACTCCCCTGTTCTCCTACCTGTACTTCAGGGCGGACATCCCGGGCGGCCGGGGCGTGGCGGTCGTGGCAGCGCTCATGAGCTCGGACCTTCCGGAGTCCTTCGCGTCGGGGTTGGGGGACTTCGCGTCACGCTTCCACGGGCGGACCGGCGAGCGAATAGTGAACGCCCGCCCGGACAGGGTCGCGGGTCCCGGCGTCTTCGACTTCGGCTGGCCGGACGAGGCCCTGGCCGGCATGACCGTCCAGGAGCCGGACGCGCTCACGCGGCGAGCGGAGCGAAGAGGCTGGGGCATTGGGATCGTCGTCGCTCTTGCGGCTCTCGTCTGGCTGCTCGAGTCCTTCGCCGGATCGAGACGAGAGCTGCCCTATTCCGTGGCGGCGCTCGTTGCGGCGGCGGCGTTGCTCCCGTTGGAGGGGCTGTCGGCGCCGCCCGAACTGGTGGACCCGGACTATTTCCACCTTCCGGGACCCTTCCCTCTCACCCTGGGCCGCGTCCTTCTGCTCGTCCTTGCGGCGGTGCCGCTGGCAGTGCTGGCCACACCGCGGCGGAGCGGAGCGGGAAGATGGGCGGCCCCCGCGGTCGTCGCCCTGTCGTTTCCCTTGTTGCTGCACTGGATGGGGAGTGGCGCGTCGCTGGATCTGATGGGCACCACGGAGGCTCGCTGGATCGTGTTCCAGGTCTCGCTGACCCTGATCCTCACCCTGGCGACCGGGGTGGCGCTGGCGTGGCGCGCCCCCGGCGACTCGAGAACCGTGCCGAGTCTGGTCCTCCTGGGCGCCGCCGCCGCCGCAACCCTCAGCGTCGGCGTGGGGGTGGGGATCAGAGTCGGTCCGGGCGTCGCACTTCCCCTGTCCGCGCTGTGGGCCTTCCCGGCGGCGCTCGCGGCGCGCGGTCTCGGCGGTTCGCGCCACCCGTCGTTCGCGCGCTGGCTCTGCGCCTTCTGGATCGCGGGCACGGCCGTGCTCCCCTTCGCCTGGTCCATGCGGACCGAAGCCCGCCTGAAGGTCGCGGAGAGCCGGATGGGACGGTTGGGCGTCACGCCCGAACCCTATCCCGACTCGCTTCTGGACAGCTTCGCCCGCCAAGCGGACGCGCTCGACCGGGTCGGAGCCGGAGACGTGGAGATGATGTACCGGGCGTGGGTGGCGAGCGGTCTGGCCGAGAGAGGCTCGCCGATCTTCCTCACCCTCTGGTCGGCGGACGACGTGCCCACGCAGGAACTGCGGCTCGGGGTCAAGGGGGACCACTCCCGGGTCGTGGACTCGTTGCTGCCGGAGCTCCGCGCCAGCGGCACCCGCGAGTACCGTCGGCCGACGGAAACCGACGTCCACCATCTCATCGCGGTTCCCCTCTCGGGGGGGCGCATCGTTACCGGGACCGTTCCTCCCCGCAGGACCATCGGGGCGCCCTCGACGCTGGGGCCCCTCTTCGCGTCCGTCGAAGACGCGGGCGACGAGGAGTTTCTGACGCTGGTCAGGGTCGTCGAGGGAGAACCGCGGCCGCCGGACGACAGCGTCGTCTGGGGGCGGAACGACGAAGGGTGGAGGGGAGAGGGACTGGCGCGCTACCCCGACGGGCCATACTCGGTCTTCTACACGATCAGCATCCCGAACCTCCAGGTCATGCTGGCGCGCGCCGCTCTGATCATTGCGATCAACCTCGGGATCTTCTCGATCCTCTGGCTTTTGAGCGTGGGGATTCTGGGGCTGCGCCTCACTGTGCCCGTCGACTGGCGGGGACTGATCCACTCCTTCCGCGCACGCGTGACCTGGACGCTGTTCGGCTTCTTCCTACTGTCCAACGCGCTCTTCGGGACGCTGGCCTACCGCGCCCTGGCCGGGGCGTCCGAGCGAACCGCAAAGGCGCTCGCGGAGCGCGTGGTGTCGCAGATCGCCGAAGCCTACGCGGAGGAAGGCGGCTCGATGGAGCTGCTCGGCCGGCGCGTCGGAGCCGATCTCCTAGAATACCGTCACGGCGAGCTGGTGGGGGGCTCGGTAGACGAACTCGTCGAACTGGGCCTCTACGAGGGATGGGTCGATCCCGGGATCTACGACGACCTCGAGAGCGGGCAACGGCTTCGGGCGTCGAAGGTCGAGAGCCTCGGGGGATGGCGGTACGTCGTCGCCCACCGGCGCCTTCCGGACGGCGACATCGTGGCTTCTCCGGTGCCGTTGCGGGCGGGGGTGGCGGCGCTCCGAAGGCGCGATGTCGCGGATCTGCTGGCGTTCGCCGTCGTGCTCGGGCCCGTGCTTTCGCTGGGTCTGGCGCTCTTCGTGGGGAGGGCGCTGTCCCGGCCCATCCAGACCCTGCAGGTGGCGTCGGAGCGCGTGGGTAGCGGGAACCTGGCCGTCCATCTGCCGGAAGACCGCGTGGACGAGTTCGGTTCGGTCTTCGCGGCCTTCAACCGCATGGTGCTGCGGCTCGACGACGCCCGCCGGGAACTGCTGCGCACGACGCGGCGCACCGAGGCGATCGTCGAAGGGGCGGCCACGGGCGTGATCGCGGTGGACACCGGCGGGCGCGTGACGGTGGCGAATCCCCGGGCCGCCCTGCTGCTGGCGACCCCGCTTGAGACCGGAGTTCCGATACCCAGGACGGGCAGCCGCGCGGCCGAGCTGGCCGACTGGCTGGAAGCGCACGGCGAGAGCGGCGCGGCGGAATCGGACGCCAATTTCGAGTGGGGCGAGCGGAGAATTCGGGGACGCGCGAGACGGATCGCGCGGGAGGGGAAGGCGGGGGGCGTGGTCGTGAATCTCGAAGACGTGACCGACGAGCTGCGCAGCGAGCGGATCCTGGCCTGGGGGGAGATGGCCAAGCAGGTGGCGCACGAGGTCAAGAACCCGCTCACCCCCATCAAGCTGTCGGTGCAGCATCTGCGCCGCGCCTGGAGCGACCGGCGCAGCGACTTCGACCGGATTCTGGAGAGGAATGTGGGAGCCATCCTGAGGGAGATAGACCGGTTGGCGTCCATCGCAAGGAGCTTTTCCCGGCTGGCTTCCCCGGGAGCCGCCGACCGGGGTCCGCCGGTCCCGGTGGACGTGGCGCTCGTCCTGCGCGAAGTCCTGGACCTTTACCGGGCCGGCGGGGGAGAGAGCGCCATCCGCGTGGAGAGCGACCTTCCCGGCGCGCTGCCGACCGTCCTTTGCCGTCCGGACGAACTCAAGGAGGTGATCCTCAACCTGCTGGAGAACGCCCGCGCCGCAATGCCGGACGGCGGGATCGTCCGGATCGGGGCCACCGAGCCGGAGGGCTCGGCGCGGATGGTGGCGGTGACGGTGAGGGACGAGGGAACCGGGATTCCGGCGGACCTGCTGCCCAGGATCTTCGAGCCGCAGTTCTCGACGCGCTCGGCCGGCAGCGGGCTCGGACTCGCCATCGCCAAGCGGCTCGTGGATTCGTGGGGGGGAGCCTTGGAGGTGGAGAGCAGGGTCGGCAGGGGCACGCTGGCGATCATACGGCTGCGGGTGGCGACGGGCGGGCGGAAGGCGCGCGGGTCCGAGGACGGCGACGTTGGCGGCGCGGACGCGACGGCGATAGAATGAGCATGTGCTGAACATGACCTTCGGGCAGACCGGCGATTCGGATCCGCGCGCGGCGGGCCGCTCCCTCGCGGTTTCCGTGGACCTCGCCGAATGGTTGCGCGAACGGTCTCCGGGTATCGCCGAACGATGGGCCAGGGGGCTTCTGGCCGTCCACGGCTCCTGGACCCGGGCCAACGAGCCCGTCGTGCGGCCGTTCTGCCGCGGGCTCGTCTCCCTCCTCCCCGGGATGCTCGGTCCCTACCGCACCCAGATCCTGCCGCTCTGGTCGGAGGGCGCGGAGCTGTTCGGGTCGACGGCCGCCAGGCGCGGCCTGTCCGCGGGCGAGGTGATCGAGGAATTCCAGATGCTGCGCGAGATCATCGTGCGGACGATGTTCGAGCGGCCTCCGCCGGGGCGGGGGCGCGGACTCCGGTTGCGAGAGGTCCTGCAGCTCAACCGAACGGTGGACATCGGGGTCACCCAGGCCAGCGTGGGGCACACCGACCTCCTCTTCTTCAGCCTCATTCACGGTTCGGGCGTCCCCAAGCCCCTCGGCCCGGAGGATCTGGGCGAGGTGAGGGAGCAGATCCGGGCGCTCCGGGACGAAGGCCGGCGGATCATGAGACACATGGCCCGGATCGGGAGCGAGTGACGCTTCGCGAGCACGCCGCGGATGAGGACGACGAGGTGACGCCGGACGACCCGGCCGCTCCCGGCGGGATGGCGCCCGGAGAGTTCCGGGAGTGGGGCCGCCGCTTCGTCGACCGGGTGAGCGACTACCTGGAGCGGATCGACGACTACCCCGTGATGGCGGGGGTGAAACCGGGCGAGGTGCGCGACGCCCTCGACCCGGAGGCCCCGGTCGAGGGCGAGCCGGTGGAAGCGGTCCTACGCGACTTCGAGTCGGTGATCCTCCCCGGAGTCACGCACTGGAACCACCCCTCCTTCTTCGGCTACTTCGCCGTTTCGGGGTCGGGGCCGGGGATCCTGGGCGAGCTGCTGGCCGCGGCTCTGAATGTGAACGCCATGGTCTGGAAGGGCGCGCCCGCGGCGACCGAGCTGGAGGAGGTGACGCTGGGCTGGCTTCGCGACTTCGTCGGGCTGCCGCCGGGGTTCGTCGGAACGATCAACGACACGGCTTCCACATCCACCTTCGTGGCGCTGGCCGCGGCGCGGGAACGGGGGCTTCCCGAGGCGCGGGAGGGGGGGTTGGCGGGGGCTCCGCCCGGGACGGTCTACACGTCGCGCGAGGCGCATTCGTCGGTTCTCAAGGCGGTGCATGCGATCGGACTGGGACGGGAGGGAGTTCGCGCGATCGCCACCGGGCCGGGCCGCGCCATGGATCCGGGAGCGCTGGCCGAAGCCGTCGACCGCGACGCAGCGTCGGGGTTCAGGCCCCTGGCCGTCGCGGCCACGATCGGGACCACCTCCACAACGGCGGTCGATCCCGTGGAGGCCGTCGCGGAGATCGCGCGTTCGCGCGGCCTGTGGCTGCACGTCGACGCGGCCTACGCGGGGCCGGCCGCCGCGCTCCCGAACTGCGACACCATTTCGCGGGCTGGGAGCGCGCGGATTCGGTCGTCCTCAACCCGCACAAGTGGCTCTTCACGCCGGTCGACTGCTCGGCTCTCTATGTGCGCGATCCCGCGGAGCTGAGGGCGGCGTTCTCCCTGGTTCCCGCCTACCTCGAGACCCCGGAGACGGGGGTCGCTCACCTCATGGACCACGGGCTGGCGCTCGGACGCAGGTTTCGCGCGCTCAAGCTCTGGTTCGTCATGCGCTACTTCGGACAGGCGGGGCTCCGCGCGATCCTGCGGCGCCACGTCGCGCTCGCGCGGCGCCTGGCGGCGAAGGTCGACCGGGAGGCCGGTTGGGAACGGTGGCGCCCGTCGCCGTTTTCGCTGGTGGTGCTGCGCCGGTGTCCCGCCGGGACGGCCGGGACGGAACGCGACGCGTTGAACACCGCGATCATGGACCGGGTGAACGAGAGCGGCGCCGCCTTCCTGTCTCCCACCGGCATCGACGGCGAGACTTGGCTGCGCTTCGCGGTCGGAAACATCCATACGACGGAGCGCCACGTGGACGCGGCGTGGGAGATCCTGCGGGAGTCGGCGGCGGACGTGGCGGGGCTTTCTCGCATCTCCTGAGCGACGGTACTCCGAACGGCGCGCCGTACGGCTCGGGGGGATGTCGCGTTACGACGACGACCGGACGGGCCAAGGTGAGGGGAGGTAACCTCGGTCGAATCGCAGGCCATGGTCGCGGCGGCGACGACGGCGATGATCCAGTTTCCGGCTCTCTTCATTTCGCCTTCGCTCCTTTCCTCCTTCTTGGGCAACCGCCGTGGTTGGCAGGACAGTGACGATCACCACCAGCCCCCGCACAAATCCGCGCACTCGTCAGGATGCGCCCGGTACAGCGTCACCCAAAGCGCCTCGTCTTCGTAGTTGGCGGCCTCGTCCGCGATCGGGAACCGCCAGTTGCGGTGGCACCAGAACCAGTTGCACTCAGGGTTCTCCAGGTCCATGACTCCGATTTCGCTTGGGGGCCACGGTACGCGGGCCACGTCGAGATTCCATTCGACCTCCGGCTCGAGTGTCCACTCCTCCGCACCCCCGGCAACGACCTGGCCGTCCTGGACCAGTCGTACGGTCACGGTCGCGACGCCCTCGCCCGGAACCACGAACGGCGGGTTCTCGCCAGCCAAGTCGGTAGCTTTGAACACCCTCCTGGGGAGGGCCCCGCCGATGCCGAGTTCGAGGCCGGCGAGTCCCTTCGGATCGTCAAGGCCGCTGACGATCTGAACTCTCACGGTATCCTGACCGAGCGGCCACCGTTGCGAGCCTCCGCGATCATATACAGTGATCTCCAATGTCGGATCCTGTGCGCAGGCACCGGAGGCCAGGGTCGTCGCGAGGTACAGCGCACGTATCGGTCTCATTGGTCCTCCTTCATCTCAGGTTCAGAAGCCAGGTTGAACGGATGTCGTCCGGGTCCCAATCGGACGGCTCCGTGGCCCAGTCTAGTAAGTAAACCCGGATCCTGCAAGGCGGCGTGATTCTGGTCGTTTGTGCACCTGACGGCGTCCTTGGCGGGTGGATGTTGCGTCCGGAGGCAGGGAGCAGGGGGCCAGGGCCTTACGGGGCTGGGATGGGCCTTCCGTCACCGAAGAAAAGGCGAAGACAGGACAGTCTCGTCCGGCGCGGAGACTCGGGTGCGAGTATCGCGGCCAGCGACCCGCAGGCGTGTGGCGGGACGGAGACCTCAGGCGGGCAGCGGAGCCTCGAGCGTCCGAGTCTCCCGGGGCCGTATCGCGCGAAAAGCCGGTGCGAAAACTCTCCGGTGGTCGGAAATCAGACTTCCCGGGCACTTGAGATCTAGTCTTGCACCTGTTGAAAACGTTGTGAGGACGTCACTTACGGGATTTGCCCGAAAACGGCCCGATTCTTGCTGAATCTCCCTCCCGTGAGCGTTTTCCCACGGCGTCCCGGATAGGTCCGGGCGCATTTCCACACCGTTTTCCCAAAGAGGAACGGAATGCAGAGACTCAAGCTATACGACAAGCCTTCGGAGCGTCCCCCCCCTTGCGCGAGCGGCCAATGTTCGCCATCGTCATGGCGGGAGCAGAAGCGGTTCCGGGAGTACTTGGTTTCCACCATAACTGGAGGAGCAAAGCACGAGGAGTAAAACATATGTTCCTCCCTCCCTCGAAGGAGCGCGCTTCTCGCGCTCATTGCCGCGGGACTCGTCCCGCTGGTAGTCGCCTGCGGCGACGACGACCTGACGGAGGCTCCGACGTCGCCCGCCGTCGAGACGGGCCGAGCGGCCGGCGGCCACCCGCTGGCCGCCATGGCCGGGGAGCCCGCGACGGAGGAGGCCGACACGCCGACCGCCGCCCTCGAGCACCCGACCGACGACCGCCTGAGGCTGACGATCTCGACCACCAGCTCCCTGCGGCCGAATACGGCCGTCGAGCTGACGATCAGGGGGGTTGCGCGCGAGGCGATCGACGGCGGCGAGGTGGTGCTGGCGCTGCCGACCCGGGCCATCATGGACCACGAGCTGGACACGGGCGTCCCGGAGGTGCCGGCCAAGGCGAGGTGGGACCTGCCGGCGATGGACTCCGGCGACACGTGGGAGCGGACCTACACCGTTCCCGGCGAGGCCGCGGGCTACTACGGAGCGATGGCGAACGCCTACACGCACGGCCCCAACGGCGGCCCGTGGCTCTTCGACGACGTCTCCCGCTCGGCCTGGATGTTCGTCTCCGAGACGGACGGCAAGCTGACCCGCTTCTTCGAGGACTCGGTCTTTCCCGAAGGGATTCTCCCGGTGCCCGGACCGGCGACGGCGGACGACACGCTGACTTCGCGGCCCGAGACCCGGTTCACGCCGCACTGGCATCGCGACTCGGTGTTCGTGAAGGTGTTCTACTACGCCAGCTGGCGGCAGGGTATAAAGCCTGCGGTGGCCATGGGGCTTTACGCCCACGAGTACCGGGAAGACCGGAAAGTTCGGCGCAACCGCCAACAGGGTCTCACCAACGAGCACGGGATCGTGGCCTTCGGGTGTCCGCCGGAGGGGTGGCACCTGGAGGGGTGGGGCAGTTTGCCGGAGACTTCGTATGTCACAGGCAAACGGGTGATCCGCTACTGGTGGGCGGACAGGTCCGACTGCGGCCGCCTGAAGACGATCCGCGTGTCGCACTACTGGTACGAGCCGTGGCGCCATCTGAACGTCGGGGGCGCAAGGGTTTCCAGGCACCTCCAGCACTACCGGCGGAACCCGGTCGACTGGCACGTGAACCCTGCCGAGGGCTACACCTCGCGGTACAACCCCTTTACGGACAAGATCACGCTCGCGGCGAACTTCACCCGGGAAGGCTGGTCCCTCTACGTGGCCGCCCACGAGTACGGGCACGCGCTGCACCACAAGGCGCTGGGCGGCATGTGGTGGTTCGGTTCCTCCTGCTTCGATCACTGGTTCTCAAAAGTCACCTCCGTCAGGTGCGCGCTGCAGGAGGGCTTCGCCGCCTACGCCGGGAACATCGGGTCGGACGGGTACTACGACGACTGCTTCGAGTACTTCGGAGACACCGGGAAGCCCGTGCCCAGCCCCGGGGGCTCGCGGTGCCGGCGGGAGGCCCCTTACCGCCAGAAGCCGAAGATCGAGGGGCACGTCGCCGCGCTCCTCCACGACCTGACCGACGGCGGCAGCGAGCCGAGCGACTGGACGGAGTACCCCGGCGTCTACGTCGCGATGATCTTCAAGACCTGCAAGGTCCGGAACAGATACTGGGTGGGGTGGACCCCTTTGACTGGCAACATATACGTCTACAAGTGGTGGAAGCGGACCAACGTCTCCAACATCGTCTGGTGCCTCGAGAACGCGATCGACGCTTCGGTTCACGAAGACGTGTTCCCGTACATCCGCACTCCGGTGGACTTCAAGCACAAGGCCAAAGAGTACGAGCCCGACGACTGGGACCGCCATGACATTCGTATAGTTTGGCTGAAGAACCTGAAATCCTATTGAAATGGAAAGGAAAATGGAAATGAAAACGATCATAGGCGCTGCCCTGGCGGCCGTCGTCGTCGCCGTCCCGGCCTGCTGGCACACGGGTGCCGATTGCAACTCCGCTACCGGGCACCCTCTGCGCACGGACGGGAACCGCTCTCCGATAGAGCGCGAGCTGCCGGACCGCGACATGCTGGTCGGGGACACGGTGAAAGTGGACCTCAGGGGCTACTACCGCCTCCCGCCGGGATGCGTGGAAGGCTTCAGGGACGACCCCTACCACGGCCCCATTCCCATCTTCGAGGCCACGTCGTCCGGCCCGGCGGTCGCCGTCTGGATTGCGGCCGATCTCACGACCCTCGGGATCGCCGCCCGCGAGGCGGCGGACTCCGTGCGCGTGACCGTGGTGAGCGTACTCCCAGACCACAGCCAAGAGTTCGTCGCGCGGGTCCGGGCCCGATAGGGCTCCGGGCCGCTCGTCGAGGACGTCGAGACGGGCCTGGCGACCGACGGCCACCCGCTGGCCGACGGGGGCTGGAAGCCCGCGACGGAGGAGGCCGACACACCGACCGCCGTCCTCGTCCATCCAACCGACGACCGCATGGGGCTGACGATCTCGACCACCGGCCCCCTGACGCCGGACGTGGGCGTCGAGCTGGCGATCCGGGGGGATGGCGCGGGGGGCCATCGACGGCGGCGAGGTGGTGCTGACGCTTCCGACGAAGGCCCTGATAGACCATGTCGGGGATGGGCGTCCAGGTGGGATTTGCCGGCGATGGCGACGGGCGCACGGTCCGGACGGCGGGCCGTACCTCTTCGACGACGTGTTCCGCCAGGCCTGGATGTTGTCTCCGGAAGCGCCTCCGCGATGGAGCCCGCGATGGCTGCGAGCGTGCCGAAATCGCCGCCGAGCGACACCGCGTTTCCGGATCGCGTCCTCGAAGGACAGCCGGTCGGCCGAGGGCTGCCAACCGATGATGCGGAGCGTCGTCTGCCGGGCCCGGCGGATGACCTGGCAGGGCAGCAGGATCATTTCGCGAACGAACGTCCTGAACTCCATCGCGACGTACTTCCTTCGGTCCGCCTTGTAGTGCGTCATCAGGGCGAACCAGCTCTTCAGGTTCCACGCCAGCGCCGCCATCGCCATGTAGGACCAGTTGCTCACCAGGTCGTAGACCGGGACCCGCATCGCGCCCACACCGCTCTTCAGCTGCGCCACCACGTTCTCCTGGTCGCAACGGGCGTTGGCCAGCCGGACGACCTCGGCCACGCCGATGCCCCCGTAGCTCAGCTAGCAGCCGAGGGTCTTCGAGCCCGCTTCCACGATTTGGATCCAATCTCGAACACCATACGGGCCCGCGGCCAACGAGCGCCGCACCAAGAGGCCGGACACACGACAGTACCTGACCAGTCTGCCACCGACTCGGTTCGCAAATCAGGCTTGCCCATATCGGGGCGCCCACATACGGCCTGCTAAGCCTCCCGCACCTCCTTCACCAGCTCGGACATCTGCTGCCGGGCGTCGCCGAAGAACATCAGCGTGTTCTCCATGTAGAAGAGGTCGTTGTCGATCCCGGCGAAGCCCGGGCTCAGCGACCGCTTCATGACGATCACGGTGCGGGCCTTGTCGACGTCCAGGATCGGCATCCCCGCGATCACCGAATCGGGATCGCGCGCGGCCGGGTTCACCACGTCGTTGGCGCCCACGACTAGCACGACGTCGGTCGTGTCGAACTCGGCGTTGATGTCGTCGAGGTCGAGGAGCTTGTCGTACGAGACGTCGGCCTCCGCCAGCAGGACGTTCATGTGCCCCGGCATGCGGCCCGCCACCGGGTGAACGCCGAAGCGCACCCGGACGCCCCGCTCCTCCAGCAGGTCGCACACCTTCTTCAGCTCGTGCTGCGCCTGGGCGACGGCGAGGCCGTATCCCGGCACGACCGCCACCGAGCCGGCGTAGGCGAGGACCATGGCCGCCTGCTCCGCGTCGACGTCGCGCACCGGGCGCTCGCCGGTCTTGGCCGCCAGCGCGGGGCCGTCCGTGCCGAACGCTCCGAAGGCCACGTTTCCGAGCGACCGGTTCATCGCCTTGCACATGAGCTGGGTGAGGATCAGCCCGGCGGCACCGACCAGCGACCCGGCGATGATCAGCATCATGTTGCCCAGCACGAATCCGGTGGCCGCCGCCGCCAGCCCCGAGTACGAGTTGAGCAGCGAGACCACCACCGGCATGTCCGCGCCGCCGATCGGGATGACGAGAAGGACGCCGAGGACGAGCGCGCCCGCCACGAGGGCCACGAAGAAGCCGTGGCCGATGTCGACCGCAATCGGCGCGAACCAGGAGTGGTCGCCGGTACCGATGCCGACCAGCGCCAGCCACGCGCCGACCAGGAGCACGCCTAGGAACAGCAGGGCGTTCAGGGCCTTCTGCAGGGGGAAGGTGACGGGCTTGCCGGTCACGATTCCCTGGAGCTTGCCGAAGGCGATCAGGCTGCCGGAGAAGGTGACCCCGCCGATGAGCGTGCTGAGGACGATGGTGACGCCCGTGCCCGGGCCGGGGCCGCTTGCGCCCAGCCGCACGAACTCGGCCGCGGCGACCGCCGCCGAGGCGCCGCCCCCGAAGCCGTTGAAGACGGCCACCAGCTGCGGCATGGCGGTCATCCGGATGGTGCGGGCCAACACGCCTCCGACAACGGCGCCGGCGACGACCGCGGCCGCCACGGTGGCCCAGTCGAGGATCTCGTTGTCGAGGAGGGTGACCGCGATGGCCAGCAGCATGGCCACGGACGCGCGCGCGTTGCCGGACCGGGCCGTGGCCGGCGACGAAAGCTGCTTGATCCCCGAGACGAAGAGGATCGCCGAGACCAGGTATGCGACTTGGGCGATGACGGAAGTGTTCACGACGGCCTCAGCGCTTCCTGAACATCCGGAGCATGCGGTCGGTCACCATGAAGCCGCCCACGACGTTGACGGTGGCCATGACGATCCCTGCGATCCCGAGCGCCTTGACCCACGGCGTGTCCGCGGCCCCGGTCACGACCAGGGCTCCCACGATGGCGATCCCCGAGATGGCGTTGGCGCCGGACATGAGGGGGGTGTGCAGCGTGGGGGGGACCTTCGAGATCACCTCCCTCCCGGCGAGGGTTGCCAGTACGAAGACGTACAGGCCGATCAGCAATTCACCCATGGGCCTTCTGCTCCGCGGCGGAGGCCAGATTGCTCCGCACGCGCTCGTTGGTGATTTCGCCGCCGCGGGTCACGCAGGCGGCGGCCGTGATTTCGTCGTCATGGTCGATCGCGCCGTCTTCGTCGAAGAGGTGGTCGACGAGGGCGGCGAGGTTGCGGGCGTACATCCGGCTGGCGTGGTAGGGCACCTCGGCCGGCAGGTTCGCGGGGCCCATGACGGTGACTCCGTGACGCTCGACGGACCGGCCGGCGACCGTCGCCTCGCAGTTCCCGCCGCTCTCCGAGGCCGCCAGGTCCACGATCACGCTGCCGGGCCGCATGGCGGACACCATCTCGTCCGTGATCAAAACGGGGGCGGCTCTTCCGGGGATCTGGGCCGTCGTGACGACCAGGTCGTGGTCGCGGATATGGGCGGCGATGAGCTCGAGTTCCCGCTGGTGCTGCTCTTCCGAGAGCGCTTTCGCGTAGCCCCCCTCGTCCTCGCTGCCCTCGTCCAGCGTGGCCTCCAGGAACTTCGCGCCGAGGCTCTCCACCTGTTCCTTCACCGCGGGCCGGATGTCGAAGGCCGACACGACCGCTCCCAGCCGCCGGGCCGTCGCGATCGCCTGCAGACCCGCCACCCCCGCCCCCAGGATCAACGCCTTGGCGGGGCGGACCGTGCCCGCCGCCGTGGTCAGCATGGGAAGGAAGCGGGTCATGGCGCAGGCGCCGTTCAGAACCGCCTTGTACCCCGCGACAGTGGCCTGGGAGGAGAGGACATCCATTCTCTGCGCGCGCGTGATTCGCGGAACGAGCTCGACGGCGAAGGCCGTCACGCCCCGGGCCGCCAGCGCCTCGACGGTCCCGGGCGGGCCGAGGGGGTCGAGGTGGCAGACGAGCACGCATCCGGGCGGCAGGGCGGCCACCTCCCCGGCCGTGGGGGGCTGGACCTTCAGCACCGCTCCGGCGCCGTCGAGGAGCGCCTCCAGGCCGCCGACCACGGCGACCCCCGCCTCTTCGAAGTCCCGGTCCGAAAAGGAGGCGGCCCTCCCCGCGCCGGACTCGACCCGGAGCTCCCAGCCTCGTTTGCGGTAGTGCCGCACGGCGGCGGGCACGAGCGCCACGCGGCGCTCCCCCGGCCGGCGCTCGGCCATGATCGCGATGGTCATCGATGTTTCTCCCCCGTCAAGAGCGCGACCAACTTGCAGCGCGGGCGCCGGTTTCGCCAGTCCCGGCTCCGCGTCCCCCGGTTCCGCGACGGGCGTCCCGGGGCCGGTCCCGGCAGCGGAGCCGGTTCCTGGCCGGGGGCCCGGCCAGGCGAAGTTGGCCGATTTTCGCATTCCAACGCCCACCGAGCGGCGGTAAACTGCACGCGGCGCCTCCGGCCGGCGGATTCGCGCGCGGCGGGACCCCCGGCCCGAACGCCCCCGCCCCGGCGGCGAAGCGCCACCTCGGCCCGCGAGGGTCCGGGACTTCCCCGCCGCGGGCCGCCGGATCACGTCGATAGAGGTAGCGATGCTCTCAGTTGTGCACTCCTATTGGGTCCACGGCGTCGAGGGCCGGCCGGTGAGGGTGGAGGTGAAGGTCCAGACGGGCCTCCCGATCTTCACCGTAGTCGGACTCCCGGCGGGGGCCGTGCGCGAAGGCAAGGAGAGGGTCTTCGCCGCGCTGGCGCAGAGCGGGATGCCTCTGCCGCCGCGGCGAATCACCGTCAATCTGGCCCCGGCCGACCTTACCAAGTCGGGGTCGGGCTTCGATCTTCCCGTGGCGGTGGCGCTTCTGGCCGCCCTGGGGCACGTGCCGGCGCCGGCGCTCGAGGGTTGCGGTTTCGTGGGAGAACTCGGCCTCGACGCCTCGGTGCGCCCGATCCGGGGTGCCATCGCATTGGCCATGAGCTGCCGGGCGCAGGGACGCAGACGGCTGTTCGTCCCCTCGGGAAACGCCAGGGAGGCGGCGGCGGTACCCGGCGTGAACGTCGTGGGCGTGAGCTCCCTGGAGGAAGTCGTCGGGCTGCTGCGAGGCGAACTGGAGCCGCGGCCCCCGCCGCCGCCGGCCGCGGCGAACGTCTCCAAGCGCCATCCCGACCTCCGCGACGTGCGGGGACAGCCCCTCGCCAAGCGGGCTCTGGTCATCGCGGCGGCGGGAGGCCACAGCCTTCTCATGTCGGGCCCGCCCGGGGGCGGAAAGACGATGCTGGCCCGGCGCCTTCCGGGCCTTCTGCCGCCGCTCGCCGAGGCGGAGTCGCTAGAGGTTACCCGGGTCCATTCGGTCGCGGGCCTGCTCGACGGCGACCATCCGGTCAAGACCGACCGTCCCTTCCGGGCCCCACACCACACGATCTCGGCCGGGGGGCTCATCGGGGGAGGCAATCCGCCCCGCCCGGGCGAGATCAGCCTCGCCCATCTGGGGGTGCTCTTTCTGGACGAGCTGCCCGAGTTCCGGCGGGACGTTCTCGAGACCCTGCGGCAACCCATGGAGTCCGGCCGCGTGCGCATCGCCCGGGTCCGCCACACCGTCACCTTTCCGGCCCGGTTCCAGATCGTGGCGGCCATGAATCCCTGTCCCTGCGGCCGGGGAGGCGACGACTGCATCTGCGCCGACCGCGACATCGCCCGTTACCGGTACCGCCTCTCCGGGCCGTTGCTGGACCGCATCGACCTGCACGTGCAGGTGGGTCCCGTCAGCTGGAACGAACTGGCGGCCCCGCCCGGGACGCCCGGGTTGAACTCGGCCGCCGCGAGGGAACGGGTTCTCGACGCGAGGAGCCGGCAGGCGGCGCGCTTCAAGGCGGACGGCGCGGTGAACGCGCTGGTGCCGGCGCGCGATGTCATGAAGGTGTGCCGGCTGACCGAGGCCGGAGACAGGCTTCTGGAACGCGGCGTCGGCAGATTCCGCCTGTCCGCCCGCTCCGTCCACCGGACCCTGAGAGTCGCGCGGACCATCGCCGACCACGAGGGCAGGGAGGGACTGGGCGAGCGAGAAATCGCCGAGGCGCTCCGCCTTCGGGCGGGGCTTCAGGGAAGCCGCGCGTCGTCGCCGCCCGCGAACTCGGGGGCGTTCCCCGCTCGCTTGACGGGGAGTTTCCCCTTGTCCGCCCCGTCCCCCTCCGATTAGCCTGAGCCATGGAATACCGTGCCCCCAATGACAGCCGACGAGAGGAGTCGTGGCATGGGACACTACATGGACTACGCCGCGACATCGGCGGTGCGCCCCCCGGAAGTGGCGGAAGCGGTCGCCGGGTTCCTTGCGGGCGTGGGCTGCTCGCCCGGCCGCGGAGGGCACTCGGGGGCGATGGAGGCGGCGCGCCTGGCGTTCCGTTGCCGGCGCGAACTCGCGCGCGTCATGGGCCTGCCCGGGGACCCGGGCCGGATCGCCTTCATGCAGAACGCCACCCACGCCCTGAATGCGGCGCTGTGGGGTCTGCTCGGCGAAGGCGACGCCCTGGTCGTTTCGCAGTACGACCACAACGCGGTGCTGCGGCCCGCCCACTACCTGTCCCGGCGGCGGGGAGTGCGGGTTCGCATGCTGTCGGGGAGTCCCGGCGGCGGGGTCGACCTGGACGAGGCGGCCAGGCTTCTGGACGGTGCTCGCGTGCTGGTGGTGAACGCCGCCTCCAACGTGCTCGGGACCACCATGCCGCTGCGGGCCCTCGCCGAGATCGCTCGTGCCGGGGGAACGACGGTCGTCGTGGACGCGGCGCAGTCGGCCGGACACTCGAGCCGCAGCCTCTCCGCGGAAGGTGCGGACGTCGTGGCCTTCACCGGTCACAAGGCCCTTCTCGGTCCCCAGGGCACCGGCGGTCTCTGGGTGAGGGAAGGGTTGGAGATCCGCCCGTTCCTCCGCGGCGGCACCGGAGGGGATTCCCGGAACCGGCGCATGCCCGCGGCCATGCCCGACCGGCTGGAAGCCGGGACCGGAAACCCGGCCGGACTGGCCGGGCTCCTGGCGGGCTGCCGGTTCCTCGCCAGACGGGGGGTGGACGCGCTGCACGCTCGCGAGATGGCCCTGAAGGCCGAGCTCCTCGACGGAATGTCGTCGGTGCCGGGACTTCGGGTGTTGTCGCCGCCCGCGCCTCGCGGCGTTCCGGTCGTCACCGTGACGGCGGCCGGCATGGACTCGGCTTCGTTCGCGGGACGGCTCGACCGTGAGCACGGGATCCAGACCCGCGCCGGGCTCCACTGCGCGCCCGAAGTCCACCGAATCCTCGGAACGTCCGAGGGCGGAGCCGTTCGCTTCTCCCTGGGCTGGGCGTCGACGCGCGAAGGCGTCGAGGCGTCGGTGCGGGCGGCGGACGCGGTGCTCCGGCCGGTGGCCGTGCCGGTGGCTTGAACGGGCTTCGCCTGTTCTTCGCGGTGTGGCCGCCGCTAGAGGCGCGAAAGAGACTCTGGCGCTCCCTGGCTCCCCTGCGGCAGTCCGTTCCCGGAGTGCGCTGGGTGCCGCCGGAGCGCCTCCACGTCACGCTTCGCTTCATGGGTGACACCTCCACGGACGACCTCCGCCGCCGGGTTGCGGCGGCGGACGCGATGCGGCGAATCCCCCCTTTCCACGCCGAGCTCGCCGGCGCGGGAACCTTTCCCCGGCGCGGATCCCCCCGCGTGTACTGGGTGGGCGTTCGGGCCGCCGCCCTGCTTCGGCTGCGCGAGACCCTCGACGGGGAACTTGCGAAAGCGGGCATCGACCGCGAAGACAGGACCTTCTTCCCCCATATGACGGTAGGAAGAACCAGAGGCGCCGGCGCGGCCGGAGACCGCCTTCGCGCCGGAGTCGCGGGGGACTTCCCGCCGGACGACCCGGGGTTCGCGGTTGCGACGGTGCATCTCGTCCGCAGCGACCTGTTTCCGGAAGGGCCCCGTTACGCCAACGTTCACGAAGTCGTCCTCGGGCGCAGGGGAGGAAGGCACCGCCGATGGGCAGGACATTCAAGAGACTCGTGACCAGGGCGGTTCTGGCGGTAGCGGCGGTCGCGGTCGCCTACTCGGGATGGAAATGGGGTCACGCGATCTTCCCCTGGGCGGAGGAGAGACTGGGAATCGGACATGACGAGACGGCCGGGCTGCCGGTCGCGCCGGAAACCGCGGCGCGGGCCACCGCGAGGATCCGGGAGTTCCGGGTTTCGGAGGAGCCGGAGCTTAGGCTCGAGTCCGCGGAGGTGTCGTCCCTACTGCGGTACTCCACCCCCGGGATGCTCCCGGGCGGCGTGGTGGAGCCGAGCGTCTCCTTTGCGGAGGAGCGCGTCGAGCTGAGGGCCGGGGTGCTGCCGGACGAGATCCCCGAGCTCGCGCGGCTGGGGGGCGTCGGCGGTCTGTTGCCCGACACGGTCGAAGTCCTGGTCGTCGGTTCGCTCCTGCCTTCGAGCGAAGAGGGCACGCTGCTCCTGATCGCGGGCGTCGAGCTGCAGGGCTGGCCGGTTCCCCCGAGTTCTCTCCCGGAGATCCTGGCCGCGCTGGGCCACGAGGTGCCACCCGGCGCGCCCGGGTCCGCCGTCCTGCTTCCGGCGTTCGGGGGACTCAAGGGAGCCCATATCGAAGACGGCGGACTCGTTCTGGTCCGGGTTCGGCAACCCGCGGAGACACCCGGCGGCAGCGCGCGAACGCGACGCGGCGTTTCTCCGCGGACGGTCGATCGCACAGCCTTGCCGGCCCGGCGCCTCTCCGATCTCGGTGCTCGGGCGGCTTCATCCACGGACTGCTGG